>JBKJZI010000325.1:0-13066 GCA_046715155.1 Chthonomonadales bacterium | reverse complement strand
ATCCTGCGCAAACGGGGAGGCGGGCCCACGCCGGTGGTGTTCTGCAGGTATACGTCTGTGGTCGCTCTGCGGGAACACCCGCATGCTCCACATGACCATAGGACGGAGTTTCCGCGGTGCCCTTCCGGTGGAGCGCGGCGCAAACTCGGTCGGCGGTCATCGGCAGATCGCGCATCCGGATTCCAACCGCATCGAAGATGGCGTTGGCGATGGCAGCCGGTGGTGGCACGATTGGGACCTCGCCTGCGCCGCGCACGCCGTACGGATGGCCCTGGTTAGGCACTTCCACAATGATCGTCTCGATCGGCGGCACATCCAGAGTAGTGGGCAGCTTGTAATCCAAGAGCGAAGTGTTCTTCAACCGCCCCGCTTCGTCGTAGAAGTAGCCCTCATACAGCGCCCAGCCTATCCCCTGCGCCACCCCGCCCTGCATCTGTCCTTCAACATAGGACGGGTGAATGGCCTTCCCGGCATCCTGAACCGCGGTGTACCGGATGACATCCACCTTCCCAGTCTCCGAATCAACCTCCACGTCCGCGACATGCACGGCGAAAGCGCCACTCCCATTGCTTCCCTTGGCTGTGACCGTGGACGAAACGCGGATTCCACGCTCTTCGAAGAGCTTTGCAGCCTCTTTCACTGTCGCACTCTTGCCGTTCGACGAGAAGCGCCCTCCCTCGGTCTTCACGCTTACGGCGTCTACCTCCCAGGCCTCAGCCAGCCGGTCAACGACCTGCGCCCGCATCTCCTGCGCGAGTTGGTAGGCCGCAAGCCCGGTTCCGAACGTCGTCCGGCTCCCGCCCGTCACGTCCGTGTACCCAACGGAATCCGTATCCACGACCTGCGGCCTAACGTCCTCGAACGGAATCCCGAACTCCTCAGCGAACTGCATCGCGATCGACGCCCGCGTCCCGCCGATATCTGTAGACCCCTCCAGCAGCGTCACCGTCCCATCCGGATTCATCCGCCCGCTGCAAGAGGATGTGCCATCCCAGTTCATCCAGTACCCACTCGCAACGCCCCGCCCCCGCCGCAAATGCCTCGATCGGTCGGATCGGTCCGATCGGTCGGATACGTCAGAATCCCAATGCACGGAATCCATCGCCGCCTGCACGCACTCTTCGTGCCCGATCCGGGTAAACGGGGGCCCGGAAGCCCGCCAATCCCCTTCCCGCGCGCTGTTGCGGAGCCGGAATTCCAGCGGATCGATTCCAAGCTCGCGGCATATCTCGTCGACCACCGTCTCCGTACCGAATTCGGCCACCGTGGCTCCCGGCGCGCGGTATGCGGCGGACCGCGGCTTGTTTACCAGCACGTCATATCCATCTATCCGCACGTTCTTCAGCCGGTACGGAGCAAATACAGTGATGCACCCAGCCCCAATTGCCGACCCGGGAAAGGCCCCCGCTTCATATGCCAGGTAAGCCTGAGCCCCGGTAATGATTCCGTCGCGATCTACTCCCATCTTGACGCGGACATAGCTTCCGGGCGTCGGCCCGGTCCCGATGAGTACCTCCGCCCGATCCATCGTCATCTTCACCGGACGCCCGCACTTGCGAGAAAGGACCGCCGCTACCGGCTCCAGATAGACCGTGATCTTGCCGCCGAATCCGCCGCCGATTTCGGTTGGGATGACCTTGATCTGAGAGATCGGATGCTGCAGAATCTCCGTCAGTTGGCTGCGCACCGTGAACGCCCCCTGGGTAGAGGACCAGACCGTGAGCGACCCGTCCGCACGCCACTCCGCCACCGCCGCCTGCGGCTCGATATACCCCTGGTGCACGGTCGCGGTTTCGAACTCGCGCTCGATGACGAGGTGCGATTCCGCGAAAGCCTTCTCTACGTCCCCCTCCTCGTATATCAGGTGAGAGGCGACGTTGCTGAGATTCGGCGCCTTCTCGCCGGCCGTGTCGGTAAAGATGTCGTCATGCAGGAGCGCTGCGTCCGTTTCCATCGCCTTCCGGACGTCCATTACCGGTGGCAGGACTTCATACTCGACCTCGATCAGCCGAACGGCTTCCTGAGCGATGTGCAGACTCGTGGCAGCGACGGCTGCGATCGCGTGCCCGTGGTAAAGCGCCTTTCCCCTTGCCAGGGTGTTCGCGCTCAGATGCTTTAGGTTCACGCCTTCCGATTCGCCCAGGTCCGCTATGGCGTTAACGTCCGGCAGGTCTGCTGACGTGGCAATTGCCAGCACGCCGGGCAGGGATTCCGCCATGGACGTATCGGTTCTCAGAATCCGCGCGTGGGCGTGTGGACTGCGGAGCACCTTGGCGTGTGCCATCCGCGGCAGGTCGACGTCCGCGCCGTAGACCGCCCGTCCGGTAACTTTGTCGACGCCATCCGGTCGCACCGGACGCGTCCCGATCACGCGATACCCTTTCGTCTCGGCGGCCACAGTCTATCCCTCCTGGTTTCTTATAGCGGCGTTCTGCACCGCGCGAACGATCTTGTCATACCCCGTGCATCGGCACAGATTCCCGGCCAGCCACCAGCGTATATCGTGCTCCGTCGGATTCGGATTCCGCTCCAGCAGCGCCTGGGCCGCGACCAGAAAGCCGGGAGTGCAGATTCCGCACTGCAGCGCCGCGTCCTCCAGGAAACACTCCTGCAGCGGAGTGAGCGCCCCGTTCTTCGCGATGCCCTCGACGGTCCCTATTTCGCAGCCCTCGGCCTCCACCGCCAGCACGCAGCAGGAGTTCACGAGGCGCCCGTCCATCATGACATTGCACGCCCCGCAGTTGCCGTTGTTGCACCCTTCCTTCGCACCGGTCAGCCCCAGCCGATTCCGCAGCGCGTCCAACAGCGTCTCCCGAACATCACACAGGAACTCCGCCGGCTCGCCGTTAATGGTGGAACTCACTGCTAGGTTTCCCGACAGAACACTCGTCATTGTGAGGTTTCCCCGGCCGACTCCGCTTGTGAGAAGTCGACACCATCGTAAATCTCAGAGAGCGGAAGGACACAATGAATGGATTCCAGGCCCACGGACTCTTCCAAACTGGTGAAGGTCGTCACAACCCAATGATTCCCGCTCATTTTTGCATGATGCTCGACGTGTGGCCTGTCTTGCGCGACCAGGAGGTAGTGCATTAGAGAATCGATAGTTTGATATTCCCTCCACTTTTCACCCCGGTCGAAGTCTTCCGTAGACGGTGACAGTACCTCTACGATCATGATCGGATTGACCGCGACGTCTTTTCGCCCATCATGAAACTGAAGCTCGCCACAAACGACGGTAATGTCCGGATATGCAAACAGACCCTCGGTGGACGTGCGAACCCGCAAGTCATTTGAGTAAACACCACAACCCGATCCTTTCAGCCGCTCGCGCAGTTCGCCTCCCGCGTTCATCGCGATGCGGCTGTGGGCCGGGCTTGAGCCGGCCATCGCGTAAATTCGCCCGCGATAGTATTCGCTCTTGTAGTCTGCCGCCCGCTCGATGTTGAGGTACTCCTCGACCGTGAATGTCCTGTGGCGTTCCTTCAGAACGGCTACCATTTTCCTACCCCCTCTGAATCACGCGCCCGCTCTACCGACTTATGCAAAGCGCGCCGAGTAAGGACACCCACCAGGTGCTTTCGGTGCTCGGCCGTGCCGCGCATGTCAGTGATGGGCTGGCAGGCCGCCTGGGCCAGGCTGGCCGCCTGTGCGATTGCTTCGTCGGTTGGATGGCCCCCGATGAGGGAATCGCCCGCCGATGGCACGTAGAGGGGACGTGGAGCTACAGCCGCGAGCGCGATTCGAGCCGCGGAGACTGTGCCGTCCATATCCAGAGTTAACGACGCCGCCGCTCCCGCTACGGCAATATCCATCTCGTTGCGCGGGATGAACCGGAGATAGTGAGCGCCACTCCTCGCCGGAGGCGCCGGAATCCGAAGGGAAATTAGCATTTCACCACGCTCCAACACATTCCGGCCGGGGGCCGTACAAAACTCCTCCACCGGCGCTTCTCGGAATCCAACCGGACCTGCGATGACAGCGACCGCCGAATAGACTATCAAGGGAGGAATGGAATCCGCGGCCGGTCCGGAGTTGCAAAGGTTCCCACCAAACGATGCGCGGCCCTGGATTCCGATACTGCCGATGATTGACGCCGCATCTACCAGTCCTGGAAGAGTCCGCCGAACGCGATCGTCCTCATAGACTCGGTAACAAGGCACGGCCGCACCCATCGTGAGCGTGCCATCCCCGTCGAACGAAAGCTCCATCAACTCCGGTATCCGCTTGCCGTCCACGAACACCTCGGCATCGCGGATATACTCGTTGACCTGCGGAATCAAATCCGTGCCGCCGGCCAGAATCCGCGCCTTAGGACCAACCTCCGTAAGGATGGAAACTGCTTCGCTCACCGAACCTGGACGCGCATATCTAATCGGACGCACTCACCACCTCCCAGAACTGCCGTCTGCTGATTGATTCCCTATCCCTTAATACCCGATGTCGTCATCCCTTCGATGAAAGTCCGCTGCGTGAAAAAGAAGAGAATTATAATCGGGAGCGTCATGATGGTCGCCACTGCCATAAGCTGTCCCGGATACGAGCCGTATTGATTGTTGAAAGTCGCCAGACCCAATGAAAGAGTGAACTTCTCCGGGTCCGCGAGATAGATCAAGGGGCCTAAATAGTCGTTCCACGCCCCAAGAAACGCGAAGAGCGCGACTGTCGCGACAACCGGCTTGGAAAGCGGCATGGCTATTCGAGAGTAAATCCCCCACGGGCTGCAGCCGTCGATCCGCGCCGCGTCGCTCAGGTCGCGCGGAATCCCCAGGAAGAACTGACGCATCAAGAAGATCGAAAAGGCCGCGCCGAAGTAATGGGGCACTATCAGCGGCGCGTAAGAATCTACCCACCCCATCTTCGCGAAGAGCACGAACAACGGCACCATCGTCACCTGCCCTGGCAGCATCATCGTAGCCAGCAGCATGTAAAAGAGCAGGTCACGCCCCTTCCACCGCATCATCGCCAGACTGAACGCCACCAAAGAACAAGATAGAATCGTCCCCAGCACCGACAGTCCTGCCACAAACAGCGTGTTCCCCAGCATTCGCGTAAACGGAATCGCCGCAAGCGCCTTGGTGTAATTCTCAAACGTCACCGGCCGCGGAATCCACTCCGGCGGCCACGCATGAATCTGCGCATCCGTTTTGAGCGAAGAGCTTACCAGCCAGTAAAGCGGGGCTAAGAAGATTACGCTGAATAGAATCAACAACGCGTGGACCGGCAGCGTTCCAACGCTTCGAGGCTTCCGACTCTGGCTTCCCGTTCTCCCGCGATCGGTAGCAGAATCTAAAATCCAAAATCCAAAATCCAAAATCACGGCGCCTCCCCACCCTGATAATAGACGTGCCGCGCGCTCGAGCGAAGAATGACGGCGGTGGCTGCGAGCACGATCAGGAGCAGAATCCAGGCCATCGCGCTCGCATAGCCCATCTTGAAGTCGCCGAAGGCGACGTTGAACAGATAGAAGCTGAAGAACGTGGTGGAATCCACGGGTCCACCGGTACCGCGCGTCATAACGTAGGCAGGAGTGAAGAACTGAAACGCCCCAATGAGCCCGATGACCACCATGAATAGAATCTGCGGGCTGATAAAGGGGACCGTCACACTCCGGAAAGAGTCCAGTCGCCGCGCTCCGTCCAGCACGGCGGCTTCATGCAGTTCTCGCGGCACGTCTTGCAGCGCGGCCAGGAAGATCACCATCGCCCCGCCGACGTTCCAGATGCTCCATAAAATGATCGCCGGCTTGCTCCACTCCGGGCTCTGCAGCCAGCCGGGCGGATTCTGTATGCCAACCTTCAGCAGCAGGTCGTTGATGGCGCCTTCCTGCGGATTCATGATCCAGATCCACAACATGGCGCTCGCTACGATGGGGACCACCGAGGGAACGTAAAAACAGGTGCGGAAGAACGACAGTCCTCTAGCCTTTGTATTCAAAAGCAGCGCGAGGCACAGCGCCACAACAATCCCGAGCGGCACCGCGAAGACCGCATAGTATGCGGTGTTGAAGAGCGATGTGAAGAACAGCGGGTCTTCCAGCAGTCGCTCATAGTTGGCCGTTCCCACGAACCGCGGGGGCGCGAGCACGCGATAATTGCAAAAGCTGTAGTAAAGCGATGCCAGAACCGGATACGCCGTAAACCACAGCAGCCCGACAATGGCCGGAGCCGCAAACGCCATCCCAGACCACCCGACGCGGATTTTGGATTTTGGATTTTGGATTTTGGATTGCCCCGAGTCTTTGATGTCAAGTACGGTTTCCAAAGACCAACACCTGAACACCCCAACACCTGAACACCGGAACGCCTATCCCACCAGTATCAAGTCCAACTCAGACTGCGTATTCGAGCCAGCATCCGAGAGCGCCTGGGCGGGCGTTTTTCGGCCATAGACCACCGATTCCACCGCCCTCTGCATCTCACGCATGTAGAGCGCCTGAGCCGGCATAACCGGGCGCTGATGGCGGCTCTCCTCCAGAATCCGCACGTATTGCCCGTAGTGCCGTTTCTTGAGCGCCTCCTTGAAATACGGGGAATGCCGCATTCCGGGGAGCACGAGTTGCTCGCGGCCCACCAACGCCGTCCCCTCTTCCGAATGACAGAACCACCGGATGAAGTCCCACGCCAGATCGGGATTCCGACAGCCCTTAGGCATCGCCATACACCACCCACCCACCCACGAGCTGTGCGCCTCCCCATCCGGCGGCGCGGGAATGAACGTGATGCCGTAATCGAGGTCCGGCGCATACCGCGCGACGTCGTTGATTCCGGCGATGTGAAGGCACCGCATCGCAAGCTGGTCAATGTAGAACGGGTCTTGTTCCCCTCCCAACCCTTCTCGCATACTCTGAATACGCGATGGATCGTATCTTTTCGCGAACGACCCTATCCACTCCAGGGCGGCGAGTACTTTCGGATGGTCCGCGGTAATCTTGCGCTTGTCGTAGTCGTAAAAGTCCCCGCCGAACGCCCAGCCCCATGTAAAAATCGAGTTCGCCGGCCCGTACTGCTCCCACGGAATCAACCCCATCCGCTTGACGACGCTCCCATCCACCACGGTGAGCCGGTGAGCAATTTCCGTCAGTTCTTCGATCGTCTCCGGCGGCCTCTCCGGATCCAGCCCCTCTTTCTTGAACAGCGCCTTGTTCCAGACGAAGCCGAAATTCGGATCGGCACAATAGGTGAGCGCCCAAACCTTGTCGCGGTAAACCGTCTGTCTCCACGTCGGCGGGAAGTAGTCGTCCGGCTTGATTCCGTCGGACTCGATGCGCTGCGAAAGCGGCTCCAGCGCCCCCCACTCGGCCCACGACGCCACCTGCGGCCCATCCACAAAAGTGACGTCCGGTGGTGTGCCGGCAGCAACGGACGTGAAGAACTTCTGGTTGGAGGATAGATCATTGCGGGCGAACACATCCCGCACCGTAATCTCTGGGTGGGCCCGGCGATAGGCGGAAAGCACCTTTTGGGCGCGAGGCCCCATGACCCCGCCCCATGAGTGCCACACAGTCAGTGTATTACGATCGGTCTGCGCACGCGACCTTGCGCACCCGGCAAGACCGCACAACCCGGCCGCCCCCGCCAATACCTGCCGGCGCGAATACGCTGAACTCAGAAACGAATCTGTCACTCCCCTTGGTTCGGCGTCTCGCCCGCCCCCATCCTGCCAAGCGACCGTCCATCAATCCAAAATCCAAAATCCAAAATCCAAAATACTCTGGTGATTCCCGTACAGATTCCTCGCACGATTCCTCGCCCCCGCATGGAAGAATAGCCTGCGACCGATGTAAGTAGTGGTCGCGTGCGGCGCAATCCTGCCGCTAAATCGGGAAAGGAATCCGACTTGAACAAGGAATTAGACGAGCAGCCGGAAGTGAGCCCTGCCGCAAAATTGTGGGCGCTCGTCGTCTCGCTCATAGTGGTCGCCTTCGGCGTCACCTGGACCTGGAAGGTCGGTCAGGAATCAAATCATCTATTTCATGAGCTCGGGGGAACGTCGGAAGCAGTAGACGGAGTCCGCCGTATCCTGGATTCGGAAGGCATAGCTCACTAATGCGAAAACGCAAAGGGTCCTGGATATTGGTCTTGCCTATCGTCGCGACCCTGGTTTCAGCCAGCATCGTAACTCACCAGTACGCGCGCCGCAGCCGGCTCCGCGCTGAGATTGGAATGACTAACCAGGAGCTGGACCGGTTGGCGAAGCTGCTCCCGCCGAAGTACCGGGTCCAGAAGGCCGAAACCGCCCACCAGCATAAAGACGGCGACGACCACCAACACAAGCGCTGATTTGCCTGCCAAGAGTCAATGAAGGGCGGTGGAGTGACCTCCACCGCCCTTCATTGACTCTGACCCCTCGGTACCCTAATTGTTAGGCTGATTTTGCAGCCATCGCTCCCAGTCGGTCGCTCGCGAGAACGACAGGTTGCTATAGGACGAAAGGTAGTCGATCGGCGCCGGAACATAAATGGAAATTCCGTGAGAGTTGCCGTTTATCGTCCCATGTTCTTCGGCGATGGTTGCTGCGTCAATGGCGGCCTGCACATCCGTGGCCGACGCTTTCAGTGAAGTCGACGCCGTGTTCTGCTTGATCAGCTCGGCGTAGTGCCAGAGGTCCTTATTGTCAGGATAGGCATAGTTCTCGGCATTGCGGCGTGCAAACAACATGGCGTCGCGGCTGCCGCTGATATTGGCTTCGAGCGTATTCGCGAACGAGCTAATTCTGCTCGCCAGGGTGGCAAGTCTGCTCGTATCCAACGCCGATTGGGTCAGATTGTTGTTCCGCCCGTATGCCTCAAGCGTTCGTTCCACGATGGACGTACCGAACTGCGCGGCGGTCATATTCGGATTCGCCGCGAGGTCGGCGAGGAATCGGTCGTAAACGTATCCCTCCCCCGGCGGGCTCTCCTCCGAGCCGACAATGACATCGGTGATGTCCTTCATCTCATACGCCACTTCCATCATCTGCATCAGTGAGGCGTCGAAGATCACCATGTCGAGCCGCTGTCCGGCCGAAAGCGCGCCCGGGACCTGCCAGGTCTGGATCTCATTATTGGTGGAGTCGTCGATGGATACGCTGCGAGGCACCGACGGGCGGCGCTCCCCGGCGCGAGTGGGCCGCCAACCTGCGCCGTGGTTCCAGATTACGACCGCGTAGCGGTCTGCCGGATATTGCTGCTGGCCCCAAAGGACAAAGCTGCGGAGCTCGCGCCAATCGCCCATGTCGATATTCGTGCCCATGTTCTGCACGATCTGCGACGTCACCTGATTCTCATTTGAGTCCTTGGTCACGAAGTAGCGACGCGTGCCTACCCAATCCGGATCCCCGCAGGTGCCGCAGTTTGCCCGCTTCCACTGCAAGACGATGTTCATGTCTTTCGTGGAGCCGATCTTTTCCATCTGGTTCACGTTGAGAGGCCCGAATTCGTCCAGATTGTTCGCCCCGTTGATGAAAACCAGGAGACTCCATTTGGCGCGGGTGAGAGGCGGCAGGGTGACCGTGGTGTTCACCACCACGCCGTTGAGCTTGTCTATCCGCACCACCAGATCGGCGCCGGATAGCGATAAATGGCCGGTAGTCGCCCCCGAACCGTCCGCCGATTCGAAATCGCCGGTCTCCGAAATATTGATGAGACCCCCACCCCTGGTGGTATTCACGACCGCAAACAGCGTGGCGTGCCCACTCATGTCGACGGAGATAAGCGCTTGAACCGCCGCGCCGGAATTGGAGTATGTGCCCGAGTATCCTCCGGTGTTCGCGCGCCCGGCCGCTACGATCGGCGCGGAGAAGGTGTACAGCGTGGCCCCAGCCTGCTGCACCGTACCGGCCACCGCGCTTCCATCGCCTGAAACCGTTCCCGTGATGACCACGCCGCTCGGGGACTGCATAGTGAATCTGCCGTCCGTGCCGACGCTGCCTTGCGCCGCGACTCCGCCGGGAAGCGCCGCCGCGTCACGGGTATAGACCGTCAGCCGGCCCTGGCGGTCGATGGAGATCGAGAAGGTCCTGCTTGCGTCGGCCGCGGAAAATGAGCGGCCATAAAAGCTGACCGGCGGCGGATTGTTACCACCACCGCCGCCGCATCCGGCCACGAGCATCACCGCGAGCGCGGAGACAAAGGGTATCAAAAGGGGGACGCGCGTCCCCGCCATTGGATTCATCGGTTGGGTCTTCCTCCGAAAACTGATTTTATCACAGGCTGAATGTGGACGCCGGCAGGATATGACCGGAGGCCAACGAGGGAACGAAGGGGGGAATCGCGCCCGATGCAAGAGTTGTCACCAAACGCTTCGCGATTCCGAACGTTCATTCTAGCTTTCCTCAAGAATTATGAACGCTCGGAATCTGTCGGCGTGACTTCAGAAGCGCTCGCTCGCTCATGCAAAGCTCGCCGACACCTCCACTACCGACGATTTCGTTTGAATTGTTCCCTGCTTTGCTGGAGGCTTACCAAAAGAAAGAGCCTGCCATGTGGCAGGCTCGTCCGAACTCCGTCCGACTGGTCAGACCCTATTCCTTACCCTTCTTCTGAGCTTGAGCAGGCTTGGGAGGCGTTCGCAGCTTGATTACCAGCCGGACCATCGCTTCGTTTTGCTTTTTCAGCGACGGCAGCTTCGCCACTGACTGCTTATATCCGAGCGCTGTCCTCGCCCCAGCAGCCGGTTGTGCCTGCACCTTTCCGGCATCCAGGTCCGCAAACCCGCCCTTCTGCTCTTCTAGGGACGCCTGTCCGCGCTGCCGGAACATCTCGCGACTCAAGTTATCACGAGGAGCCATGCCGAAGTATGCTCGGTTGTCCGCCTGGTTCTTGATTCCGCGCTCGCTATTCTGGCGTCCAACCGCCGAGCCAAGCAAGTACTCATCCTTCCGGTCTCTACCAAGCGTTAAACTTCGATACTGACTCAGCTTCGCCCGAACAGCGTCGACCTTCTCCGCCGGAATCAATACGGTAAGCACCATCTCTTCGGCCCCCGGCTCCGCCAGTTTCTCCGGCAGGACCGGCTTGCCACCCTCGTCTTGCGCGAAGAAAAGGATCCCGTTTGCGGCAGATTCAAGGTCAGTCACCGTTAGCTCTAATGCTTCAGATCGATAGTTGTATTGCGAAGCATTCTGAGGCGCGTTGAACGCCTGGTTCTGTGCATTGCCCGTCTGCAGTTTGACCAGGGCAGCTTTTTCGTCCTGCCCGGCAACCTGTGGCGCGCGGCTTCCGCCCCCTAACCCTCCTGCGGGACCGGCCGGACTTTGCTCGGGAACAGAAGGCTTCGGAGCCGATACGGCTACGGATGTTTCACCCTTGAGCTGTCCAAGCGCCGCGCCTCCTCGCGCTTCACCCCGCTTGGCCGCGAGCTTCTCCACGGTGATTTCGCCTACCGGCGCCTTCAGCTTATCGCTTAAGTCGTAAAGACCCGGGACTGCCATCGGTCGCCTTGCAAGAAGAGAGCCTGGCGCTGGAGATACTTCCTTAAGTTCAGGGGCAGGCGGGATGGATCTCGAGTTAACCGGTGCGCCCTTCGGCTTGAATGCGTCTTTGTTCGCGGAATCCGCCAGTTTTACGACCTTATCTTTCCCGTTCGTTCGTGCCGGCACCTCGGATTCCACGTGAGGAATTGCAGAAGCGCCTGCGGCGGAGCGCGCAACCGGGGCGTCGGATTCCATCCGCTGCTGCACTGCGGCAAGATCCTTATCCGTATCCGAAGCGAACGGAGCAATCAAAACGAACAGGAGCAACGCGCACGCGGCCGTTCCCAGGCCCAGCGCGAATCCGGGCATCCGCCACCACGGATTGGGGCGGCGGGACGGCTGAATCTCATTAATCGGAACGTGAGCCAGAATCCGCGACCGCAGCTCAGGCCGAGGGACGGCCGTATCCAGCACGCGAAGCTGCCGGCTCAGCGACTGAATCTCCTCGAGCTCGCGCCCGCAGGCCGTGCATCGCTCGACGTGCTGACGAACGCTGCCGCGTAGAGAGCCGGTCAGCTCCCCATCGGCATACGCCTTCAGCTCATCACGAATATCGGTACAAGACGACATTAAGCTTCCTCAAGCACGTACGCGCCCATTAACCGGCGCATGCGCACAAACGCATTAGACAACCGCGACTTCACGGTCCCGATCGGTACGTCCAGAATCTCCGCGCACTCTCCATAAGTCAGTCCCTGCAGCTCGTGCAGCAGGATCACGTCTCGGTGGAGAGGCGAAAGCTGTTTGATCGCCTTTTCCACCTCGGATGACAGTTCGGTCATCGTCGCCGCTTGCTCCGGGTCCTCCCTGCGGCTCATAGCCGCCAGGCCCAGCTCCTCTTCGTACGGAACGCAGTCGAGCCGCTTCTTGCGACGGTACTCCAGGCAGTGGTTCACCGCCACCCGGTATATCCAGGTCGACAGGGACGACGCGCCCCGGAATCCGCCGATGTTCTTAAAGATGCCCAGAAACACTTCCTGAGTCAGGTCCTCAGCGTCCTGCACGGAATCCCCGTAGCGGATGGCGAGCCGATAGATGCGCGTCTCGAACTGGTCCACCAGGTCTTCGAAAGCGCACCGCTCCCCATTCTGCAATCTTTTCAGCAGCCGCTTCTCGTCGTACACGGGCGGACGCGTCCTGTCATCCTTTCTGGTCCGCGGCTCCCCTCGCGTTCCTTCCATCATATTCGTTGCGCAAGTCGCGCCAGGGGTTCACTGGGACAGATTCGAGGCTTCATGTTTGCCTTTGGAAGGGGCCCGGTTCCTGCGCTCGACTAAGTCCCCCATATCAACTGGTCGCTCTGCGCGCTCTCCGCATTACCCTTCACCGCGGTGACGGAGTAATAGTACGTATTACCCGCCTGAATGGTGGAATCCGTGTACGACGGATCATCGGATTCACCAAGTAGCGTCAGTGAGCTCGGAGAGGTTCCACGGTAGATCCGGTACCCCGAGACACCGTTCGTAGAGCTTGGACTCCACGAAAGATGTACGCCGCCGGATACCGACGCCCCGACGATATTCGCCGGGGGAAGCGGAGCGATCTCTCGCGTGACAGTCGTGCTGCTCGATCCACACCCCGCAAGCAGAATAATTGCGATAAACCAAATTCT
>JBKJZI010000324.1:0-13980 GCA_046715155.1 Chthonomonadales bacterium | reverse complement strand
TCTGACCAATACCATGCAGAGCATCTGGCGGTCCGGTTACGTCGCTTGGTCGACTTGGGAGGGGGCCCAGGTAGATGAGCCTGCGCGAGCGATCCTTCCGACGCAGCGGAGTCGATTTAAGAATGGTTACTACGTCTTCAAGGGTAACGAGCCCGCGAGGTCACAGCTATCGCGCTCTGGGAATCTTCTTTACTTTGTGCGAGACAGGCGCAAGGGGGCGAAGATTGGGGGGGCATCTCCGGCGGGCTGGGTCGCGTCGGAGAAGGATGGCGCTCGCTTTCGGGTGTCTGCAGAGTATCCACTGCCCGGAAAGTATCCGGACGATGGCTGCGCCCAGGAGATCTGGTCAAACCCCGATCCACTCAAATACATGGAGTTGGAACTCTTGAGCCCCATCGTAACTCTCGGCCCTCTACAGGGTTACACCTTTCGGACTCGTTGGGAGCTGGAACGCGCTTCCCGTTAAAGCTTCGGTGAAACCTGGCAGTTTGTACTACCTCGCAAATTCCAACAGTTCACCAGAGTCCCGCTGTATTTGAGAACGCCTAATTCAGGGAATATTGAATTCGGCGTGTGGCAAAGGCACTTTCGCCGGCGCGAGGGTAGCAGACCAAATCGCCCATTGCAACGTTTCATCGACCACTGTGAGAGGGCGAATGGTACCTGAACTGGATTCGGAGACGCTGGAAAAGCTCGCGCGGGAGCTGGAGTCGATGACTCCGGAATACCGAAAACTATTCCGCGATGCGCTGCCTAGCCTCCAACCCGCAATAGACAACCCGGCTAACGCGCAGCCCGTCGTCGAGGCCCGCGAATTGCCGCGGGAAGCCTGCCAACCGGCGACGGCCGTCGACATTCTCCCGGCGGAATCAGTCTGCTCCGATCCAAACGCGTTGCCCGGCGAGCCACTACCGGAATATGTGTCGACCGCCGGTCCGTCGCAAGATTCCGTCGGCTGCACCGCTGAGATCCCGCAGGAAATGGCCCCTTCACCCAGGATGGGATCGCCTGCATTTGTATTCATCCCGCCCGAAGTGAGTAGATCAGAGCCAACCACCATTTCCGCGCTGCGGCCGGCGCGAAGTACGCCTGCGTCGCGAAGGTCCGACCTACTGGCCGCTCGACACTATGCTTTCACGGTTGCTGCCTGCGTTGCCACTGCCATTGCGACTTTTTTCGGCACGACCGCGTGGCACGATCAGGCTAATGTCCGCAAAGCAGCCGTCTCGATTGCCGCAGCCGTTCCTCATCCCGACACCGGAGTAAAGCGCGCTCCCGATATCATGAAGGATGCCGCCCATACGCGCCAGCCGCTGCCGCACCCCGACCCACTGGCTGGACTCGACCTGAGCTTAGGAGCCGATCTGCCGGTGGAAGAACCGACCGTTCCCGCGCCGGAAGGTACGAAGAACGTGCCTATCAGCCGGCCAGACTGGACATTTCCGGATAGTGTTAAGCCAGTTGCATCGAAGACTACGTCGAGACCAAAGGCGGTCCGGAGTCGCCGCGCCCGCATCCGTTCGCACCGTGCGCGCGCTGTGAACACGCGAAGAACGCGTAGGCGTTCTACCCTCCGCCGAGCGCGCAGAGTCGTTGGTTCGAGCGTGATTAAGCCGATCACCTCACGCTAGTGTAGTGTCTCGATAACGGGTTTACAATGCGTTTGTAAAGCGGATTTCTCACAACGGCGGTTCGGAAATGACGGTGCAGCACGTCACCAATCATTGTAAATTGATTACTGAGACACTACACTAGCGGCTTTTCCCGCCTGGTTCCGCGCTTTGGCTGGGACCAGATTCCACAACCTAAAACTTGGTGACCGGCCGAGGACATCGCGGAACCGCAGCTGGCCCCTTCGTGACTACCCCCCAGAACCAACGGGGACGTAGCATCTTGCCAACAACGGACGGGCGTGCTATACTCGGTTGAGTTGAACGATCAATCAACAGCGGCGAATGTTGGCACACGCGAGCGAATTGTAGAATCCGCACGGCAGCTTTTCTTTCAGCAGGGATATACAGCGACCGGTATTGCGCAGATTCTGCAAGAATCGGGCGCGAACAGCGGGAGCCTATACCACTTCTTCCCGACGAAGGAAGACCTCCTCGTAGCCGTGCTCGAGACCTACAAGGAGATGCTTGGGCCTTATGTTATCCAGCCGGCCCACGAGCGCGTCAGCGACCCCGTGGAGCGCGTATTCGCGATACTGGATGGTTACCGACAGCAGCTCTTCTCGACGCAGTTCAACCTCGGATGTCCCATAGGCAATCTCGCGCTCGAGATAAGCAACAGCCATCCGCGTGTCCGACAACTCGTCTCAGAGAACTTCGCCGGATGGTGCGGGGCGGTAGAGACTTCGCTGCAGGACGCGGCCGGTCGATTCCCTCCGGAGGTCGACATGAAGCGACTTTCCCACCACATACTAGCGACGATGGAGGGGGCGGTGATGCTGGCCCGCGCCTACCGGGACTTTCAGCCGTTTGACGACGCGGTCCAGCAGCTTCGCGACTATTTTGAGCGGCTTGTGGCGGACGGCACCGACTGGTCCAATCCACGACCGGAATCTAACTAGGAGGACTTGCTTATGTTTGCTATCCTTGCTGCGGCGGCCCTGGTTATGCCTGTTCAACCCCATGCAAGGCAGGGGCCAAACCTCGACCCTGTAGTGCATGTCGCCGTGGTCAACGCCAATCTGAATGCGATGTGGATGGCGTGGACCACCAAGGAGGGCGCGGAATCCTGGATGGTTGCCCTTGCGGAAGTAGACTTACGCGTGGGCGGCAAGATGCGCACGCATTACGATAAGAATGGAAAGATCGGAGACCCCGGGACGATCGAAAACACGATCATCAGTTACGATCCGCATCGCATGATTTCAATAAAGGCCACGAAGACGCCGGAGCGATTCCCGTTCAAGAAGGCGATTCAGGATATGTGGACCGTGGTCTATTTCGAACCGGTTGAGGGCGGACAAACCAAGGTCACCGTGCGATCACTCGGATTCTCAGCCGATCCGGAGTCTCAGCAAATGCGCGCTTTCTTCGACCGCGGGAACAAGGTTACACTCGACGCCCTCGTTGCTAGGTTCATGAAGAAATGAAAATCGAACTGAAAACGCAGAATCCGTTGACCGATGAATCCGCGAAAGCGATGACCGATAGCGTCCGGCCAGTGGTACGACTATCTGGATCAATGGGGATCGAAGGAAAAGGGCCGTCGGGCGACCGGCGACCACCTCTACCATGAGCTGAAACGCGATGTCTGGTGGCAGTCTACGATCACGGTCGAGTATGAGAACGCGCGCGGAATGCGGGAGAAGGACTGCGGGCTCAAAGGCTACAACATCTGCGTGACCAAAACCATTAACGCGCTCGGCTCAAGTCCGTGGTCGAGGGCTAGCCCCTATCACAATCGCAAGTAGGCTGCGAGCCAGTCGGCGATCGGCTCCACGTCGAACGAAGGCCAGCCGGCTGAATCGCCGCTCTGAAACAAGGTGACTCCGAGTATGTATGGGTCTTTGCGGAGCTCCCCGTCATACCATGTAAGCCAGTTCTGGAACTTTGCGGCGGTGCCGCGCGCCTGCCATCCCGATGTCTGCGGATTACCCGACTCGTCTACTCCTCCTTCCGTGAGGATCATCGGGAGAGACGCGAGCGCGGGATACCGGCGATTGAGGAAGTCGTAGAACTGACGATAGCGCAGCGAGTACCAGTATTCGACCCCTGGATCGGTTGTGTACTGGATGGTGTAGGCGTGATAGCTCCACGCGCCGCCGGCTTGCAGGCAGGCCTGTAACGCCGGTACAAAGGCCTCGATCTTAGCTTCGATCTCCGACGGCGTTCCCGGCGGATTCCCAACCGGAATCGAGCCCGCGCAGGGAAGGTAGCCGTTGTTCTTGATGGTGGGAGCCAGAGCCGCCCAGAACCGGCCGAACCACCGAGCATCGGCAATAGTCTGCCACGTAGGCGTGCTCTCTCCCTCGTTCGGTCCTTCCAGGTAGTCTATCAGCAGGCGGTCGCTCTGGGACAGGAGACTCAGTGGCGGCGCGAGGACGCGGTTCCAGAAATCTTGGGCGTTGGCTTCGGGAGTTGCCGCCGCATTGTGCCGCCACTGTGTGTAAATTCGCAGTACGGTCTTTCCGGCAGGGTAGCGGGACTTGTAATCCCTTAGCGCGGCCAGCATTTCCGCTCCAAGCCCGTTCTCCAGGCCGAGCACTTTCAGGGTCCGCGGGCCGGCGGCCACGATCTTCCTGGCTCCGTTCGTGTAGCGGCCTATGAGGTGAATGCTGACCCTGCTCTTCGAGAGGGAGGGAGCCGGCGGGGCAACAGTAACCTGCATTGATGCGATCTTGTTGGATTCCGTTTCACGCGCGGTGATCTGCGCCGTTCCCTCGAAAACCCCCGTGACGTTGCCGGCGGAATCGACCCTCGCGATGGAATCCGCGCTGGAGATCCAAGTGATTGTTGCCGGCAAGGTAAGTACAAGGTTCCCGACCGCGTCTTTCGCTGATGCCGTGAGCGTGACAACTTCTCCCACATTGAGGGCCAGGGCGGCGGGAGTTATCTCGATGCGATCGATCGTAGAGTCCATCGTGACCGTGAACGCGGTCGTGTTTCCCGCCGTGATCTGAAGCGTTGTAGATCCGCGCGCTTGCGGAATCCCGGTTCCGTCAGCGTTCGGATAGGCGGTGGCGGTTACAGCGAGTTGTCCGACCGGCAGATTGGTGAACGTTACCTGGGCCGGGCCGCCGCCGGCCGGCCGGGGAATGACGCGGGATGCGATCGTCCCGCGGGGACCGCTCATGGAGACATTGATGCTTTGCGAAGCAGCGGGAATGAGGCGCGTCGTCTCGGGCCAGAGAATGGTGATGCGGGCCGAGCCTGCGACGGATTCCGTCCCTCCACCGCATCCGGCGGCGAAGTATATGAGCCCCACCGTCATCGACACGATCAACAGGCTTCTCACATGCGCCTCCGTCCCGCGTCACTATTCTACGGTACCGACAATCTCCCTGACGGATCCGAGGCCTTGTTCAACGAGGTATTGCTCGATTCCCTCAATGATATCCACTGCGGCGAGAGGATTCACGAAATTGATGGTTCCTGTGGCGACGGCGGACGCTCCGGCTAAGAGGAACTCGACGGCGTCTGAAGCGGAGGAGATTCCGCCCATGCCGATGATCGGGAGATTGACCGCGTTGGCTACCCGCCAGACCATATAGAGCGCCAACGGCTTGATACACGGTCCGGAGAGCCCACCAGAGCGTCGGGCGAGCTTGAACGCGCGCTTCTTAGTATCAATGGCGGTCCCGATAAACGTGTTGATCACGGAGAGAATATCGGCGCCTCCATCGGCCGCCGCCCGCGCTATGACTGTGATGTCCGTGACATTCGGCGACAGTTTAACGATCAGTGGGAGCTTTGTCCGGGCGCGAATCGCGGAAACTACCTGCCGCGTGAGCTCCGGGTCGATTCCGAACTCAATTCCCCCGCAGTCTTGATTCGGGCAGGAGATGTTCACCTCCAATGCCGCGACATCGGGAACGGAATCCAGCCGCTCTGCCAGCGTTACGAAATCCTCGACGCGGTCTGCCGCGATGTTGACGATCACCGGGCAGTCGAACTGCCGCAGGTAGGGCATCTTCTCGGCGATGAAGGCGTCCAATCCCGGATTCTGAAGCCCAATTGAGTTAAGTGTGCCGGCGGGCGTCTCCACCATCCGCTGCATCGGGTTCCCCAGGCGCGGTTTGACCGTTACCGCCTTGACCATGATGGCGCCCAGCCGGCTAAGGTCGAAAAAGTCCTCCCACTCGCTCCCGAATCCGAAAGTCCCGGAAGCCGTCATGACGGGATTTTTGAGCTTCAAGGGGCCCAGAGTAACGCTCAGGTCAGGTTTACGCCTTGTTGCGATTTGTGCCATGAGGGTGAGTTTAGTCTCTATTCTATGCCACGAGCGGACCATACAGGTCGGGTCGGCGACCGCCGATGACGTCGAGCTCCCATTCTCCGGGCTCGATGACAATTCGCTTCTGGCGCGCCTGTGTTAGATCGAGGTCCGCATAGAGAATCGTCTCTTCATCCGGCCCGGCTTCCTGGAGAATCCGCCCATTAGGATCAACGATCTGGCTGCGGCCGATGAATCGGCGTCCACGCTCAACTCCGACGCGGTTAGCGGCGACAATAAACACGCGGTTCTCCCATGCTCGCGCCCGCGTCAGGAACTCTGGGCTCGATTCCGCTCCCTCCGGCCAGTTGGTCGGTAGGACGATCACGTCGACTCCATTCAGAGCGAGAACTCGGGCAGCTTCGGGAAACCGAATATCGTAACAGATCAGCACTCCGATCGCACCCCATCGAGTCCGCCATGAAGGTAGTTGCTTGCCACGGTGGACGAACCGGTCAACCCCGAGTACGGGGAGGTGGGTTTTCTGATACGTGTCCTGTCCCGTACCGTTCGCACATTGGGCGTAAAGAAATGCGCTGTTATAGATGCCCGAATCTTGCGCTTCCAAAAACCCAATAACCACTGAGAGTCCGAGGGCTGCGGCCTTACTCGAGATTTCGCGCCAAACGGCATCGTCGCGCTTCAGGCAGAAGGGCCTCGCGTCGTCGAGTGACTCAAAGCAGTACCCGGACAGAGCTGCCTCCGGAAAAACTACAAGCTGAGCGCCGTTCCTGGCGGATTCCTCAAGTCGTTCAAGAATTCGCCCGAGATTGTTCGGTATGTCGCCCAACGTAATGTCCATCTGGACGGCGGCGGCTCGTATGGCCGTTTGTTGTGAGGTCTCGGTCTTCATGCGTCCGGCCTAGTCCCAGATGATTTGTTCGGCCCGGAAAACCGGGCCCTCGTAGCAAGAGCGGAGATTCAAATAGCCGGTCGAACTAGCGGAATCCTTGATCTTGACGACGCAGCCCATGCAGACGCCCAGCCCGCAAGGCATCATCGTTTCGACGGAGACCTGGCAGGGGATTCCGCGAGTGACGCAGATGTCGCCCACCGCCCGCAGCATGGCCGTCGGTCCGCAGGTGTACACATGCACCGGCCGGGTCGCGTTGTTGAGCAGCGGAATCAGCGCGTCCGTCACCACGCCGCGGATTCCGCGAGTGCCGTCGTCCGTGGTGACGTGGATGTCTACGCCCAGTTCTTCGAATTCACGGGCGGCGCAGAGGAGGTTGACCGTTCGTGCGCCGTTTATCACCGATACTTCGCAGCGGTCGCGCTCTGCGCAGAGCATCTGTTGAGCGAGGAGGTAGATCGGCGGGGCGCCGACTCCTCCGGCGACCATCAGATGTAACACTTCGGGGCGATGGTCGGGCTCAAACCAGTTTCCAAGGGGACCGACTACGGACATGGTGTCACCGACACGTTTTGCCCGCATGCCCTGCGTGAAGACGCCGCGGGCGAGGTAGAGGATGGAGAACGTGCCCTTATCTTTGTCTATTCGATAAACGCTGAAGGGGCGGCGGGTGAAGGGGTTGTATGTCTGGTCGTACTGGACCTGCATAAACTGGCCGGCCCGGGCTTCGCGGGCTACCTGCGGAGCGAGGAGAGTGATCTCGTATTCGTATTCGGCCAGCCTCTCGTGGGCAATGACGGGCGCCTCTACCTGATACTTCATGCGGAATCCGGGGTCTCCCTATGCCGAATGTTACCTTCTGAAGCGGCCGGAGTCAACGCGGCATCCAGGCAAGAAGGCGCTCAGTGATTGGAAATCTGCGGCGTGAATCCCGGTAATTCCGCCGTTGACACCGGGATTGGCGGAAGGTAAACTAGTCCGGCATGAGACGACCCCGCGGGACGAAGCTGCCCGCAATCCCAATGCTGGTGAGGTAGGATATGGACGCCCCCATTGCAGAGCTCGATTTAACGGAAACGATCGCCGACCCACGGCCCTCAGAGGGATTCATTCGAGCAATCGCCGACTTCTTTGAGACGGACGCCGAGGACCTTCTCTCTGAGCTGGGTTATGTGCCAGAGGAGGCTGTGGTCGCGCAGAGAATTGAATAATCGCATCGCCTGTTTGTTACAAAAGGGGCGGCCACCGAGCCGCCCCTTCGCTCGTCTGTCCCAGATTGACCGTGGCTCCGCAGCGTGGTAGACTCCTGCGACACTCCTAAATGACCCATCCTCCTTTGAGCGATCCTCTTCTTCAGGTAGACAGTCTCGATACCCATTTCTTCACGCCGACCGGAGTCGTCAAAGCCGTGCGCGGCGTCTCGTTTCGCGTAGATCGCGGAGAGACAGTGGGGATCGTGGGTGAATCGGGCTCCGGGAAGAGCGTGACTTCCCTCTCGATTATGCGATTAGTGCCGGACCCCCCGGGCAGGATTGTTAACGGCTCTGTAAAGTTGGATGGGCAGGACATACTATCGCTGCCGGAGCGAGAGATGCGTGGAATCCGCGGCGAGAAAATGTCGATGGTCTTCCAGGACCCGTTCTCTTCGTTGAATCCCACCATGACGCTCGGCGAGCAGGTCGCGGAGGCCATCCGGGCGCACCGTCACGTCGGAAAGCGAGAAGCGAGGGATCGCACGATCGAGCTATTCCGGGCGGTGCGGATTCCGTCTCCCGAGCTGAGATACAGGCAGTATCCGCATCAAGTCAGCGGTGGCCAGCGACAGAGAGTGATGATCGCGATCGCTTTCTCCACAAATCCGCAGCTCCTGATCGCGGATGAGCCGACGACGGCGCTCGACGTCACCGTACAAGCACAGATCATCGCGCTCATGGCGGATTTCCAGAAGCGCACCGAAGCCGCCATCCTCTTGATCACGCATGATCTGGGCGTGGTGGCGGAAATGTGTGACCGAGTGCTGGTGATGTATGCCGGCAGAATTGTGGAAGAGGCGTCGGTCGAACAGATTTTTCGGTCGCCAAAGCACCCGTACACAGTGGGACTGCTGGAGTCGCTGCCGCAGCTAAATACCGAGCCGGGCACGCGGTTGAAGTCAATTCCGGGCTCTCCGCCGGACCTTGCCAACCTCGCCGCCGGCTGTCCCTTCGCTGACCGCTGCCCCCACCTAATGGAAATCTGCCGCGTAGGCGATCCCGCGGCGCGAGAGGTGGTGTCAGGTCAATGGACGCGCTGCCATCTTTATTCGGAGCCACCACCCGATTCGTTGGTTTCCAGCGAAGCGAGTGTCTAAACTCACCCAATGACTGAAATCCTATTAAAAGTCCAAGGTCTCACGAAGCACTTTCCGATAACCCGGCGAGATGGATTCCGTACTCGGCGCGAGGTCGTGAAGGCGGTCGACGGAATCGATCTTGTAATTCATGAGGGCGAGACGGTCGGCCTGGTGGGTGAGAGTGGGTGTGGGAAGAGCACAGCAGGTAGGGCGATTATGCGGCTCATTAAGCCGACGGCCGGCACTGTGGAGTTCGAAGGAGTGGACCTATCAACGATGCCGGAGTCGAGTCTGCGGAAGCTTCGGAAGGACATGGGGATTGTGTTCCAGGACCCCGTCTCAGCGCTCGATCCACGGATGATGATAGGCGACATCGTGGCGGAGCCGCTCAGAGTCCATCGAATGGTTTCTTCGCGACGTCAAGCGCTAGAGCGTTCCCGTGATCTGCTGCAACAGGTAGGGCTTGACCCGAACTATGCTTACCGTTACCCACATGAGTTCTCGGGAGGTCAGCGCCAACGAATTGGAATCGCCCGCTCGATCGCCACCGATCCGAAGCTGCTCATTCTTGACGAACCGATCTCGGCGCTGGACATTTCCGTGCGGGCGCAGATCATCAATCTGCTGGAGGACCTTCAGGAGCAGCGCGGACTGGCCTACCTCTTCATAGCCCATGACTTGTCGGTGGTTCGCCACGTTTGCGAGCGCGTGGCGGTGATGTACATGGGAATCATTGTGGAGGAAGGCCCGGGACGCCTGGTCTTCGATTCCCCGAAGCATCCCTACACACAGGCGCTCATCGCTTCGATTCCGAAACCCGACCCGGCGTACCGCGTGGAGCGCGCGCCCCTGGAAGGCGACGTCCCCACTCCCGTCGACATACCGTCCGGCTGCCGATTCCGCACCCGCTGCCCCTTGGCCGCCGACCTCTGCGCCATCGAGGTCCCACCGTTGAGGGATCTGGGAGTCGGGCGGACGGCCGCTTGCCACTTCGCGACGGCAGATTTGGAAGAGCAAGTAATCAGTAATCAGTAAATAGTGATCACTGCCGTCAATTGATTCCGCCGGAGGTCGAGTCGCGGCCACGATCGGAGTCTTGATTCAGATTGTTGAGCGGATTCTGCGGAGGGTTCGGAACGACAGGCGCAGGGCCGCGATTACGGCCCGGAACGGGAGTCTTTATCGCGGTAGGTGTGGAGGTTATGGGGAGAGGGGCATCGCGTGCTTCCTGAAAAGTAGGGGGCCGTTTGAGTAGGAAGACCGCGATTAGAGCTATCGCCGCGACTGTTACGGTCACCAGGATCGACGTAAGTATCTTTCTACGTTTCCTCTCCTTGACGCGATCAACTTTTTGCGGCCGTTTACGATTGCGATAGGTAGAATCCTCGTCGCGTACAATCTCCAGCTTGCCGTCCCCTTTGCCGGCCTTGGCAGAGCCATCTTCGACCGGCGCATCGAGGTCAAGCGGCTTGCGGGCGCGCTTGCCCTTTGCGGGCTTATCTGAATCCGGGTCGTCGAGGTTCATTACGGCGAGAATCACGGGGCGCTCCTGAAGGGTTGTGGCTGTGCTATTTTACCGGAAGACCGGGGAGAAGTATGAAAGTGTGGAGGTATGGAAGTGGGGAGCCCGCTTCTTCCCACTTCCACACATCCACACTTTCATACCGTTTTTCACTTGCCGTTTGGGGGAATCTCTCGGTGGCCGGGCGCTGCGGATTCAAGGTTTGGCGTGACATCCGCGTCCACATTTCGCAGGGCCCAGGAGATTCCGCCGAGCAGCATGTCCTGGAACAACGGATTCGTCCACACGTCCTCGCGGTGCCCCATGGAGGTGTAAAACACGCGGCCTTTCCCGTGAAGTCTCGCCCATGTGGCGGGGTACGGGGCGCGATGGTAGTCGGCCCCGGTCATCCCTTTGGTTTCCTGCACGAGCAGCACGTGAAGGTCCGGCGAGAAGTCTTTAATGGAGTACCACTCCTCCATCAACTCGAACCTGTCACCAGCGTTTTTGAATCCGGGAAACTTCCGGTCGACAACGGACATGCGCGCGACTTGCTGCGGACCATGCTTGATGAATTCGCCGCCGATCATGCGGACATACGGGTCGGCTGTGTCACCATGGTTTATGTAACGGTTGGAGCGGTCAGGAGGATCCGGCTGTGTGTGAAAGGTGTCCGTCGCGCAATGGGAGCCGATGAAGCCTTTTCCATCCCTTATCGCCTGAAGGAATGCTTCCTTGCCCTCGGTTGTCATAGGAGGATTGCCGTCAGTCGCCGTTTTCGTCAAATCGCCAGATGTGTAGAAGAAGAATGCGTCGTATTTTTTGAGTTCCTCTGAGGAAAAAACTTCGCCGTCTTTGGTGCAGGTGACCTCGAATCTACTCTTGTTACCGAGCTCGCTCAGAATCCGCTCGGCGTGGCCGAGGTTGTCGCCCTCCCTCTTGATGACGCTGTGTTGGAACCCGGACGACTTCGTGAACATGAGAATCCGGCGCTTCCCGTTTTGTCGCGAAGGCGTCCATCCCCAGGCTGCGGAAGCGAGCGTCGCGCCGGAACCTACTAGGAAACCACGTCTGTTCAAAACGACCTCCAAAAACGGAAAACGGAAAATGGAATAACGATACAGGCCCTTTCCGTTTTCCGTTTTCCGTTTTCGAACGGCAGAATCCTACCGCACTGCCACGTATTCCCCGTTCTCGTTTGTGATCTCGACCTTGGTTACCGGGCTTATTGTGGCGCGGCCGGAGGCGGTCCAGCCGGTAAGGCGTATTTTGGGAGCTACATCGCGGAGCTGCCGTTGCGCGGCTCCGTTACCGGTGAACATCGGGATTCGCATCGATCCCTTCGGCGACCAGCCCCAGGCCGGGTGGACGCGGATGGCGCCGGCCGGGATTACGGCCGCGGCGCCGCTTGCGGCCGCGCCGTCGGCATCCCTGGCGCTAAGAATGTGGTCTACTGAATCAACGACGTACAGCCGAACGCTGCCATCAGCGGCGCGGTATCCAAGCGCAGCGTAACCCTCAATGGACACCGCGGTTCCCGCCGGTTTGCGGGCCCGAATATACTCATCGACGGTTACGAACTGATTCTCCTGCTTGGGCATTGCCGGCCGGGTGGCGGCAGGGCGCGCAGGTTTCTTGACGGGTTTGCGCTGGGCCCAGGAGTCGACTATAGCGCAGCTTAAGATTACGAGGGCGGCGGCAGACCAGAGGACGGGTTTCATGGAAACATTTCTCCTTGGGTATATAGGGACAGGACGTGTGACTATTGCGGGTTCCCCGCGTTGTTCGCCGCTGTATCACTGAGACGCCGTGAGACTCATGGCGTGACACAGGATCGCGGCGGTCCCTAATTCGTGCCACGAATCTGCCGCGAATGGCGACTCAGAATCTGTGCGGCCAAAATTCCTGCGGATTCGGCAGGCTGATCTCGCCACGAACAGTCAATATTTGTGCGCGCGTTGCGGGTAGCGCTCTTATGAACGAAGATGACTTCCGCCTACGACTTTATATATAAAGCGCACCTAGGTCTATTGGTCCTCGCTTCGGCAGTAGTCATCATGCTGGCGACGGCGACGGATTCAGACGACGTCTGGGGGAGGACGGATCCCAATCAGGGGCTGTTCCCGGATTCCTCCATGGTAAGCTTTCGCCACTTGCTCAGCGCTCCCGCGGGCAAGTATGGATTCCTACAAGTTCGGAACGGAAAGTTCTCCTGGCCGAATGGGAAACGCGCCCGATTCTGGGGCGTGAACATCAGCAATCGCAGCGTGTGGGTTGATAAGCCGACAATCGATCGCGTTGTGGGAGTCCTCGCTCGAGCGGGCTGCAATATGGTCCGATTCGAGGCGCTGGATTCAGTCGGCGGACTCCTGGACATTCCGGGGAGTAACAGCTCTCGCCAGATCGATTCCGCCAAGCTGGCAATACTGGATTACTGGATCTCGCGGCTGAAGCAGCATGGGATCTACTATTACTTGAACTTGCTCGACTTCCGCCAGTTCAAGGAAGGCGACGAAGTCCCGGCATTCGACCAGATAGGAAGGGCCGCGAAACCGTATGCATTTTTCGACCGACGCCTTATCGACCTGCAGAAAGAGTTCGCGCAGCAGCTCTTAACCCATCGAAATCCGCTGACCGGCCTGCGATACGCCGACGATCCGGGGCTCGCGCTGGTTGAGATCTGCAACGAGCACGGTCTGTTCATGAAGGCCGGGATGCTGGATCAGCTTGCGGAGCCTTACGGCACGGGATTTCGCCAGCAATGGAGTCAATGGCTGCTCAAGCGTCATGGCACGCGGGACGGAATCAAAACGGCCTGGGGCAAGCTGCATGGCGAATCCGTGCTGGCGGATTCCGAAGACCCGAATGTCCAGTCCATTAAGCTCCCGCTATTCAGCGCCGTTCCGGCCTATTTGCGTCAGGACGCCTCGGTAATCGACGTACGGCGAGCGCCAACCCGGCTAAGAGATGGCGTGAGATTCCTATACGAGCTGCAGCGCGCTTACTTCCGGGAAATGCGCGGATTCCTCCGTTCCATAGGTGTTCGGGTACCGATCACCGGCGTCGTCTCGAACGACATTGCTCCCGATGTAGCATCTGCTGGACATGAGCTGGACTTCACGTCTGAGAACTATTACGGCGATCACCCGGCATTCGCGGGTGCCGACTGGCAGGGGAAATTCTTTTATAACGATACGAATCCGCTCCGGATGAGCTCGATCTACCAGTTTGCTCCCTGGATTTCGGCGCTTCGTTGGGAGAACAAGCCCGTGGTGGTGCGCGAGCTTGCCACGGTATGGCCGAACCGATTCCGCGCGGTGGGAATCCCGGAGGCCACTGGTTATGCGTTGC
>JBKJZI010000323.1:0-15048 GCA_046715155.1 Chthonomonadales bacterium | reverse complement strand
CATCACAAATCCGCGGATGGCCGGATTCAGGCCGGGGCAGTCACCGCCGCCCGTAAGCAAACCTATTCGCATTCAAAACCCTTCCAAATTATCAATTATCAGTTATCAATTATCAGTTATCGATTTTAACTGCCTTGCCCATTGATAATTGATAACTGATAACTCCTATGTTTCCGGCTCGATCAATCCATAGGTCCCGTCGCGGCGGCGGTAGAGGACGTTGGCGTCTCCGGTGGCCGCGTTCTCGAAAAGGGAGAAATCGTGATCCAGGAGCTCCATTTCACGGGCGGCATCTTCGACGGGCATCGGCTTCATCAGGTGACGCTTCCGCCGAGCGATGAGCGGCTGGTACGGCTCGAGGACAGGCTCTGCCTCTTGCGGAGCCTCCTTTTCATGCCCATGACGAAGTCTCGATTTGAACCGTTTGAGCTGGCGCTCCATCTTGTCGACGGCGCTGTCCACTGCCGCATGGAGGTCTCCCGCGCGCTCCTGGCTGCGCAGATGAAGTCCGTCGCCCATGAGGTTCACCTCGACAATATGCTGACCCCGCTCCGTGGCCTGTACTACGTCTACATCGTGGATGCTGTGAAAGTAACGCGACAGTTTGCGGACCCGCTTTTCCGCGTACTCCTTCAACGAATCCGCCACGCTCCCGTTTTTGTTCTTAATGTGGATTCTCATAGCGTTTCACCGGGTCGAAAACCGAATAATCGTAAGACTCGGTACTCAGACGGCGGATTCTATTCTGACACGATTTGACGCCGGATTCTTCGACAAGAGACTGCCTCGCGATGGAATCCGCAGTGTCATACTGATTCTATGATAGACAGGCGCCGCTTCCTGCTTGGTGCCCACGGGCTGTTTGCGGCTGCCGCATCTAGCGCGGCGCACGAATCCGCGGAGCGAGACAAGTTTGGGGGTTGGACCCAGGTCAAGGGGGCTCCGACAGGATTCTTCCGTACCGGGAAAGCGGGCGGCAGGTGGTGGCTCTTCACGCCTGAAGGCAGCGGATTCTTCAGCAAGGGCGTGTGTCACGTCTCGTTCGAGGGCGATCACGCACCGGCGCTAGGATTTTCGCCATATCGGCGGGCGGTGGAGACAAAATATGGTTCCCGTCCTAAGTGGGCCAGGGAAACGGCGAAAAGAATGCGCGGCTGGGGACTAAACACAGCGGGCGCCTGGTCCGACCGTGAACTGTCGAAGGGATCTATCGCGTATGCTCCAATTCTGGACCTTGCTGCCAAATCCGTTCCGGATCTCTGGCTCAGGGGCGCATTCCCGGATGTGTTCGATCCGGATTTCGAGACTGCCGTCAGACGGGAAGCCGACCGAGTCTGCCGGCCGCTTCGCAATGATCCGTGGATTCTGGGCTATTTCACGGACAACGAGCTTCGTTGGGGGCCGGATTGGCGGTCGAAGGAAAGCCTGCTGGAGACCTTTCTGCAATGGCCGGAATACAAGCCAGGCCGAGCTCGCGCCGAGCAGTTTCTGAGGGAACGTGGTTGCGACGACAAGACTCCGACACCTACTCATATAGCCGCGTTCCAGGAGCTGGCGGCGGGCGAGTACTTCCGAATTTGCAAATCCGCCATTCGCCGGGCCGATCCAAACCATCTCATCCTGGGAAGCAGGTTCGCCGGCCTTGCTCCAGAGCCGGTTGTGCGCGGAATTAAACCGCATGTGGACGTGGTTTCGTTCAATACTTATGAGCATGAGCTGCCGGTCGGGCCGCTCAATCGCCTCGCGGAGTTGACCGGGCTCCCACTGATCGTTTCCGAGTTTTCCTTCAAGGCGATGGACAGCGGGCTGCCGAACTCCAAAGGCGGCGGCAAGCCGGTGCCAACGCAGAAGGACCGCGCCGACCTGTACGAGCAATTTGTGACTAACCTTGCGAAGCTTCCGTACGCGGTAGGGTATCACTGGTTCGAGTGGTGCGACGAGCCGAAGCAAGGCCGCTTCGACGGCGAGGACTGTAATTACGGCCTTGTCAAGGTAGACGATTCCGCGTGGGCGACGCTCACTGAACGATTCCGAGCGCTCAATTCACGGTTGGAATCGATTCATAATTCTGCACAATAGGTGCCGAGGACGGGACGAGATCGACGACGAGTACGATTCCGCGCCAGGGGAATCCTCGAAATCCATTGAACTTTAGTACCAAACAAGGGCGGAAAAGGCAGGAATGCAGTGATCGCAATCCGATTCATCGACAGGCCGACGGTTTGGGCCAGCATAATGGCTGCAGTTACGGTATGCAGCCTATGCGCTGGGTGCGGGCGCCGTAATCAGTCCGGGGCGAATGGAAGCGGGGGCAACGTGCTGCGATATGCGCTCCAGTCGCCGCCGACTTCCCTGGACCCGGCGATGGTCGAGGATGGCGACACGATCGACATGATCCAGCAGGTTTTCGAGGGGCCCGTGATGTGGAACGAGCGGAATGAAGTGGTCCCCAACCTGGCCGACAAGATCGACGTGTCGGCCGATGGCCTAACTTATTCCTTTCACGTCAAGCCAGGCGTGAAGTTCCACAATGGCCGCGAGCTAAAGGCCTCCGATTTCGAGTACAGCCTCACGCGTGCGCTGTTGCCGGGCACACGTTCTCCCACATGCCAGACATATCTCTACGACATCGTCGGCGCGCCAGACGTATTTACGGGAAAGACAAAGAAGCTCGAGGGCGTGAAAGTTATCGACGACAGCAGTTTTCAGATAAAAATCGACAAACGCCGGCCCTACTTTCTCATGAAGCTCACTTATCCGACCGGATTTGTAGTCTGTCGGGAGGAAGTGGAGAAGAACGGGGGGCGCGTAGACGAGAACGCAATGGTGGGCACCGGTCCCTTCAAGCTGGAGGCTTATCAGGCCGGCTACTCCGTGCGGTTGACTGCGAATACGGACTATCACCGCGGGCGGCCCCTGTTGGACGGAATCCTCCGGCCGGTGATGGCTGATTCCAATACTCGTCAGACTAATTACGAGAGCGGCGAATTGGACTACGTGGACGTGCAGCTCGCGGAATTACCACGGATTCAAGAAGATGCCACGCTTAGCAAGGAGCTGAAGCAGTTCGACCGAGCTAACATCTGGTACCTGGCGCTGAACCAGCAGGCATTCCCGCCCTTCAAAGACAAGCGTGTGAGGCAGGCCTTCGCGCATGCAATCAACAAGGACGAGCTGATGCGGCTCGCCCTGCGAGGCATGGCGAAACGAGCGGAAGGAATCGTCCCACCCGGTGTGCCGGGGCGCGATCCTGACTTCAAGGGGCTGGCTTACGACCCGGCAAAGGCGAAGCAGCTCCTGGCGGAAGCCAATTATCCCGGCGGAAAAGGTTTCCCCAAGCTCACCATTAAGTATCGGCAGGGATATAAATACATCGAAGACGGGGCGCTGGCAATTCGGAACGATCTCAAGCAGAACCTCGGAATCGAGGTAGCCGTAACGCAAGTGGAGTGGGCGATGTTCCTCAAGCAGCGGGAAAACGGCACCATGCCGTGCTACCACTTGCGGTGGGCCGCCGACTACCTGGACCCGCAGAACTTCCTCTCGGTGATGCTGAGGACCGGGGCGAAGGAAAACTCCATCGGATACAGCAACCCCGAATTCGACCGGCTCTGCGACGAGGCGGATATTGAGTCCGATGCGGCAAAACGCGCGGAGCTCTACCGCCAGGCGGAGAAGATTGCGGTGGACGACGCGCCCTGGGTCGCGATCTATCACAAGCCGGACGTGGAACTCCACAAGCCGTACGTCAAGGGGATCCGCGAATCCATGATGGGTCACCTGCCGCACACGACAACCTCGATTGCGCGGTAGCCGCAGATTGTGAGACGCTTCCCAGGCCCCCTCGTCTCGCTCTTTCCTGGAATCCTTTTCCTGCTGATTCTGGCCGTTTGCCTGGGTGCGGGCTGCCGGCGGGATCGGACCGGGGAAGTCCAAGATGTTCTTCGGTATCCCATCATTCAAGAGCCGAGCACGCTCGACCCAGCGCGAGTGCAGGACATCTACACCAACGAGCTGCTCCAGAACATCTATGAGGGCCTGGTCACCTTCGACGAGAAGAATCAGATCGTGCCGGCGCTGGCGGAGCGATGGGACCTTAGCCCGGACGGAATGACCTATACATTCCACCTCCGCAAGAACGCCCGCTTCCATCCTCCGTTCGACCGTCCCCTGACCGCCGCCGACGTGAAGTACAGCTTCGAGCGCTCCCTCAGCCCTGAAACCCGCTCGCCCACCGCGGCGAACTACCTGGCCGGAATCCGCGGCGTGGGGGCCGTCGTCGCCGGCAAGTCTAGAAACCTGGAAGGCGTAAACGTGATCGATGACTCCACGCTGACGATCACTTTAGAGCGGCCCATGGGCTACTTCCTGGGGGCGCTGACGTATCCCACCGGGTGGGTGGTCTGCAAAGAGGCCGTGGAAAAAAGCGGGCGGGACCTGGATGACAAGGGCGTCATCGGCACCGGACCGTTCAAGCTCGCGGAGTACGGTCACGGCTCGAAGGTCATCCTCGGAGCAAACGCGCAATACTGGGGCGGCGCGCCCAAGCTGTCACGAATTGAACGGCCGATAGTCCTCGACTTCCAAACGGCGCACGCGATGTATGAGGCCAGCGGGGTGGATGCGTGCCAGACGGCACTGAGCGATTACGTTAGCGACCAGAAGGACGAGAAACTGAAGCGGGAATCTCGGCTCCTACCGCAGGCCAATGTGTTCTATATCGTGATGCATCCGCGCTTGCAACCCGCGTTCCGTGATCTGCGCGTCCGGCGCGCGATAGCCTACGCCATCGATCGAGACGAGCTGATTCGTGTGGCCTACCGCGACACGAGCCAACGGGCCGATAGCTTCATCCCGCCTGGAATTGCAGGCAGTCGGCCGGATGCCCCTCGGATTCCATACGATCCGGCGCGAGCGAAGCAGCTTCTTGCTGAAGCCGGATATGCGAACGGCCGCGGATTCCCGTCGCTCACCCTGACGGTGCTGGAGAATCAGCCCGAGTGGCGGATCATGGCGCTCCTGATTCGCGACTACCTGAAGAAGAATCTCGGAATCTCCATCAACATCCAGGAGCATGAGATGGCGTCATTCTGGACGGATACGAGCGACCGGGAGAAGATTCCGTTCTACATCATCGGGTGGATCGCGGACTACCTCGACCCACAGGACTTCCTTTCGACCCAGCTCGCCTCCTACTCGTCGCTCAATCATATTGCCTACCGGAATCCGCGCTTCGACGCGCTCTGTCTGAAAGCGGACCGGGAATCCGATATGAGCAACCGGATTCCGCTCTATCAGGAGGCTGATCGGATCGCCATGAGCGAGATCGCGATTCTGCCCTTGGTGTTTTATAAACAGACCATGCTCATGAAACCTAGTGTAAAGAACGCGCGGAGCAACCTCCTTACCTACTTCCTGCCGCACACCACAACCACTGTTGCGCGTTAGAACTCCCATTTCCTCTCCGGTTACGCGGACACAATTGCCTCAAGACCTGTCACGCTGCAAGCAACGGAACCGTGTCATCACTTATGCGAAATAGAGTCCTGCTAGCTATAGTTTTGATCTCGGCGATGGCTCTCACGTGTCTTGCCGGATGCGGTCGGGGACGCAAAGCAGGCGGAATCGGCGCCGTCCTGCGGTATCCGATTGCCGTAGAGCCGGCGACGATGGACCCGGCGGTGATCTTCGAGGGCGGGACTGGGGACCTTATTCAGAACATCTACGAAGGGCTGGTAGGGTTCGACGAAAACAACCGAATCCGCCCTGTCCTTGCAGAGAAATGGGAAGTCGGCGAGGATGGCAAAACGTACACGTTTCACCTGAAAGCGGGCGTGACGTTTCATAACATCCGGGCGTTAAACTCCGAAGATGTGAAGTACAGCCTGGAGCGGGCCCTGCTTCCTGCGACGAGATCGAGCTCGGCGTTGAACTACCTCGGCGAGATCGTCGGGGCGGAAGAAGTTGCAAACGGGAAGCGGAAGGACCTGCCGGGAGTTCAGGTCATCGATTCCGATTCCGTGGCCATCACGCTAAGGCGTCCGCGTGGATACTTCCTCGGCGCTTTAGCCTATCCGACCGGGTTCATCGTTTGCCGCGAGGCGATCGAGAAGAACAGCGGCCTGTTGGACGAGCGAGCGGCAGTCGGCACCGGTCCATTCAAGCTGTTGGAATACCGACGCCGGGCGAAAGTCACCCTGGTGGCTTACGAGCAATACCACGGCGGAAAGCCGCCGCTCGAGCGGATTGAACGGCCGATAGTTTTAGACTCGCAAACCCGCCACCTGATGTATGAGAACGGCGAGATCGATCTTACGCCCATCTCGGCCAGCGACTATCTCCGCGACCAGAAGGACCCTCAGTTGAAGCAGCAGCTTCATCGATTCCCTCTGGCGAGCGTGGTCTATCTCTGCATGCACCCTAAGCTCGTGCCTGCGTTCCGGGACATTCGCGTCCGGCGCGCTTTCGCCCAAGCGATCGACAAGGACGAAATCATTCGGGTCGCCAGCCACGGTCTCTGGACACGAGCGGACGGATTACTTCCTCCCGGTCTGCCCGGCGCTAATCCAGAGCTGCCCAAATCGGCGCATGACCCGGAAACCGCGAAGAGGCTGCTTGCGGAATCCGGATTCGCGGGTGGGCGCGCATTTCCCCGGTTGACGCTCACGTATTCCCAGGGCGTCCCGGAGCGGAGCGCGATGGCGCAGGTCGTCCGTTCGAGCTTGCAGCGGAATCTGGGTATCAGCGTAGCGCTGCAGGAACGAGAGGCGGCAACCTTTGTCACCGACCGGCGGGATGAAAAGATGCCGTTCTACATCGGTGTGTGGGATTCCGATTACTTGGACCCACATAACACGCTTTCGACGCTTCTTCGAACCGGCGCTCCCCTTAACGATTTTGGCTTCGGCAACCCGAGATTCGACTCCCTTGTGGATCGGGCGGACGCGGAATCTGATCAATCGGCGCGCGTGAAGCTTTATCAATCCGCCGAGCGGATCGCCATGGAGGACATCGCGCTGCTGCCGATTTACTTCGGGAACACGCGGCTCATCATGAACCCGCGCGTAAAGGACCTGAAGATCAATCTGATGGGCTACCTGCCCCACTACACCACGCACGTCGCGCCGTAGCGGTCGGAGGGGTATCCTGACTCCATGCTCTCCTACGTGGGCGGCCGGCTCCTGCTGGCGATTCCGACACTCCTGTTTGTCTCCTTCATCACGTTCTTCCTCGGCTACCTCTCGCCGGGGAGCCCCATCGATATCATGCTCGGCCAGCACGCCGACCCGGTGGCGCGAGCCCGGTTGGAGCGTGAATACGGCCTCGACAAGCCGCCGTTCATCCAGTACGGCAACTACGTCTGGAACGCGCTCCACGGCGACCTCGGCCGCTCGTTCACGAACGCTAACCGTCCCATCACGCAGATGATCTCGGAGCAGTTCCCGACGACCGCGATGCTGGCCCTCATCGCGTTGACGGCAGCGATGCTTGTGGGGATTCCGGCCGGTACGCTGGCCGCACTCAAGCACAACCAGCTTCTGGATCGCTCGACAATGTCGTTTGTGCTCGTGTTCGTATCCTCGCCGGCATTCGTGCTCGCGCCCTTGCTGGTGATGTTGTTCTCTCTGAATCTCAAGATCCTACCGGTCTCGGGATGGGACGGTCCGAGCTTCGATTGGTTCGGTTGGCGGGTCATAATTCCGTATCCCGAGTTTGCGATCATGCCGGTGCTGGTGCTGGCCGCCCGGCCGGCGGCGCTACTGGCCCGGTTCATGCGCTCTTCCATGCTGGAGGTCCTGCGCCAGGACTACGTCCGAACGGCGCACGCGAAAGGGCTATCACCGGCGCGCGTGCTGTTTAAGCATGCCTTCAAGAACGCCTTTCTGCCGGTGCTGACCGTGCTCGGGAACACCTTCGGTTACCTGCTTACCGGCTCGTTCGTGGTTGAAACGATCTTCACGATTCCGGGGATAGGCTACGAATCCGTGCAGTCCATCTTGAGGCGCGACTACCCGGTCATCCAGGGCGTGGCGCTTCTCGTGGCGACCATCTTCATACTGGTGAACCTGGTGGTGGACATGCTTTACGCCGTAGTGGACCCACGGGTGCGCTATCAGGAGGCGCGCTGATGGCCGTGGACGTGGTTGCAGCAACGCGCCCCTCGGCGAGCCCGTGGGCGGAGGCGTGGCGGCGTTTGCGGCGGAATCCGTTGGCGATGATCAGCCTGGTCTTGATCGTTGGCCTGGTTATTCTGGCCGTGTTCGCCCCCTGGATAGCTCCGTACGCATATGACGAGCAGGACCGCAGTTACCCGGAGCTGCCGGCGCCCGCGGATTCCAAGCACCGGCTGGGAGTAGATAACCTCGGCCAGGATATCCTGAGCCGCCTCATTTTCGGCGCGCGGGTCTCGCTGGCGGTAGGGATTCTGGTTCAGGCCATCGAGGTACTCATCGGGGTGTCGATGGGCCTCCTGGCGGCATACAAGGGAGGAATGTGGGACCGGATTCTGATGCGCGTGACGGATGCCATGTTTGCTTTCCCGGATCTGTTGTTCGCAATCCTGCTGGTCGGAATCATCCGCCCCGAGAGCGTGGTCGGGAGCGTGTTGACCGTGTTCGTCGCGCTTGCGGTCGTGGGCTGGCCGGGAATGGCGCGGTTAGCTCGTGGGCAGGCGCTCGCGCTGCGGGAGAAGGAGTACGTGGAGGCGGCGCGGGCGATCGGAGTGTCTGGTTGGGGCATCGTCACGCGACACATGCTGCCGAACATGCTGAGTCCGATCATCGTGGCGGTTACGGTCAGTATCGCCAACACCATCCTGGCTGAAGCGACTCTCAGCTTCCTCGGTATCGGAATCCAGCCCCCCTACCCGAGCTGGGGCCGCATGATCAGCGATGCCCGCCCCTATATCCGCTCCGAGCCCATGCTCATCCTCTTCCCATCGCTCATGCTCGGCATCACCGTCCTCGCCTTCAATTTCCTGGGGGACGCGCTCCGGGACGCATTGGACCCGAGGCTGAGGACATAGATTCTAACTGCAGAGGACGCGGAGGGTCGCGGAGAAAAACAGTGTGGAAGTGTGGATGTGTGGAGGTGTGGAAGACAGTCGATGCTTCCCTACCTCCATACTTCCAAACCCAGAATCTCCGCGCTTCTCCGCGCCCTCCGCGGTAAAAAATGTCGTTCCGACTAGTGACCTATAACATCCGCGGCGGGCTGGGGATGGACGGGAGGCGGTCCATTGCTCAAACTGCGGAAGTACTTCGGCCGTTGAAAGCGGACGTGATTTGCCTGCAGGAGGTACATCGGCGGCTTCCCTGGAGTGGGCTGCGGGACCAGCCGGCGCGGCTCTCGCGGCTGCTTGGAATGAGGGCGATATTCCAGAGCAACTACTCGGTCGGAGTCGGCGGATTCGGCAACGCGATCCTGACTCGATTCCCGGTGATCGCCCAGGAGGATATCAAACTGCCAAATCCGGCCGAGCGGGCGGCGATTCTGCGGCGAATGGAAGGACGAGGGTTACTTTCGGTGAGGCTTGAGGTCGAACGGAATCCGCTAACCGTGATGTGTACGCACTGGAGCCTGGATTCCGGCGATCGCCTGCTCGCAGCGGGATTGGTCGGCGACTTGTGCGCGAGCAAGAAGGAGCCCGTCATCCTCGCCGGAGACTTCAACGCATTTCCTGATTCCGTGGAAATCGAGAAACTCCGCGATCGGTCGGGACTCATTGATTCCGACGCCGTACAGAACCGTCTGACATATCCCTCGGACCTGCCGACCGCTCGAATTGACTACATTTGGCATTCATCGGCAACGAGTGTAATGAGCATAGCGGTCGTGGAGACATTGGCGTCCGATCACAAGCCGGTTGCCGCAGAACTTGATGTTGGCTGAAGCTTCTACAAATCGTCAACGTCAAAAACAGATCCTTCGCAACGACGGCTCAGGATGACGGGTACCGCTACCTTCTTCACCTGACCAGGGCGGAATCGAGCAACTCGGGGTCAGCATCTGCACAAAAGTCTTATTTCACGTGAAAATACCGGGATTCTTACACGCCAATGATCCGTTCTAATATTCCATCCAAATGATCTGCCGTATAGAAATCGATGGCGATTTGGCCCGATTCGCCAGACCAGCGAATTCGGACTTTGGTTCCGAGGGCTACCTGCAGCGCTTCCTCCGCTGCGGCGAGGTGGGGGTCTGATTCCGAGGAATCCGCGATAGTGCGGCGGCGCGTGGTGGCGGTGGAGGAGTTGCTGAGCTCGCGGGCTACGCGCTCCGTCTGGCGGACGGATAGGCCCTGATTCCGCGCCATCTGCCAGGCCTGTAGTTGGGAATCGGGGGCGGCTTGCAGGATTGCGCGGGCGTGGCCCTCGGTGATCTCGCCGCGCTGAACGCTTGCCAGCACTTCATCGGGAAGGGCCAGGAGACGGAGGGTGTTGGCGATGGTGGATTGGGCTTTGCCGACGCGTCGGGCGATCTCTTCCTGGGTCAGGCCGAATTCGGTGCGGAGCCGCTGGTAGGCGTGGGCGGCGTCGACTGCGTTAATGTCTTCCCGCTGGAGATTCTCGATCAGGGCGACTTCCAGCATCTGAGACGGCTTGTACTCGCGTACTACGGCTGGAATACTCTGGAGGCCCGCTTGCCGGGCCGCGCGGAATCGGCGCTCCCCGGCCACGAGCTCATAGGAATCTACCCCGGTCCGCGTCAGAATCACTGGCTGCAGGATTCCGTGTTCCTGGATCGACTTTGAGAGCTCGCCCAGGCCGGATTCATTGAATACCTGCCTCGGCTGATACGGATTCGCGCTGATCTGTTCCAGCGGAACTTCTCGCAGCGATGCGTCCGATTCTTCCAGCGCGTCGGGCAGGAGCGCGCCGAGGCCTCTACCCAGCCCTCTTTTCTCCATTCTTCAGTATCTCCTTAGCCAATTCACGATAGGCGATCGCTCCACGCGAGCGCGGGTCGTACTCGGTCACGGGCAGGCCGTGGCTGGGCGCCTCTGCGACGCGCACATTCCGTGGGACCACATGTCGCGCAACTTTGTCTTTGAATACGCTTCGCACCTCTTCCATTACCTGCTGATTCAGCCGCACGCGGTTGTCGTACATGGTCAGAACTACGAGTCCGATCTCGAGGGTGGGATTCAGATGCCGGCGGACGAGATCGATCGTCTTCAGGAGCTGGCTCACTCCCTCGAGCGCATAGTACTCGCACTGGACCGGCACGATGGCGGAATCGGCGGCTACGAGCGCGTTCAGCGTCAAGAGCCCGAGCGAAGGCGGAGCGTCCACGAAGATGTAGTCGTATTCGTGGCGGATTGCATTGAGACTCTCGCGGAGCACCGTTTCGCGGGAGAGGCGGGGCATCAACTCGATTTCGGCGCCGGCAAGGTCAAGATTGGAGGGTAGGACCCGCAGCCTGTGGAGGGCGGTGTCGACCGTGCTATCCGCCACCGACGCGCCGTTGATCAAGACATCGTACGTAGAGAGGGCTAGCGTCTTTGGGATTCCGAGCCCCCCGGTGGCGTTTCCTTGCGGATCGAGATCTACAAGCAGCACCCGTTTCCCCTCGTCGGCCAGCGACGCGGCAAGATTGACTGCCGTAGTGGTCTTACCGGTGCCGCCTTTTTGATTGACGACTGCGTAAACGGTTGCCATAATCAGTTCGAGTCAAGGCTCCCCGGATTCGAGGGTGGGTCAGACTCCCCCCGGGAATCGGGGGCTGGGGGCCACGCCGCGTAGAATTGCGCTTTGGAACGCCCTTATCCTGCCGAACCGATCAAAAGCAAAAGGGGACATCACATATGTGACGTCCCCTAGAATAACCAACTCGATTTTCCGATGGGTCTAGCGCATTCTATCGGCCAATGCGCGCCTTACGATCAGGTCGGCGATATCCTCGCTGCTCACACGGTACGTTCCGCTGCTCGTCTGCGCTTTGATCGTCGCGATGATTTCCTCGCGGACGTCAGGCGTAGCGCCGACGATTGAGGCAACCTCATGGATCACATCCGGTGCGGTTGAGCTTTCCATGATGTGCGTCATACTCCCACGCGGCGTCTCATCGCCAACGTTCTCGCTCGATCCGATCTTGCGGATCTGCTCGACCTCATGCGTTGAGATCTTCACTGTGTGCCTCCTTCTGCTGGGATTACGGCCCTGCAAAAGACGGCGACCTGGCGACCATTCGAAGGACGAATTAGGAATGACGAATGACGAATTCCGCAGATTTCGTTTTTCGTTTTTCGGTTTTCGTTATTCGTTACGGCCCATAGTTTTGCGTCCCCACATTACTGTGGGTTTGCCCTTTACATCTCTACAGTGTGTATATACTGCATTATCGGTTTTGTCGTCTCCCTCTTCAGGTATACGAGATACCAATTTCAGAGGTTGTCCCTGAAATACCCTCAATTGACCGCTCGTGCAGCCTTACCAGAATCTCCGCACTCCACCTTGCAAACCGGTAATACCCCATGTATAATGGCTTCGTCGTAGCTCGCAGAACTTCCCCCACTGCTTGCCGCAGCGCTGAACAAAATCCAATCTAGACTGGGAGACCAGCGTGAACATGGAGTTGCAACAACGTCTCACCTCTCACCACCTATCCTATGGTGATATGCCGGATCGCGAGATCGTAATAAGGGCCCAGCGAGGCGAAGAACGGGCGGCGGAATTCCTCCTTTATAAGTATCGGAATCTGGTGCGCACCAGGGTGAAGTCTTACTTTCTGGTCGGCGCCGAGAAAGAAGACCTTCTCCAGGTCGGAATGATCGGCCTCTGGCAGGCTATCGTTGATTTCCGATGGGAACGCGCTATCTCTTTCCCCGCCTTTGCCAAGGTCTGTATCCAGCGCCACATTATCACTGCCATTAAGACGGCGACCCGCCAGAAACAGATGCCGCTTAACACGTCACTGTCGCTGGAATCACCTTCCGAAGACTCTGGCGCCGACTGGAATCTCTCCGACATCCTGGCATCGTCAAACGTGCTTGACCCGGAGGAATTGGTCCTCCAGATCGAAGATACGAAACTTCTCCACCAGATGCTGCAGCATCTCCTCTCGGACTTCGAGTGGCGCGTGTTAGCGGGATATCAAGTGGGCAAGTCCTATCGGGAGATAGCGTCGGAACTGCGCTGCAAAACGAAGTCCGTCGATAACGCGTTTGCCAGGATAAAGCGTAAGGTCTCAACCGTTCCCGTCGGCAGCGCGAACTTAAGCGAGCTGCTGGTAAGCTCCACGAGGTCGGCCTTCACGAACTGAACTCATTATCGATAGATAACAGAACGGGGCAGAGGAAACAATTCCTCCGCCCCGTTTTTCCGTCTTACCGACAGTCTAGTCGACGATCACGATAGCTACGCGCTTCACGGTCGTCTTTCCCCTCTTCCCGGTCCACAGCACTCGCAGGACGTCTCCTGTTTTGACGCTGCTGGTCGCCTTTTTGAAGGCGTCTGCGTTTGGAGTGGGTAGATCGTTTACCTTCAGGATAACGTCGCCCTTCTCCATTTCCGATTCCGATATGGCGCTGCCTGTATCCAGGCTCTTGATTGAGACGCCCTGAATCTTCTCATCCAGGCCGATCTTCTTCAGGCCGTCCGCGGAGACGGGCGAGACCTCGATTCCGAGATTGACCTTTCCTGGAGGCGCCGAAGAGACGCCCTCGTCCGCCAGGGCGGGCGCTTCCGCGATGATCGCGGTGGTCTTTTTCTCAGTTCCATTGCGCACGTATACGATTCCGATAGTCGTCCCGGGGAGAATGCGGCTCACCATCGTTCGGAGGTCCAGCTCGTTGCGGACGGGCTTACCCTCGATCTCCGTGATCACGTCGTCGGCCTGAAGACCGGCTTTAGCCGCCGGGCTTTCCTCGGCCGGATCACCCTGGACCAGCGCGCCATTCGATACCTGGTAAGCGCTCGCCAGGCGAGGTGTCACGGTACCGGGGTCGATTCCCAGGTAGCCGTATACGACTTTTCCTCGGGCCCTGAGTTGGTCCGCCACGAAGCGAGCGGCATTGATCGGAATCGCGAATCCAATTCCGACGCTCCCGCCGCTGTCGGATTCAATCGCAGTATTAATACCGATGACCTCGCCCTCGAGATTCAAAAGAGGGCCGCCCGAATTGCCCGGGTTGATGGCCGCATCCGTCTGGATCATGCTTGGGTAGACCCGGCTCACTCCTGTAGATGATCGGATTTCCTGGCGGCGGAAGAGAGAACTTACCACGCCCACGGAGAAGGTACCTTCGTAGCGGAATGGACTTCCGATGGCAATGGCCCAGTGTCCGATTTTCACTTTATCGGAATCTCCGAGCCGCGCCGCCTGGAGGTTAGTCCCCTCAATTCTGATTAGGGCCAGATCGCTGCGATAATCGCGCCTGACGGTTCCCTCGAACTCACGCCCGTCGATCAACCGCACCGTAACCTTTTCAGCCCCACCCACAACATGGTCGTTCGTTAGAATCCATCCGTCGGTCGAGATGATCACGCCGGAACCCGTTCCCTGCGCTCGGAAAGCGCGGGGGTTCCGACCTCGTCCAAGGGGCGTTCCCCGGAGAGGATCCTCTGCATCTTCCTGTGCGGAAGTGCCAAGGACAGGTCGGACCGTCTTACGCGCCGTAATCGTTACGACGGCAGGCTCTACCTCCTCCGCGACGGACGTAAATGCGTCCTGGAGCGCGTAGAGTGCGGCCTTGGCGGGGGTCTTTTCTTGCGCTCCAGCGGTCGCGGGCCACCAGATCACGCCGGAGATTCCTAGTAATAGGGTGGCGATGGGCAGCGCGCACGTGGAATTCGATGTCCTCCGATTGCTCCGGTTCATACGTTCCTTCCCTGGGGGTGAAACCCGCTTTCGGCGAAAGCGTACTGTGTGCTCTTCGCGCCGAACAGATACCATTCCGGTGTCCGCTTGCGCCAATCGGCGGGCGAGCAACGACGTGGGGGCAGATTCGCAATCCGTCGGGGGACTCCTCCTATTATCCCTCACCTTGCGAAATTCTTGGGTAAGGAGTTTTATTGCTAACCTCCCCCAACCCCCTCCTTCGTAAGG
>JBKJZI010000322.1:0-3971 GCA_046715155.1 Chthonomonadales bacterium | reverse complement strand
CCGGGAGGGCGAGGCTCCTGCCGAGCTGTGCCGTTCACTGAGCCTAGGCTGGGCCGAAAGCAGCTCGGAAGGAGCCTCGTCCTCCCGGGTTTGAGGATGCCACATTCGGATTCCTTAGCCCGGCCCCCCAATGCAATAGAGGTGCGTACCCGTGCGAACGAACAGGTTCCGACCCGACACCGCGAAGGACGAAAGCGTGTAATCGCCGTCAAGCTCATTGGTTGCGAGCGCTTTGAACTGTGGCCCGGCGGCAATGACTGACGTCACCGCGCTTTCGTTGATGATGTAGAGCTTTCCATCCGCCAACAGCGGCGACGCGCTTACCGTTCCTACCGCGGTGCGCTCAGGTCCCCAGACTAGCTTTCCGGTCTTGGCGTCGAGGCAGGTCACCATCCCGCGATCGTCCACCATGTAGAAGTACTTCCCGTCGGAGATCGGGGTCGGCACGTCCGGCCCGCCCGGCTCCTCCCACTTCCAGGCCACGTGGCTCGCCGTCACGTCCCCCGTTCCACCGGCCCTGACCGCAAGCAGCGGGCGATTACGAGAAGGCGCAAAAATCATGCCGTCCTTCACCACCGGCGATGCGACGATCCGATTATTCGGCGCCCTCCGCGGATTCAGACCGCCCGCGCGCCACAGCTCCTTGCCCGTGGAAGGATCGTGTCCGGTCACGTAATCGCCTCCGCTAATAACAATCTGGGGCTTGCCACCATGAATGAGAAGAGCGGGCGTCGTGTAGGCATCGGGCGATTCGCGAACCGCGTCGGTCGGTCGCTCGATTCGCCACGCGGGCCTGCCGGTCGCTCCATTTAGCGCCACCAGGTAAGAGGGGTCGTCCGTGTTGTTGCCGTGCAGGACCTCGATGATCAGCTTTCCTTTGTACAGCAGCGGCGATGAGGCGTAGCCCCAGTTGAGCCCGAAGTTACCGTAATCCTTTTGAAGGTTCCGCTTCCATGCTTCTTTACCGCCCACGGTAAATGCGGCAACCGCTCCCGTGCCGGTCACGACCCATACGTGCCTTCCATCGGTGACGGGCGACGGCGAGGACGCATTCTGCTTGTTCCAGACGCGATTCCCCTGGTCCAGCTCACGCTCCCACAGGACCTTCCCATCCTTCCGGGAGACGCAGAGCAGCAGGAGCGCAGACCCGCCCGCGTCCCGCTGCTGCCCGTATCCTCTTCGTCCCCCCTGTCCTCCTTGGGAGGCCGGCACTGTCTCCACCCCGGAATCCGCCGCACGTGGCGCGGCCTTTGACGCGGAGGTCAGGAAAACGCGCTCCCCCCACACGATCGGCGTTCCCCCGCTCCATGACGGCAGCGGCGTCTTCCAGACAATGTTCTTGTCCGGTCCCCACGTGGTCGGCAAGCCCTTTGACTTGCTGATTCCGTTCCCATCGGGTCCCCGCCACTGCGGCCAGTTCTTGGCCGTGTCTGGTTGCGACGCGCTCACAGCCGCGCCTCCGAATGTGAGCGCCGCTAGTGCGACTGCAAGACTCAGTTTCATCATTTCGAGCTCCTCATTGCGAGGCGCAGGACAAGATCCTCGATGAAGATCTATATCATTCGTTTCTGGCGGATTCAGGCCGATCCCAGCGCGCCTCGGGCCGGCCCACAGCACCTATAGTGCAAGCCTGGGAGCCTCAAACACCAAATTCTCGGAGCACGTCCTTCGGACCTGCTTCCGCGCTTGTGGGAATCCGCTAATAGAGGCTTCGGAGGTGGGGTCAACCGGTTCAGGCGAAAACGAGCTCGGCGTCGGATCCGGCGGAAAGAATGAGGTGCTTCAACTCGCGAACGAATTCAGGCTCAGGGTCTATGAACCGCAGGCCTATGACACACCCGAGCGAGTCCGATCCGCAGTGGCATACCGTCCCGGAGAGGACGAAAGACTGCCCATCAAGGGGAACAATGACGCTGATCAACTCGCCGGCTTCGAATGGGTGGTCGGACCGAAACTTGAGTCCGCCCGATGCCAGGTTCTCGATGAAAATCGGTTCCGCGGACTCCCCGTCCGGCCCTACTACGGCTCCCGTGAGCGCCAGTTCCCGTCGCTCCGCGTGGCGTCGGTCGGGCATTTCATTCGCTTCACGAATGCGACGCGGAAGAAACCGGTAGCAACGCGCACAGAACGCGGAGTCGACCCGATTAAACCCGCCGCAAGAGCGACAAATCCCATAGCTAATTCGCATCACGCCAATTCGCCTCACAAGAATTCCATCAAATCGACCGCTCATGGACCGCCGTACGAGGCGTGCGTGCGTTTAGAACGAGCTGCCGCAAGCCCTCAAGTCAATTCTCGGTCTTTACCGGTGCCCGCGTCCCTGCGCTATTTGCCGGTAAGCGCTAACTCACCCCAGAATCCACCATGAACGCCTGAACGCCTGAACGCCCAACGCCCCACGCCCAACGCCCATTAAGGATTGAACTGGATGATCGGCTTGGTCTTCACCGGCTGAACCATGTAGTCGGTCACGGCACGGAGATCGTCGTCCGAGAGCTGGTCCTTGGGGTACGGCGGCATGGAGGAGTTGGGTACGTATTTCTGCGGCTCGCGGGTGTGACCCAGCAGCCATTCGTACGTGCGGCGGGTGCCGATTCCGTCCAGCGGCATGGACGATCCGCCCCCCTTGTCGCCGATCGCGTGGCAGGTGATGCAGGGCAGCGGCTTCGCCGCCACCTCATACAACACCTTACCCCGCGCGATGATCTCCCTATCCTTCTCTGTCGGGGCGCTCTTAAACCGCGTACTCATCGCCGCGTTGGCCGGCGTAATGTTGGCCGGCGAATCTCGAAGACTCCGAACCGTCAGGCCAACGACTAGAACGACGGTCAATACCGCAAGCCCCGACCAAAACGGCCGCTTCCGCCAGTGCCGCTCCGGGCTCCGGTCGAGCCACGGCAGCAGAGCCAGAACCACAAGCGCAACGGTCGGAATCAATACAGCCGGAATCCACTCCGGGAACCCAGGAAGCACCGCGCCGACGTCCTTCAGAAACTGAAAGAGGAACAGGAAGTACCAGTCCGGCCGCGGCGTGTAGTTCTGGTCGGCCGGATTCGCGAGGAACTCCAGCTCCGGCGGACGGAATATCGCGAGGAAGTAGACGATCGAGAAGACGGTCCCCATCGCCACGGAATCCTTGAACGCCTGGTTCTGCACGAAGCGCGAGCCATAACGCGCAACCGGCTCCCCCACCCGCGTGCCCGGCGGAGTCGCACCCTTGCGCCATACCAGCAGCAGATGAAGCCCCATCAGGGGGAACAGCAGCGCGGGAAGGGCAAGCACGTGGATTGCGTAGAACCGCGTCAGCGTGACCGCCCCGACGTCCTCCCCGCCCCGCATCACTGTCTTGACCGTTTCGCCGACCACCGGCACCGACGCCGGAATCTCCGTGCCCACGATCGTCGCCCAGTACGCCTTCTGGTCCCACGGGAGCAGGTAACCGGTAAATCCGAACCCCAGGATGAGCACGAACAGCCCGACCCCCAGCAGCCAGAGCAGCTCTCGCGGGGGCTTGAACGCTCCCTGCCAGTAGACGCGCAGAAGGTGGAGCGTGACAACGATGACCGCCGCGCTCGCCCCATAATGGTGGATTCCGCGAACGAGCGAGCCGAACGGCACCTCCTCCATGATGTACTGTACGCTCAGGTAAGCGCCGCCCGGGATAGGCGCATAGTACATCGCGAGGAAGATGCCCGTCACATACTGCACGACGATGATCAGCATCACCGCCGCGCCCAGCGTATTGAGCCACCCCACGCCCTTCGGCAGCGGCTTGTCGATGGCTTTGAGACTATCTTCGGTGAGTCCGGCCCGGTCGAGCAGCCAGGCCTTCAGCATCCCGGCTTTCGTTTTCCGTTTTCCGCTTTCCGTATTCACGCCTCAAGCACTTCGAGCTGGCCGTCCTCGGCCACGCGCGCCTGAAGGCGGTCCAGGGGTTTAAACAGGGGTCCGCTGACGGGCTCGCCCTCCGC
>JBKJZI010000321.1:0-13322 GCA_046715155.1 Chthonomonadales bacterium | reverse complement strand
TGGCGCCGACGATGGCCTTGTTCGCCTGCACCAGTAGGCCGGTAAGGTTGGAGACCATTCGGCTCGAGTTGTAAATCTCTCTCGTATCGATTCCAGTCTCGACGCCGAAGTGGTCGGCGCGCACTTTTAGCGCCATCACCACCTCTTCCAGGCTGGTGTTGCCCGCGCGCTCGCCGATTCCGTTGATAGTGCACTCCACCTGCCGTGCGCCGTTCACGACGCCGGCAAGGGAATTGGCGACCGCCATACCGAGGTCGTTGTGGCAGTGGACGGAGACGATGGCCTTGTCTATGTTCGGGACTCGCTCCATAATGGCGCGGATTCGGGAACCGTACTCTTCGGGCGTCATGAATCCGGTTGTGTCCGGGACATTGATGACCGTGGCGCCGGCCTTTATGACCGCCTCTACAACCTGGCAGAGGTAGTCCAGGTCGGCTCGTCCGGAATCCTCCAGGAAATACTCGACGTCTTCAACGTACTTCCGCGCGTGCTTCACGGCTTTGACGCCTCGTTCCATCGCCTGCTCGCGGGTGAGCTTGAGCTTAAACTGGAGATGGTTGTCCGAGACGCCGAGCCCGGTGTGAATCCGCGGCCGTTTCGCCGGTTTGAGCGCTTCCCCAGCGGCGTCGATGTCTTTTTCCAACGCGCGTGTAAGTCCACAGACGGTACAGCTCTTGATTATCTTCGATATTTCCTGAACCGCCTGAAAGTCGCCCGGCGAAGAAATGGGGAATCCGGCCTCGATCACGTCCACGCCCAGCCGCTCGAGCTGCCGCGCGATCTCCAGCTTTTCCGCGACATTCAAGGAAGCCCCCGGGGACTGCTCCCCATCCCTCAACGTCGTATCAAATATGTAGATTCTCGTCGACATTTTGCGTGTCCAGTTACAAAACCACTTCGATTTAGAGCCCAAGACGCTTCCGCAGCGTACGTCGGACCCGCCTGACCGAATCTACGGCGACTGTCGCCTCAGTCACACTCGCACTCATGCCGGGATAACGAATATGCACGGAATACTGATTCAGGATCGTACAAGCAAGAGTTAAGGCCGACAAAGAGGTTCGTACACTTCGCACTGATTCAGCAACCCAACAAGATCATGGATGTGAGGAGGATTGATTCCTCGGTCTACCAGAAACGCCTTCAGATACTTCTCAGCGCACTGCTGGGACAAGAAGCATACGTTGTCCGGTTCCGGATTTGAACGCAGGCGATGCAGCGATACTGTGCTGTGGTAGTCTCCTTCGGCCTTTTCAACCCATTCCGCCACAGTGCTCATCAGGGCTCATCGCTCGTAAAGTACTCGACCGTGTTTAAGGACTCCTTCGACAAAGTGATCGCCTTTGGCCAGTCGGACCGCAACCTCTTCCGGCGTATACACCAGCACGTCCATCGGCAGAAATCGGACTCTCGCTTCTATCGCTACGGGCACGCTTCGAGGAGCGGGCCGTTCCATCGAGTCCATGATGACAAAGAGATCAATGTCGCTATCCTTGTCCGGCTTTCCCCAAGCGAATGAGCCGAATAGTATGAGCTTGTGGGGGTTGAACCTCTTGACCAGTCGGTCCGTAATGTCGGCCAAAAGCTCATCTGTTACCTCAGGCCGAGGTTTCTCCCGCGTTAAGATTTGCGAGCCAGCCTTAGGCTCAGTTTCGCTTATTGGTGACATTTTCAATCAAAGCAACTTTCCGCAATACGGGCAATCGCGAGTGGCACGAGTCAATTCGTCGCCGCAGCGGTAGCAAGAGTCCATGCTTCTTCGACCCTGGCATCAGACTCCACATATGTTTTTTCTTGATCGTCCCATACGAACTTGAATCAGCATTCCGGACAGAACGGGGTAGTCGCAAGAGAGCTCCTTTTACATCCTGGACACACGCGTGGATTGCTGTCTTAGCGTGAGAGCCACATCAGACCTCTATATTCTGCATTCGCTGGGCGATGTGGTCTTCTTGTTTGTCTTCAACGGGTTGGGCGACGTTGGATTTGACCCAGCTCATCATGCCGCGGAGGCGCTGGCCTACCTGTTCGATCTGGTGATTCTGGTCCCTATTGGCAAGGGCGCGGAAGACCGGACGATTGGCGCGATTCTCCAGAATCCACTCGCGCGCGAACTCGCCGTTCTGAATGTCCCTCAGCATCCCCCGCATCCGCTCTCTCGTGCCATCATCGATGATCTTCGGTCCCCGAGTCATGTCGCCGTACTGGGCGGTATCGGAGATGGAATACCGCATTCCGGCTATTCCCGCTTCATACATCAGGTCGACGATCAGTTTCAGCTCGTGAAGGCACTCGAAGTAGGCGATCTCCGGTTGGTAGCCGGCTTCCACCAGCGTCTCGAATCCGGCCTTCACCAGCGCGGTTGTTCCCCCACAGAGGACCGCCTGCTCGCCGAAGAGATCGGTTTCCGTCTCTTCCCTGAAAGATGTCTCCAAAACCCCGGCCCGTGTGCCGCCAATTCCACGCGCATAGGCGAGGGCGGTATCGAGCGCCTTACCCGTTGCATCCTGGTGGACCGCGATCAGACACGGGACGCCCTTGCCTTCTGTATAAATCCGGCGGACGAGATGACCGGGGCCCTTGGGCGCGGCCATGAATACGTCCACATCCTTCGGCGGCACGATCTGCCCGAAATGGATGTTGAACCCGTGAGCGAATGCGATCGCCTTGCCGGGCCGGAGCGCGCCCTTGATATGCTCCTCGTAAAGCTGCGCCTGGAACTCGTCGTTAACGAGGATCATGATGATGTCCGCCTCGTCCGCAGCCTGAGCAACGCTAAGGACACGCAGCCCATCGCTCTCAGCCGCATCCCAGGACTTGCCCGGGCGGAGCCCCACCCGAACGTCAAGCCCACTCTCCTTGAGGTTCAGCGCGTGCGCGTGCCCCTGGCTTCCATAGCCAATCACGGAGATCTTCTGTCCGCTCAAAACCCCGGGATTCACGTCACTGTCGTAGTAAACCTTAGCTGCCATATGCTGTGCGCACTCCTATTGGATGATTCCGTGGAAATACGATTGGTCGCTATCAGTCGTCGAACGGAAGCTGCTTTGCGTGGCGGCCGATGAGGGAAGGCGGGAGTGGCGGAATCCGGGCATATATAGGGGAGCCGCCTTCGCCGTCGTCCGGGTCGAAATAGGCGAAATGGAACTCGCGGGCTTTGAGCTTGAGGAGGCGGCGGGACGCTTCTATGTGTTCGCGCACGCAGCCCCGGTCTTCCGCTGAAACGGATTCCGTTTTCTCGAGCCGGCGCAGCTCGCGCACGATCCGCACGTTATCCTGCAAAACTGGCTCGGCACCCTCTTCCGTGTATTCCGGCTTGTGCAGGGAGAGCAGCTCGCGCGATGCCTGGAGATGCGCCCGCAGCACCGATTCGATCTCAAAGTCCATTAACTCGCACTCCAAATGTTAAGTGCTGAGGCTACTCCATGAGACTCAACACTCAACACTCAACACTTGCATCCGCGGGCGGATTCAAAATGCGCTCAATGAAAGTCATTAACTCAATTGTGTCGATCGGCTTGGTCAGGTAGCAGTCAGCGCCGGACCGCCAGCCCTGGACGATATCGGGATCGCTGGCCTTCGCCGTGACGATGATCACCGGGATGTTCCGGGTGTCTGGAGAATCCCGGATTATCTCCAGAACTTCGAAACCACTGGCGTAGGGCATACTGACGTCCAGAATGATCAGGTCCGGTCGGCGGGCATCGAGCTGCTGCAGCGCCTCTCGCCCGTCCAGCGCAACGCTCACTTCATACCCCTTCGACTCCAGGTGAATCTGGAGGGTGCGGGCTATGGCCGGCTCATCATCAGCGATAAGGATATGCTTCGGCATGGGCGACACCGCGGGAACGCCCTATTCCGTCGGGGCCTCAGACCGCTTGTTCAGCATCTTACGAATTACTGCTGTCAGCTCGTTTGGGTGGAGCGGCTTGGTCAGGTATGCGTCGGCGCCGGTCTCGTAACCCTGAAACACGTCGGCGTCCTTTGAGCGTGCAGTGAGAATGACCACCGGCATTTCGCTCGTTTCCGTGTTGGCTTTCAGGATGTTCAGTACTTCGAATCCATCCATCCGGGGCATCGTGATATCCAGCAGCACCAGGTCCGGATTCTCGGTGTGCGCCTTTTGCAGACCCTCCATCCCATCAAGGGCCGTGACCACCTCATAGCCCTCTCGTTCCAGATTCAACTGGAGCAGGCGGACCATATTGCGCTCATCGTCCACGACCAGAATCTTCGGCATAGGGTATCTCTGTCGGCCAGTTTTCGCTCAGGGGCGGAAGCCTGCGAGGACCGCCAACTCATACTGTTTCCAATAACAGTCTACATCTCGATAGCCGATCTCGCGAAGCCACTTCAACTGCATTCCGACAGGGGCGAGGCGATTGGCGGCTTTGTCTGGCCTGTTTCGAATCTCCTCGCGCACATCCTCCAGGTCGATCTCTTCCCCTCTCGCGCGGCGATGTCGCGTGAGGCTTTCAGTATATGCGTCTTCAAAGAGCGTTTCGCCAAGCAGGCTCGCGCTGGCTATATGTTCGACGTTGACGAATACGCCGCCGGGATTGAGCAGATAAAAGATGTCCTCGTAAAGAGCCCGCTTCCGATCGTCCTCACTATGATGAATGGCGAATCCGGAAACATCGGCATCGAATCGGTCACAGGGGAGTGAAGCGCGCCAGGCCGGGTTGTTGAAGTCGGTCTCCAGGTAATCCACCAGATCACTGAAGAGTCCCAGGTCCTGGAATCGCACCTCCGCCCGCTCCAGCATAGCGGGAGAGCCATCCAGGGCCACGGCTCTGCTGACCGGAAATGCCTGCATGACCATTTGCAGAAGGAAGCCGTCACCACAACCCAGGTCCAACACGGTGAGCTGCTCGCGCGGAACTTCGCGGATGAGCCGAATCATCGTCTCAACCTGCGCTTCGGTCCCGAGGACTCCGCCTCGTCGCCGATCCGCGAATGCCCCCGCGATTCCGGGATCCCGCCAAACGCGCCAGTTAGATTCTGTATGCATGCGTTCAGAATACCTGAGTTAGGGTGTCGGCGTTCAGGCGGTCGGACTATCGTGCAGCTCTGCGGCGGCTGCGGACTTTGCCCGACCGGTGTCGGTTTCGGATGGCTCCTCCGCTCGCTTACGGTAGAGGCGGCCGGTGATAAGGCCGGCGATCATCCCCAGGGCGACAAATAGCGTCAGGTTAACCACCAGATTCTTCACCGTGTCCAAGCCGAGGCGATCCGTAATCAAGTTGTAGATGTTCCAGAGCAGAAGGTTAGCCGGCCCCAGAAGCCCGACTAAGAATCCCCGAACAGCGCCTCGTCCAGCATCCCCACGCCTCGCGCCGATTCCAGCCCCAATGACGACACCGACGATTGGGATGGCGATAGCCAGGATGAAAAACAGACTGTTCGCCTGCTCCATTGTGACAATCTCGCGCATCTCGTCCATGGGTGTAGGGTGTAGGGTGTAGGGTGTAAGGTGTAAGATCCTGCACCTTACACCCTACACCCTACACCCCGCTCTTTCAGGCGGTCTTCGATCCTCGCGCCATGGCGATCAGGCCGGTGCGGACCATCTCGCGGATTCCGTAGGCGCTCAACAGCTCGCGGATCTTATCTAGCTTCTCGGTGCTGCCGGTGACCTCGATGACGAAAGTCTTCTCGCTCATGTCGATGATTCGGCCGCGAAAGACATCCACGATCTGCATGATCTCGGCGCGGTCTCGAGGCTCGGCGCTTACCTTTATGAGAGCGAGCTCGCGCTCCACGGCCGGAATCTCCGTGTAGTCCACAACGCGGAGGACCTCGATCAGCTTGTGGAGCTGCTTGGTGATCTGTTCGAGGACCAGGTGGTCGCCTCCGACTACGATGGTCATCCGGGAAATGTTCGGGTCCTCAGCGACCGAGACGGTTAGAGACTCAATGTTGTATCCCCGCCGCGCGAAAAGCCCCGCTACTCTCGCGAGAACCCCCGCATGATTCTCGACTAATACGGTTAATACATGCTGCTGCTGCATCTGCGCCATGATCGTATTGCTCAGGGTTGCTGCCACTTCGTACTCCTGTGAGTGAGTGAGTAAGTGAATGAGTGAGTGAGTGTTTTCCTACTCACTCACTTACTCACAAGGGATCTCACGCTTCGGTTTCCTGCGCCAGGACTGCTTCCGCTACTTCCACATACTGCGCGAGGACTTTGTCTTCGTCTGAGAAGGACCAGGCCTCGGAATCGGCGTGTATGCTTGCTTTGAGATCCTCGAGATTCTCGCGGATCTTCATCTCGTCGATACTCTGGCCGGACGGAATCATCGGGTAGACGTTCTCTTCCGTTGGGATAACACAGTCGAGCACGATTGGCCGATTTCTTATCTTGATCGCTTCGTCGATGGCCGAGCGGACTTCTTCCGGCTTTGTGATTCGCATTCCGACGCCACCATACGCTTCTGCCAGTTTGACGAAATCGGGAGATGCCTGCAGGTCCACGTGGCTGTATCGTTCCTGGTAGAACATCTCCTGCCACTGCCGAACCATGCCGAGCGATTTGTTGTTGACGATCGCGGTGATGACCGGCAGCTCATAGACCGTGGCGGTCATGAGCTCTTGAACGCACATCTGGAAAGAGCCATCGCCGGAAAGGCAGATCACCGTGGCATCCGGGAAGGCCTTCTGCACCCCAATGGCGGCCGGAAGTCCGAAGCCCATGGTGCCCAGGCCTCCCGAGGTGACCCACTGCCTCGGCCGCTTGCACTTGAAGTACTGAGCGGCCCACATCTGGTGCTGTCCCACATCGGTGGTCATGATAGCATCCCAGTTGGTGGCTTCGCCAAGCTGTTCGATAACGTATTCCGCGTAGAGCTTGCCGTCCCGCGGATAAACCAGCGGGAACAGCCGCTTCCACTCGAGAATCTGATCGTTCCACTCACTCCATGGGCGCGGCTCGACGTACTTTAGCAGCTCACGCAGGACCGTCTTGACGTCGCCCACGATGGGGATATCGGGCACTTTGACCTTCCCGATTTCGGCCGGGTCTATGTCGATGTGGATGATCTTTGCGGTGGTGGCGAACTTATCCACCTTGCCGGTAACGCGGTCGTCGAATCTGGCGCCGATGGCAATGAGCAGGTCGCAGTTATTGACCGCATGGTTGGCATAAGCGGTGCCGTGCATGCCCAGCATGCCGATTGATAGGTTGTGGGTCTCAGAGAGGGCGCCCTTACCTAGAAGAGTCGTCGTCAGGAGGATATTGGTTCGCTCCGCCAGCTCGGTGACCTCCTCGTGCGCGCCGGAGGCGATGGCGCCACCTCCCACGTAAAGGACCGGTCGCTTCGCTTCCTTGATAGCGTCGGCCGCCTTGCGGACCTGCATCTCATGGCCGCGCGTGGTGGGCTTATAGGAGGGGAGCTCGACCTTCTGTGTGTAGGATGCCGGATCCCACTCGATCTTAATGAGCGCGACATCGAGCGGGATGTCCACCAGGACCGGTCCGGGCCGGCCGGAGCGCGCTATGTAGAATGCCTCGGCCATGACGCGCGGCAGGTCGGCTCCATCCTTTACCAGGAAGTTGTGCTTGGTGATCGGCAGGGTGATGCCGGTGATGTCCGCCTCCTGGAAGGCGTCCTTGCCGATCGCCGTGGTGCGAACCTGGCCGGTGATGGCTACCATGGGGATGGAATCCATATAGGCCGTGGCGATTCCGGTGACCAGGTTCGTGGCGCCGGGACCGCTCGTGGCAAGACAGACCCCTACCTTGCCGGTAGCGCGGGCGTAACCATCCGCCATGTGCGACGCGCCCTGTTCGTGCCGGACCAGGATGTGCTCGATCTCCTCGTATTCATAGAGTGCGTCGTAGATTGGGAGCACCGCCCCGCCGGGGTACCCGAAGATGTGCCGCACGCCTTCTTGACGCAGGCATTCCAGCATGATTTGAGCGCCGCTTAGTTTCATGGTCTATTCACCTCGTCTTCTCGTGTGTGGAAGTATGGAGGTGTGGAAGCGTGGAAGATACGACTGTTCGCTCTTCCATACCTCCACACTTCCACACGTACTATCTCTTGCTTCTCCCCTGTGGGGCGTAGACGGGAGGCGGCGCTGCCTGCGTCTCTTGTATCTTATAGCCTGAAGGCACCTTGAACAGGTTTTCCGGCATGGCGACTTTGGTCATCCATTTATAGGTCATTTCCCGGCGGAGCGTGTGGCTCTGCATCGGCTGGCCGGGGCCCGTCGAGAATTGCGTTTTCCCATATGAAAGCCGCCGCTTCGTCAGCCTGTCTGCTCCCGGTATGACCCAGATTTGGTGAATAAGTCCGTCTTTCCGCATCTCATAAAGATCGCAAAGAACACCGTCAACGCTTACTTTACCTTTAAGCCGCCCGCCTTGCTTGCGGAATCCGGAAACGTCATCGCCGATCACGCGGAGTTTGCCCGTCATCGCCGCCACTTCCTGAGGCGTTCGAAGACGGTGGACGCCCTTTTTGTCAGCCTTACCAAGCAGCCAGATATGTACTCCGTCGCAGATCGTAATAGTAGTCCGTCCGTTCGCCGTTTCCTCTATCCGGAACTTGTTCGGACTCGTCATCCAGGCTTTCAAGGTCGAAGTCTGTTTGCGCTTATCTAAGTTAGCTGTCCCTTTCCCCTCACAGTAATAGGTCTTCCCCTGCGCCTGCGCGCCGATTCCGCAAAGGACAAATACGACTGATAAGACCGATCCGGTAAACCTCAAACGCTCTACTTCCTCCTGGTGATAAGCCCAGGTACCAAAAAACCCCTCATCCCTAACCAAGGGACGAGAGGTTCACTCACGCGGTACCACCCTTGTAATGCGGAGCCCTCAAGCCCAAATACTGGGAGTTAAGTGCTTCCACACCACTTTATGCGCAATATCGGGCGCACCCGGACAAACCTAATTGGTAAGTTGGTCATTTGGTCAACTAGTAAATTTGACTAGTTGACGGATTTACCAATTTACCTTTCAGCCTCTCGGCTCAGAGGGGAGATTCCGCGGGGACCCTTATCGCCTCGCACCGGCCGGCGACTCTCTGGAATGGAAGCCCGCGCGTACTGGCCTCGTCAATGCCTATCCTAAACTCTGGTTAGACGACTATAATAGCACGTGCCTGAGAGCGCGTCAAGCGCGCTCTCGCCATTTGTGCCCTATTTCACGGATTCTTTGAAGGGATTCTTCCGATGCCGGGTGTGGACGTGGGCGGATTTCGTACTGGCGAAGGTTCGACTGCATTGACTTTGATAGCTGGACCATGCGTTGTGGAGAGCCTCGATCTCTGCCGTGAGGTGGCGGCAGCGGTCAAAGAGCTGGCCGGCGAGCTTGGATTCAACTACGTCTTCAAAGCCTCGTTCGATAAGGCGAATCGGACGTCCGGCGGCTCATTCCGAGGAGGTGGGATGGAGGCTGGGCTTGAGGTTCTGGGGCAAATCCGCGTGGACGTCGACGTGCCGGTCCTGACCGATATCCATGAACCCTGGCAGGCGAAGACAGTGGGAGAGGTGGTGGACGTACTGCAGATTCCGGCGTTCCTCTGCCGCCAGACCGACCTGCTCTACGCGGCGGGTGAAACCGGTAAAGTGGTCAATATTAAGAAGGGCCAGTTCTTGGCGCCCTTGGACATGAAAAACGCCGCCGCCAAAGTGGCAGAAACGGGCAACGAGAGTATCATCCTCACTGAGCGGGGGGTCAGCTTCGGCTACAACACGCTGGTGGTGGACATGACGGCCCTACCGATTATGCGGAGCCTGGGCTACCCCGTCTGCTTCGACGCCACCCACAGCGTCCAGCGGCCCGGTGGGGCGGGAGCTTCAACGGCCGGCAACCGCGAATTCATACCACACCTCGCAAGAGCCGCCGCAGCCGTCGGAATCGACGCCCTCTTCATGGAAGTCCACCCGGAGCCGGAGAAGGGACTTTCGGATTCCGCAACCATGTTCCCGCTAGCTGACCTCCGCGCGCTCCTTTTACAGATTCATGCCATCGATTCCGTGCTCCGTGGCGGCTAAGGATCAACTACATCCAGAATCGCCGAACGGAGATAATTGCAAGGTTAACCACCGCGACCACATAACAGACCCCTATCGGCAGGCGATAATGTACTACAGGCTGCCGCCCTGGTCGAAGCCCTTCATACACAATGTTGAGCACGACGGCGTGGGTCTCCGGATCCTGCGCCGCCCACCGATAAAGCTCAAGCGTGTCCATTGATTCTCCGTCTCGCGGATTCCGGTTGGCCGACAGGGCGAAGCTCTAGTTTTTGAGAAGTGAACAGACAAATGATGAATCCGCTCCTTCCCCGTTTACCGGTATCAGAGCGGATTCATCACTGCGATCGGGTCGTTATCGGACTTTTTGCACTGCGGGTAGCAAGAGCCCGATCAAGATCGCTATAATGGCGATCACGACGAGTCCTGCGCCTCCGAATGCGTGCTCGCCGAGTCGGATTGCTACGGCCGTGGTGTCTCCAACGGTCTCCGCCAGAATCGCAACCGGCAGCCCAACATTATCGGGATTGTTCGCCCTTGTCACAACACCCCTCATGGTGAACCTGTCTTCGCCGCCAGGTCGCTTCTCCCTCTCTACCGAGTCGATGGCATAGTGGACGTTCCAGTCGGGGTGAATCGGATCATCCGCGGTCCCGAATCCCTTACCCGTCTCGAGGTTTACGCGCAGGTCGAAAGACAGCTTCAGGTCGCCTGCTACGCCAGGTAGTTCACGGTTCCAAACCATTCCGTGCCCGTAGAACACGTCGCCCTCGTTCCTCCCTTCATCCGCTCCAGCAGTGATCGGGAGCGCGCCTGCTGCGAGCAGAGCTCCTCCCGTCGCCGCCAAGTAGTTTCGCCTACTGAGTTCCATTTCGGTTTCCTTTCTGTTGAATAACGCGGTCTCATGCAATTCGCCGGTACAGAGCGCTACGGCGCATCGACCAGATAGCCGGAGATCTGAACGTCAAGGCTGTTCGCGCCACCACCAAAAGCCCGAATCTCCGTTCCGGGATTTGCATAGAGCCGCGCGGCAGTGGAAAACACGTGGTCGCTGAATCCATTAAAGGTTCCAGTGACCGTGGGTACGAAGTCATGCTCCACCGAAGTCGGAGGATCGCCGGACTCTGTCTTAAGTGAAACGAATGATCGGGGAGCATTGGTGTTGTATTCCCCGGACACATGCTCAATGACCAGCTGCTTATCCGCGGGAACGTCGTAAGTCGGTTCTGCCCGCGTCAACTGGATCTGGAAGGGAACTCGGCTCTGGTTGCCCACGTCATGGACGGGGACGGGTTCCGATTCCGTATTTACCACGCGCACATTGGGACCCACCGGCTGGCCGCTCTGGGTATATGCGGGGCCGCTGGTCGTAAGCGCGAGCACGCCAATGAGCGCCAGGTAGGCGCCCAGGGCCATCAGGGGATACTTGGAATTGCGCATCATTACTTTCTCCTTTCAAGCGAACTGTGAATAGTGATTCGATTCCGCCTTCCGTCCGTCACCATCCATCGATGAGGTGAAAACGGTTCATTCGAGGAGCATTATCAACTGTAGGCGTTACGGGGGTGTACACGAAATGGGAGGAATATGGCCGTTTATCGCCGTAACGGACTTTGTTATGCCCGCGAATTCGACAGCCGTAATCGCAAATCAGGCGCAATTGCACGAGTTCCGAATTGCTGAATCCGGCTGCGAAGCTCCGAGTGAGGCGCGGTTTCGGATGCGGCTCTTCGGCCCGATGGAGGTTCGTATCGGGCCGAAACCACTTCCGCATCTGCGGTCGCGCAAGGGGCTGTGGCTGCTGGCCCTCCTTGCCATGCGCGCGGGCCGCGGCGTCGAGCGCGATTGGCTGGCCGGAACGCTCTGGCCGGACTGCGATGAAGACCACGGACGCCGAAGCCTCCGGCAGAGCCTGCACGACCTTCGAGTCGCGCTGGGTCCTGAAGCATTTCGGTTGACAAGCGATGAGCCCCGCACGCTCCGGCTCGACGTGCGCGACGCCGACGTGGACATTATCGCATTCGATTCCGCCCTGGCCCGCGGCGATCTCGAATCGTTGGACCAGGCGGTGCGGATGTATCGCGGGCCGCTGCTGGAGGATTGCGGCGAGGAATGGAGTCTTGAGAGCCGCAGACAGCGGGAACAAGCATACCTTGGAGCGCTCGAAACGCTTGCGTCCGGCGCGGCGAATCGGCGGGAACCAGCAGTGGCGGCGGGCTACCTGCGCGCGGCCGTCGCGGCGGATCCTTTCCGGGAGGACCTCCAGCGCGCCTTGATGGAATCCCTGGCGGACGCCGGCAGTCCCGCCGCCGCCCTGATCTCGTACCGCCAGTTCCGCGCCCTGCTGGCGCGGGAGATGGCGGCCGAGCCCGCGGACGAGACCACGGCGTTGTTCCGGCGGCTCCGAGACGAGTCGCGGGCGGTCTCGATACCTCGCGGGCATCATTCTCGCGTCGCGGCCCGTGGTTCAGAGCAATTTCCGAGCCGACGTCCCCTTCCCATCCCGCTCACGCAATTGATTGGGCGCGATGAAGACGCGCGCACGGTAATCGAGCGCCTCGCGGAGTCCCGGCTTGTGACCCTCACCGGGACTGGGGGGATAGGCAAGACGCGGCTGGCGATCCAGGTTGCGGCAAAGCTCTCCGGCGAATTCGCTGACGGCGCGGTGTTCGTCGATCTCGCTGCGCTCGAGAATCCGGACCACGTACCCGACGCGGTCAGGTCGGCGTTGGGTGCCCCCGCGGGAGAAGGGCGCCGTGACTCCGTCGAAGACATTTGCCGATACCTTTCCACACGCCGGATTCTGCTGCTCCTCGATAATTGCGAACATCTGGACAAAGCCTGCCGCTCCCTGGTGGAAACACTTCTTGACCGATGCGCCGGATTGAAGATTCTGGCTACAAGCCGCCAGGTAATGAGAGTACATGGAGAGACGGTCTGGCGTGTGCCGTCTTTGACTGTTCCGAAATCCCGTGCAGATAAGGTCATTTCGCTTGCAGACATTCGGCATGTGTCAACATTCCTGGAATTCGCGGCCATTCGTCTGTTTTCTGAGCGAGCCCGATCCGCGGAGTCCAGCTTCGAAGTCACCCCGAGGAATACAGTCGCGGTGATAACGATATGCAGTCGCCTGGATGGAATCCCATTGGCTATTGAGCTCGCCGCGGCTCGAGTCAAAGCCATGCCTGTCGAAAAGATAGCCGCGCGCCTGATCGACCGATTCCGCATGCTCATGGGCGAACGGCATTCGCTGCCGGTTGGGCAGCTGCCTCGGCATCAAACCCTGCGAGCCAGCATCGATTGGAGCTATGATCTGCTCTCTGAGCAGGAGCGGATTCTGCTTA
>JBKJZI010000320.1:0-7211 GCA_046715155.1 Chthonomonadales bacterium | reverse complement strand
TTCCAGAGGTTGACTAAATGTCTTTACCCGATACCCGATACCCGATACCCGATACCCTCATCGACCACTTCCTCGAATATCGGCGGGTTGCGCGCAACAACGCTGCGCACACGCTTCGGTCTTACTCCTCCGATCTCGCGCAATTCGCAGACTTTCTGGATGCTCGCGGAATCCCGTCGCTCAAAGAGGTCACGCTCACAACGCTCCGGGCGTTCTTCGCGGCGCTGGCCGGAAAGCAGTACTCCAAGACATCCCTGGCGCGCAAACAGGCAACGCTCCGGGCGTTCTTTCGATGGGCCAAACGTGGAGGTCATACCGATTCCGACCCGGCGCGCGGGCTGATCTCGCCCCGGCTGGATAAAAAGCTCCCGAAGTTCCTGCGGTCCGAAGAGATTGAAGCCCTGATGAACGCCCCGGACCCGTCTCCCGCCGGACTGCGTGACCGAGCGCTGCTCGAGCTTCTCTACGGCAGCGGAATCCGCGCGGGAGAAGCGGCCAAGTTGGACTTGGAGGACGTGGACCTCGACCAGGCAGAGATCCGAATCCGGCGGGGAAAAGGCGGCAAGGAACGCCGGGCCCTTCTCGGGAAGGCGGCGCAGGAAGCGATCTACGAGTACCTCCAGCGCGGTCGGCCGGCATTAGCGGCGAACGGCCGAATCGGGACGAGCGCCGCTCTACTTTTGAACAAATTCGGCGAGCGACTATCCGACCGCGGAATCCGCCGCACGTTCGACAAATACCTGGAGGCTGCGGGCGGACGTCTTAAGATCACCCCTCACATTCTTCGCCACAGCTTTGCCACTCATCTCTTGGAAAATGGAGCGGACTTACGCGCGGTTCAGGAGCTTCTGGGTCACGCCAACCTCGTCACCACTCAAATCTACACCCACGTCACCGCAGAGCGCTTAAAGACTGTATACGATCGGGCGCATCCTCTCGCGACGGAATCCGACCTCCCCCAACCCCCTCCTTCGCAAGGAGGGGGCTAACGGGCAAGCCTTCTGGCGAAGGAGGGTGGGGGAGGTTAGCTGCTGTCGAACTAACTGTTTTATGCGTATACCCACCTATAGCGGAACACAGGCACTTTGCGCGGGGTCTTCTATAAGCGCGGAGTCCCGGCGACCGCGCTCCATCGCTAACGCCGGAATAGAAATGAGGTCATCTCATGCAGCCGGAAGAGCGCCCGGAAGCGCAATTCTACCTGGACGTTGCTGCCGCGCATAATGGAGAGGAGCTGACCCTGCCCGCATGCAGCGGACTGCAGGTCCAGAGCATAGAAGAGATAATGGCCCACCCGTACCACTGGGCCCACCTGTCCGAGAGAGACACCGAAGAAGTGCTCATGGAGCTTTACGTGGCGCGGCGGCGGAGAATGCAGTGATCGGTGACCAGTGACCGACGGACGTTACTGATTAACTGATAACTGATGACTGATTACTGATAACTGCCTTGAGGGCTTCGCCCGACCGGGGTAAACTGGTCGGGCGAAGCCCTTTGTAATTCGAGGTGGAGAGTGCGCGCGACGACCATCGTTGCTGTGAAGCGAGACGGGAAAGTAGCCATTGCTGGTGATGGGCAGGTGACGATGGAACAGACCATTGTCAAACACACCGCCCGCAAGATCCGGCGCATGTATCAGAACAAGGTTATCGCTGGATTCGCCGGTTCGGTGGCGGATGCCCAGGCGCTTGCCGACCGCTTCGAGGCAAAGTTGGAGGCCTCCAACGGCAACCTGACCCGCGCCGCCATCGAATTTGCCAAGGATTGGCGAACGGACCGCGTCATGCGCCGACTCGAAGCGCTGATGGTCGTCGCGGATTCCGAGAAGCTGTATTTGCTTTCGGGAGACGGCAATATCCTAGAACCGGACGATGGGGTTATCGGAATCGGCTCCGGCGGTCCCTTCGCGCTGGCCGCCGCCAAAGCCCTGATCGCCAAAACGGACCTTCCGGCCGATCAAATCGTACAGGAAGCCCTCCGCATCGCCTCCGAAATCTGCGTCTATACCAATGACCGCATCGTGATGGATCAACTCCCCTAACCGGCAGACGAGCGACCCGAGGGCAGGAACTGATCGAGCGTCGCGTCTAGTCTCCGGTAGAGATTCAGCACCCAGGGAGCATCCGCGGATATCGCGGAAACGTCGACTTTGCGGAAATCCCGCGGCGAGATGAGTATTCGGCGCTTAGATGGTTCAGCGAGCGCGGTGAGGCAAAACACCTTCTCGATAACGGAATCCCCCAGCGCGATGCAGCCGATCGACACTCGGTTTCCGTGGACGTATATGTCGCCCCCCATCCGATTCCGGGGGATCGTCGCGTTGGCGATGTCCTTCGCGTTCGGGTAATCTACGCGCAGCGATAGGTGAAACTGGCTCAGCGGGTTCAGATGCGTGATGCGATATAGACCCTCCGGCACCTGTCGGTCACCCTCCCGCCGTTTCGGTCCCGCTTTCCCGCTCGCCGCAAGAATCGGGTAGGAGGCCAGGCGCGCATAAGGGCCCTTTACGTTCGCGCCCCACACCTCCAGAATCCGTTCCTGCTTGAAAGCCAGTAGGTAAATCCGCTTTGGAGGATAGGCGATTCCGAGCCGCCGGCAGACCGGCCGAAACTCGGCCGCGACCGCCGAGCCATACGCCTCCAATACGCCCACTACGCTCGACGGCCTCCTGTCAGCGCGGCCACAGCCGGCGGCTAGCACGAAAACAAGACAGAGAGCTCCAAAACGCACTATTCATCTCCACCGAAGATCTTGCCGACGTCGCGAAACGTGCCGCCGATTCCGCCTAATCCACTGCTCCCTTCAGAGGTTGTGCCGAGAATCCGGCCCGCCAGTCGGGAAAATGGCAAGGTTTGTAATATCGCTTTGCCCGGACCACGGAGGATCGCCGTGAAAAGTCCTTCACCGCCGAACAGCGTGTTCTTGAATCCTCCCACAAACTCGATGTCATAGGTCACGGATTGCTCGAACCCCACAATGCAGCCGGTGTCTACCTTCAATACGTCGCTGGGACGCAAGTCGAAGTCAATAAAGTTGCCGCCTCCGTGAATGAAGACGGTCCCGGCGCCGGTGAGTTTTTGGAGGATGAACCCCTCGCCGCCGAAGATTCCGGTCCGCATACGCTTCGTGAACGCGATCCCGACGTCCACACCGGCCGTGCAGAACAGGAATGAATCCCGCTGGCAGAGCCACACGTTGGGAGGCGTGAGGTCGAGCTGGCGGACCTTTCCCGGCGTGGGCGCGGCGAATCCGATGACCCCATTCGGCACCGTACATCGGAAGAAGGGAATGAACATGCTCTCGCCGGTCATCATCCGCTTGAGGCCGCCCATCAGCCCGCCCTGCATCTGGGTGTCCATGGTGATGCCCTGGGTCATGTACATCATCGCCCCGGCTTCGGCCCGCACTTCGTCCCGGAATTCCATGTGCACCAATACAGCCTGCATCACATCGCCGATAGTCTGGAATTGCATGGATTCCTCCAAGTGGATTGTGTGGGTGTATGGGTGTGTGGGTGAAACGACCGATTACGATTACGAGTACGAATACGACTGTGAATCACCCATACACCCACACAGCCGTTAGCCGCCTCCTCCAGCCAGCGCTAAGAAACTCTCGTAGCGACGGGCCTGGACCTTGCCGGATTCCACCGCGGCTTTGATTGCGCAGCCGGGTTCTTTATCGTGGTGGCAATCTTGGAATCGACATTTTCCCAGGTGGTCTTTGAATTCCGGAAAGTTGTGTTCCAGCTCATCGAGATGCTCTGCCGCGAGATCCAGGTCACGGAGTCCGGGCGTATCGGCGACCCAGCCGCCGAAGCGGAGCGGAATCAACTGCGAGGCGGTGGTGGTGTGGCGGCCCTTGAAGGTGACGTAACCGATGTCGGCAGTTTTCAGGTTGAGGCCGGGTTGGAGCGCGTTGAGAAGACTCGATTTGCCGACCCCCGACGGACCGACAAACGCCGAGACCTTGCCGTTTAGCGTCGTTCGAAGCTCCTCCAATCCGCGGCTGTCCTTCACGCTCGTCAGGAGGACGCGGTAACCGAGCTCTCGGAATGGGCCGAAGGATTCTTCCATTTCCTGATCTGTCGCGAGGTCACCTTTGTTGGCGATGATGATCGGTTCGATCTCGGATGCTTCGGCCACAATCAGGAACCGGTCAAGCTTCCACGGGTCCAGGCGGGGCTCGGCGACCGAAAAGACGATCATGAGCTGGTCCAGATTGCTGACGATCGTCTGCTCTTTGCCGCGGAATCCACTTCGCGTGAAGGCAGTCTTGCGCGGCAGGATCTCCTCGATCACCCCGGCGCCGTGTTTGGTTTCCACGTATTTGACGTGGTCGCCGATCGAGATGGTGTCATGGACCCACTGCCGTTTGGCGCGGGTGACGCGGCGAGGGTTGCTGCCGCTGGTGCTGTACTGGAGCTCTTTCTTGAGGTTTCCGCGCAGCGTGCAGTGCATGACCTGGCCGTTCGACTGCACGCTATAGACGCCGTTGCCGGCGCGGACGACGATTCCTTCTTTAATGGACAACTCTTCTCCTTATGCAATGCGCATCGCGTGTGGTGTGTCGCGCGCGGCTCACTCGGAGAAAGCTTCCAGGAAGAAACATCCGTTCTAGTGCCGGAATCGCCTATCGGGGCGAGGCAGGCAGTTCGCGCGCGCGTTAATGGTCAGACTGTCGAAGACGGCTCGCATAACGGCCCACCTCCTTTGCTGAGGTTGATTTGTGACGGCGCCAGTTTAACAATCTCCGCTGGGTTTGTCAAGAAAAAGTGAGTATGCAGCCAACGTTCAAAAGGAGGGACCGCGAGCGGACCCTCCTTTTAAAGCTTGGGGAAAAGAACGACTACTGCTTCGGACCGATTATCGGTCCATCACCGATTACGAAGAATCTGGTCGGAAGGGGCAGAGCTCCGAGGAGGTACCTCACGAATTCCGCGGCCCGCAGTTGCGCCGCAACCCCCTGCGCAATCGCGGATGCAACAGACTTGCGGCTCTTATCATGCGGTACAACCACTGCGACTGCGTGGAATCCGACATTGCGTGATGCGTCCGTAGCCGTGACGACGACCAGGTATACCCTGCCGTCGGCGTTGCCTTTGCGCTCCGACCGCAGCCGCAATGTTCTGAGTGCGATGTTCCTTGCATCGGGCGCGTGACGACCGTCCCCTGTCGCCTCTTCGTCATCCTCATCTCCAAACACGTTGACGGCAATCGTGGGGCTCGGGTCGCATAGGTCTCGCACCGTTGCCCGGAGTCCTACATTAACGAGATTGTGATTAGGCGGCCAGAGCAATTGAAGGTTTGTCGTCGCTAGAACTGACGGAGGAATAGTATCACGCACCACCACAGTGCGGATAGCAGTGGCCGTCCTACCCTGGGAATCGGTGGCGACATACACCACCGAGTAAGTGCCAACACGGTCCGGATTTACATTGGAAGTGACGGTCACGGTGTAACTCCCGCTGGCGCCGGTCACGGTTACCCCAAACTCGACGTATCGGTCGACGTGACATTCCAGCACTTGCGGATTGGGGCCGTTGAGAGTGATGACAAGTTGGGATTGGGCGGACGCGGTTCGGAGAGTAAAACACAACAACAGGATAACGGTTGCGGCTAATCGGGCACGTACTTGCATGGATCGTTCCTTCTCCTGGAATTCTCCGCCCGGTCGCAATGCCGCTCGATACGGCCGACCGCGCGGGTAGGAGAGAGACGTATTATGCGCTTCTGCTGTTCCTTGAAGTGCTATGGTCGCAACAAATGATACCGGGCGGGCGGCGTTTATGCGAAGTCGCTATGGTATACTAGCCGGGCTAATTTCGGGAGGCAAATGTACACGTGAGGGCTGAGAGACTTAGGAATGTTGCGATCATCGCGCACGTCGATCACGGGAAGACGACGCTGGTCGACGGACTGCTGCGGCAGGGAAACGTCTTCCGCGCGAATCAGAACATCGCCGAGCGGGTGATGGACTCCATGGATCAGGAGCGCGAGCGCGGGATCACCATCATCGCAAAGAACACGGCGGTCCATTACGTTCCGACCACCGATGACGGACGGCCGATCACGGATTCCGATTTCAAGATCAACATCGTCGACACGCCGGGCCACGCGGATTTTGGAGGCGAAGTCGAGCGCGTAATGGGCATGGTGGACGGCGTGCTTCTGCTGGTGGACGCGGTCGAGGGGCCAATGCCGCAGACGCGGTTCGTTCTTCAAAAGGCGCTGCAGGCGGGGCACAAGGCGATCGTGGTCGTGAACAAGATCGACCGGGCGGACGCGCGGCCGGATTTCGCGATCAATGCCACGTTCGATCTCTTCGTGCAGCTCGGCGCTGATGACCGGCAGCTCGATTTTCCCATCGTTTACACCAACGCGCTGCACGGCACGGCGACGCATGACCACGCCAAACCGGGGAAGGACCTGCGGCCGCTTTTCAACTCGATTCTGGAGCACATTCCGCCGCCCCATGGGGACCCGGACGCCGAGCTGCAGATGTTGGTGAGTACCATCGATTACGACGACTACCGAGGACGGGTATCGGTCGGTAAGGTCCATGCAGGCAAAATCTCCGAGGGCGAGCACGTCGTCTACGTCACCCGGGACGGCGTTCACAAGCAGGGCCGGATCGTCGGCCTGTTTGTATACGACGGGCTGAAACGCATCGAGGTCCAGCAGGCTAAGGCAGGCGAGATCGTCGCGGTGACGGGAATCTCGGACATCAATATCGGCGAGACCATTACCGACCGGCTCAATCCGAAGCAACTTACCGCCATCGAAGTAGACGAACCGACCCTGCGGATGACGTTCGCGGTGAATACGTCGCCGTTCGCGGGACGGGAGGGTACGTACAGCACCTCGCGGAAGCTGCGGGAGCGGCTTACGAAGGAGCTGGAGACGAACGTTTCGCTCCGCGTGGAGGAGACGGATTCACCGGACCAGTTTCTCGTCTCCGGCCGCGGCGAGCTTCACCTGGCGGTTCTGATCGAGGCCATGCGGCGGGAGGGCTACGAGCTGCAAGTCTCCCAGCCGGAAGTCATCTACCGTGACATCGACGGCGTACTCTGCGAACCGGTGGAGGAGTGCTCCATCGATGTGGGCGAGGAGTACCAGGGCGCGGCTATCGAGATGCTCGGCGAGAGGCGCGGCGAGATGCAAGACATGAGGCGCCCGGCAACGGTACGGTCCACCTGATATATCGTGTAC
>JBKJZI010000319.1:0-40123 GCA_046715155.1 Chthonomonadales bacterium | reverse complement strand
ACGGTGCTGCTGGAATGGACCATGCACCTGCTCCGCCAGGACCCGAAGCGTTTCTGGGTCGTAGTGGGAGCCATGCTCGTCGCCGCCGCCGTAGGATTCCTCTTCTTTTTCTCCTTATTGTTCGCTGTTCTCGGTGCCCTGCTCGTCCTCACCGCCTCCGCCGAGTTTCTCTTGCCAATCCGCTACCGACTCACCACTGAGCGCGCGACCGTCACCTACGGCTTTGCTCATCTCGATATTCATTGGGCTAAAGTGAAACGGGTTTTGGAGGGGCCGGACGCGTTCCGCCTCTCTCCGTTCGAGAAGGAATCCCGCCTGGACGGAATCCGCGGCGTCACCCTACGCTGGCTCGCTCCAGGCGATATGGCAGATCGCGATTCCGTTTTCCGAATCGTGAAAGAGCGCCTGGCAGACGCGCGCGAGCCTGCAGAAGAGTTGCAATATGCCTGACGAACAATCTGCGCCCGAGATTCCGGTATCGAAGCACCGGGATATAGACGCCGATCTAACTGATTCCGAACGGGACGAACTGATAGAGAAAATAGCCGGCGGAGTGATGCGGCGACGCATGGAGACCCCGGCCATCCTTTTCCTGGAAATGCACAAGCCGTTAAGCTTTATCGGAAGCCAGGCGCTTATAGTAGGCTCGCCGTTTTTGGGACCTTTCGTCGGCGTAGAAAACGTCCACCGGGTGAGCCGGCTGTTGTCAGAGCGTAGTAACGTTGAGCGGTTGATCTCGCGTATCGAAGAGCTTTCGAGAATGCCGAGAGCGGCTAAGGAGGGCTAGGCCGTTCAGCACGCAAGCGATAACTGGTATGCCGCCAGCCTGATTATCCTCATGGCGGTCGCCATCGTTTATACGGTGAAAAGCGCACAGCGAGGCAAGGACTACTTCATCCGGCGAATTCCGGGCCTCAATGCAATTGAGGAGGCACTCGGCAGGGCGACCGAGATGGGGCGGCCGATCCTCATGGTGCCGGGCCTACAGCCGCTGGACATCGTCGTCCTGCAGGCGCTCACGATCTTCGGGTATATCACCCGCACGGCGGCCCAATTCGGAAATAAGATTCTGCTGCCATGCAACGACGCGACGACTTATGCGGCGGCCGATCAGATCATTCGGGACTCCTATGCCCAGGCGGGCAAGCCGGAACTGTACGACCCCGATTCGGTTTCATTCCTCTCCGACAGACAGTTCGCCTTCGCGTCCGGCGTGGCCGGCATGATTCACAGGGAAAAAGTGGCTGCCAGTTTCTTGTTGGGATATTTCTACGCGGAATCGCTCATTTTCGCGGAATCCGGCCAGCAGGTTGGCGCAATCCAGGTGGCCGGCACGGTGCAAACGACACAGATTCCGTTCTTCATCGCCGCGGCGGATTACACCATTATCGGGGATGAGTATTACGCGGCCAGCGCCTACATCTCACGCGAGCCCACATTATTGGGGAGTATGATCGGGCAGGATTTCAGCAAAGGCCTGATTTTCTTTTCTATCGTGATCGGAGTGATACTCCTCACGCTTGGCGCGCTCGGCGTACCAGGTCTTAGCGGTGAAAACTTCTTCGTGAAATGGTTCAAGATCTGAAGGAAACGGATTCCATCTGATGATAAGGAGCTTTCTATCCCAGGTCTTCCCGCCACTGCGCGGCACTGCGTTCTACGTGGCGCTGTTGGTCGTGCTCGTGGTCTCGATCGCCATTTTCTTTGTACTGAAGATGCTTCCTCCGCGGGGGCGGCGGGCGGTCATCGTCGTTACAACTTTCATTGCGGGCCTGTTCTACACCGTAGAGTTCTTTTGGCCGGCGAATAAGGACGGGGAGAATCCGCTGACTTTCGCCGTTCCCACGATGGGGAACGTGTTGAACGTGCTTCAAGGGTTCGCGCTAGGCCTCGGCGTCATCAGTCTCTTGCGGATTCACTCCAAGAACCTGATGAAGGCAAAGCCGGGATGGGAGAACAGCGCGCTGCTGCTGGCTTCCATGCTCATCATGGCGGTCGCGGCGATCGGATTTGAGGATTCGCTCTTCTTCCGCTCGCTGTTCTTTGACATCTACGGCACCTTCGAAGCCACGATGTTCGCAATCCTGGCGTTTTTTATCACGTCGGCGGCTTTTCGCGCGTTCCGAATACGTTCAGCCGAAGCTACCCTCATGATGGTCGCAGCACTCCTGGTGATGCTGGGGCAGGTGCCCATTGGCCAGTGGATCACAAGCGGAATCCCGGAGAACGGCCAGTTCATATCTATCTTCCGCACAGACAATATTAGCAACTGGCTGCTGACTACAGTGAACTCCCCCGCGCTTCGAGCGATCAGCTTCGGATTGGGTGTGGGTGAATTGGCGATGGCGCTGCGAATCTGGCTGTCGCTTGAACGAGGAGTCTACTTCGAGGTGAAGGACTAGGCCATGAACGATATTGCTGAACGCATGATGGCCGTCGACAGGCGGATCCTCTATGCCATCCTTCTAGCCGTAATACTGTTTGGGCTCCTCGTTCCCGTCAACCTGCCCCTCACCATGGCGGATCCGGCAAAGGACTTATTTGCTGCCATCGAGGCCACACCGGTCGACAAAATAGCATTCGTCTCTACGGCGTGGACAAACAGCACTCGCGGGGAAAACGCGCCGCAAATGACCGTGCTTCTTCGACACCTCATGCAGCGCAAGATCAAATTCGCCCTGATTCAGTTCGGGAATCCCGAGGCGGCGGTCCTCGCACAGCTCCTGGCCGAGGACGTGACCAAAGAGTACAACTATAAGTACGGGACCGACTGGATCAACATGGGTTACCGGCAGGATATGCTGGGAACCCTCAAAGCGATGCGCGTAGATATTCCGGCGGTATACCGTGATGATTTCTTCGAGCGAAAGCCGCTCTCGACGTTCCCGATAACTGCGGGACTAAAGACCATCAAGGACGTGGGAATCGTAGTCGAGGTAGCGCCATCCGGAACTTACAAATTCTGGATCCAGCTCATTCAAGGTGGAGACAAAGTCCCATATGGCCTGGCGGCCACCTCGGTAATGGTTCCAGAGTTGTACCCTTATCTGGACTCTAAACAAATGGTGGGGATGCTGTTTGGCCTGAAGGGCGCGGCGGAATACGAGGCGCTGCTGAACCTGCCCCCTGACAAGCGGGGATCCACGCGCTTCCTTTCCCCGCTCTCGCTTTCCTTGATCTACCTCTTCCTTCTGATATTTCTCGGCAACCTGGGAATGTACCTGACTCGGCGGCGCGCGGAGGTAGATGCGTAATGGGATACAGCACACCGTACGGCGTCGTTCTGGGCGTTATCGGAATGCTATGCCTGTTCTCACTGCTGTATCGCGAGAACCGCATCTACCGCGCCGTCGAGCATATATTCGTCGGCCTGGCCGGTGGATACATGATCAAAGCGGTCTGGGCGGAAATACTCTTCCCCAACTGGTACAAGCCCATGATGGAAGACGGGCAATGGCCGTTTATGCTCCTGCTCCCCCTCGGGCTGCTCTACTATACGATGTACTTCCCGAAATACTCCTGGATGAGCAAGATAACGCTCGGAATCGTTTTAGGGCTCCTCTCAGGCCAGATCTTTCAACGCACGTCTTCCGAGTACATCCCGCAAATCCAGAAATCGTTCAAACCGCTGGTTGTACATGCAGGTGATCCATCGATTCCAAAAGGCGAGGGCTGGACGGGAACCGCATTCGGCACCAGCCTGAACAACGCGATCTTCGTGTTTATCTTGCTGACCGTTCTGTCCTACTTCTTCTTCAGCTTCGAGCAGAAGAACAAGATCATCGCCGGGAGCGCGCGCACAGGGCGATTGGCGATGATGTTCGCATTTGGCGCAATCTTCGGGTCCACAGTAATGGCCCGGATGGCGCTCCTCATCGACCGCGTATGGTACATGCTGCATAATAGCGCGTGGCAGATTCGGTAGCTGAGGAGAGCTGGACCGTAACTTACTCTACGGCTGGCCGTCTAAGAACGCGTGACCGTGATATAATTGAACCGCTGGCCAATGGGCCGCAACTAACCTCATCGACCGCATACTCAACCGCAGCGAGGGACCCATGAGAATTGTACTCGCGCCTTGCGCTCTTGCGCTTTTAGCGCTCGGACCGCCCGCCCCGGCGCAGTCCATCGAGCCCATGACGCTAATCAACCGGATGCAGAGCAATTATCGCTCTCTAGATTCCTACAAAGACACCGCGACGTGGACGCACAAGGTCGGGGAGAAGGAGTTTAAGGCGGAGATCAACTTCGCGATAAGCCGCCCGAACAAGTACCTCTTCGAGATGAAGGGCGACCGGCTTAACACGCTGGTTGCTAGTGATGGCAAAACTCTTCTAGCCTACCGAGCGGACCGCAAGGCCTACACCCGGACTCAAGCGCCAATACGGCTCATCGGCGCGAACGTCCTGCAAGGCATCGAACAGCCGAGCGCGGGAACGCGCATCATTACGATGTTGCTCCAGACGAACTTCCGGGACATCTCTCCGGAGTGGAGATTCAACCTGTCTAAGGCCCGCCTCTCCGGCCCGCACGATTTCGGTGGCCGGCTTGCATACACTCTCGTCTTTCCTTATACGAGCGAGTACGACGCGAAGGTTTACATCACCACCGGCGACCTGCTGGTGCGGCGCGTACAGCTACTGTCTGATTCCACACCCGTAATTACCGAAGACCGCCAGAACATAGAGCGAAACGCAGTCCTCGCCGATGACCTGTTCGTCCGTTCTCTTCCCGAAGGTGCGAAGTCGGTGGTTTCGCTTCCGCCTCTTCCGGACTACACGACAGCTCCCACAGTAGTCGCCTCCGGGGAGTGGGGAAACGCGCCCGACTTCACGCTGAAAACTGCCGATGGGGGGACAATCACTCTCTCGTCGCTCAAGGGGAAAGTGGTCCTCCTGAACTTCTTCTTCAACACTTGAAGTTTCTGCCGTGCGGAGTATCCGCACCTGGTGGAGATGTACAACGAGAAGAAGAGTAAAGGCTTTGAGGTTGTTTCGGTCAACGTGAAAGATTCCGCGCCGGAGGTCCTGGACTTCCTCCAACAGTATGGCGCAACGTTCATAGGGGCTCTAAACCGGACTCGCGCTGACGTCATGAAACTCTACGGTGTCACTGGGATGCCGACGAATATCGTGATCGATCGCAACGGTAACATTCTGGAAAAGGTCGTCGGCTACAACATGGCTAAGTTGGATCGGGCAATTTCCAAAGCCGGAATCTAACTACGCCCGATACGACCAATGAAGCAGGTGGGAATCGCTCCCCACTTGCTTTTATTTGCCCCCCTTGCTACTGTTTGCGAAGGACGCGGCCTGCTAGAGTGTGCGCTCGCGAACCGGATTCCCACGCGACACGGCCATTGACGAGAACGCAGTCGATGCCGGTCGGGAATTGATGCGGGTCGGCGAACGTGGCCCGATCCAGCACCGTTACTGGGTCGTAGATCACGATATCGGCGTACTGGCCCGCAGCGATCCGACCGCGGTTCGGGAGACCGAGACGGTCGGCGGGCATGCTGGTCATCTTCTTGACGGCCTCCGATTCAGTGAGGATTCCGGAATCGCGAACGTAACGCCCGAGGACCCGAGGAAATGTCCCGTAGCTCCGCGGATGGACCTTGTCCTCGGCCATTTTGCCGCGGGGAGCAGTGCCCACCGCGTCTGATCCGATCATCGTTAGCGGATGACGCATCACGGTGGCGATATCCTCTTCGTTAATTGCGAAGTTTACTGCGCTGACGAAGTTCTGCTGCTCCAGGATGATGTCCAACACGGCATCGATCGGGCTCTTTCCAGCCTCTCGGGCAATGCTGCCAATGGTGCGGCCCTGGAGGGACCGGTCTGTTCGGCAGACTCCGACCTCCACCGTATCCCAGGGTGAATCCGGTCCGAGGTCATCCCAATCGCCATGGTTCGCGAGAACATCCTCTACGATAAGCTTTCGCGTCTCGGCATCCCGTAAGCGGGCCAGGATCGTATCGTTGTCTCCCACGTTCACCCACGCCGGGAGGACCTGCACGGCTAAGCTGGTCTGGAAAGCGGTATACGGATACTGGTCGAGCTGAACGTCCACCCCACGCCTCCGTGCCTCTTCGACCATCTTGAGAGTGTTATGCACCTTGCCCCAGTTCCGCCGGCCCTCAGCCTTATGGTGCGAGAGCTGGATGGCCACGCCCGCTCGCTCACCGATCTCGATCGCCTCCGCGACCGCCTCCTCCAAGCGGTCCCCCTCATTGCGCAGGTGGCTGGCGTAGAATCCGCCGTACTCGGCGACGACCTTACTCAGGTCCACCAGCTCCGAGATTGATGCATAGCTTGAAGGCGTGTACTCCAGTCCGGTGGACATTCCCCAGACGCCGGACTCGAAAGCCTCATGGAGGTTCCGCTTCATATCCTCCATTTCGTCGGCCGTCGGAGGTCGGTCATCTAGCCCCACCACCCGCTTCCGCAGCGTGCCCTGCCCCGCGAGCATCGCGTAGTTGGTTCCAATTCCGCGCTCTTCTACGGTGCGGAGGTGCTCATCCAGGCTCTTCCAGGTTATGCGAGCGCCGTGAACGTTGAGCCAGCGCTTCTCGAAAGCGAAACGATCGTCGTCCAGCGCCAGGCCCATACAGAGCGAGCAATTGCCGACCACCTGTGTCGTCACACCCTGCGCCAGCATGCTTTCCTGCTCCGGATGGAAGACAGCGGAGATGTCGCTGTGCGTGTGGATGTCGACGAATCCGGGGACCACGCGGCGGTTGACCGCTTCGATCACGTGTCCCGCTTTTGATTCTTTGAGGTCCCCAACGCTGTCGATACGGTCGTCGCGGATTCCGATATCCGATGAGTAGGAACTATCGCCAATTCCGTCAATGACAGTACCGCCGCGGATCACTATATCAAAGTCTTCCAAGCACTCGCTCCAATGCTAAGGTATCTTTCTGCAGGCAAATCGGGGACATTGGACATTCATGTCCCTTAATCGTGACTAGAGAAGGGATAATCGGAGATCAGACACCCGCTCTCACCCTGGCTGTACTTTCGGCGGAATCCGGGGAAGACCCTGCCCATCGTTTTCGTGATCACGGTCGCCGTCGCGCTCGTCGCAAGCGTGGTTACGCTCGTCGGCAGCATCGATCTAACCGTTCTAACGATGTACGGCTACAACCGCTACTTTACGGTGGTCACGCCGCGAAACGCCCTGGACGTTATACCGGCCGTGGACGAGGCCATCCGTCAAGAGCCCCTCGTGAGAACAGTGTTCACCGCAAAGCCTGCGTTTACGTTCGTCAAGACTATCTTCGGCAAAATGCCGTTTGTCGTGTTCGGCGTAACCCCCGAGGCGCGCGCGGAAATGATGCGCAGGTGCGGAGCTCGCCTGGCAACTGGTCGACTTCCAAGGGAAGATCAACCTGAGTTGGTACTGTCTGAGGAAATCGCCCGGAACCGCCGGCTCAGGCTGGGAGACGTCGTGCTCAACCCGGAGATCGAAGACAGCTATTCTCTCGTACCGATGAAGCTCGTGGGTACCTTCAAGGGTCCTGTTTGGCTCGCCGTGACCTCACGCACCTTTATCGAGAACAATTTCCCGGTCGCCCCGCGCGGACGGCTCATTGTCGCGGATTCCGTCGAATTGCAGGCGCCCTTGGATCACGCCCTCGAGACTAAGATCGATAAGGGCCGGGCGCGCGTTTGGACGTATCATGGCCTTGTCAAGGAGACCCGGGAAGCGCTATCCAGCCTGTACCTGATCATGAACGTCGTCATTGGAATAATCGTCTTCTCCATCGCGTTTCTGCTCGGGATGCTATCGAGCATATACTTCACCCAGCGGCTCCCGGAGTTCGCGACGCTTGCCGCCATCGGGTATCAGCGTTCGGGCTTGTTAGCACGGGTGATTGCCGAGATCACACTACTGTGTACGCTGGGTTGGTTACTGGGATCCATACTGACGTTCGCGGTCTTGACCGGAATCAAAGTGTGGATCATGTACCCGCGCGGACTCCTTCTGAATCCGCTGGACTGGACGGCGTATCGATATACTCTCCCACTGCCGATCGCCATCGTCGTTTTCTCGGTCATCGCGATCTGGAACCGACTCCGCACGCTAGACCCTGTGAGCATCATAGAAAGAAGAGCATGAAAGGATTTTGGATTTTGGATCTTGGATTTTGGATTGCAGAACGCCGGGAGCCTAATCAGCGATGTTGAAGGCGGAATCCGTGACCCTGTCATACACGGACGGGGATCGGATAACGAATGCGGTCGAGGACGTCAGCCTTGAGATTCCATCGCGCGGATTCTTCGGAATTATGGGGCCTTCGGGGTCGGGGAAGTCGTCACTGCTCTACCTGATGAGCGGCCTGAAGCGGCCGACGAACGGTCAGATAAACGTCGAGGGTCGTCCGATCGGGACGCTCCCGGAATCGCAGCGCGCTCAGATTCGGAGGGAGCGGTTCGGCTTCGTGTTTCAGCAGCCGTTCCTGTTGAACTACCTGACGGCGCGTGAGAACATTTTATCTGCGGCACGAACGAGGGATAACTCCGCCCAATCTCGGACTCAGAACCTACTGGAGACGCTCGCCATTGCTCATCTGGCGAACGATCGACCCTATGAACTGTCCGGCGGAGAGCGGCAGCGCGTGTGCGTCGCACGCGCTATGAGCAACGATCCGGCGGTAATATTCGCCGATGAGCCGACCGCGTCGCTCGATCACGCGAACGGACACCTGGTGATGGAGCTGCTAACGTCCTACCGCGACCGCGGCGTGGTGATAGTGGTAACTCACGACGCAGAGATGCTTTCTGGAGCTGACCGGGTGGTGAATATGCGCGACGGACGGATTGTAGACGATGAGGAGAAGGTCTCAGTCTAGCGGCTTGATCCCTGGTTAGCGCCGCTGCCTCTGAGCAGCCACAAGAGCCATTTCACGAACACCACCATTCCCACGCCGATAACGGGCAATAGGACAGGCTGGTTGAACAAGTTTTCGACGAAGGCGCTGAAGACCGGGTGATAGAGCATCGGGGTACTCCTGGAATCCCACCAGTCGGGATCCTCGGGCCGCCTTCGGTTGGTATCGACATGCACGGCCGGGGTATTGGATTGTCGGCCCCGCTGAGTATCCGGCTCAGCCCGTAACGTTGCGGTGATTCTTTCGAATCTCACCCCCGAAGGCGTTCAACTATGCATATGAGAGCGCCAACCGCCTCATCGAGCTCCGCGCGTGTCGTTGATCGGCCGAGGGTGAATCGGATTCCGCTCGACGCCATCTCGGGCGAAAGTCCGATGGCCTGCAATACGTGGGAGGGTTCGATCGAACCGGAGGAGCACGCCGAACCGGAAGAGGCAGCGATACCTTCCCGATCCAGGCTCATAAGTACCGCGGCGCCATCCACGCCGGCGATGGAGATGTTCACATTATTGGCAAGCCTGCGTGAGCAATGCCCGTTCAACCGAACTTCTGGAATGGAATCGAACAACTGGGCGATGAACTGATCTCGGAGGCCTGAAAGGCGAACGGATTCCGCCTCCCGCGATTCCTCCATCAGCTCGACCGCCGTGCCGAATCCCACGATTCCGGCGGTGTTCTCCGTCCCGGCGCGCCGCTCCCTCTCCTGCGCGCCGCCATATATCAGAGGAGATATCTTCACACCGGAACGAACGTAAAGCGCTCCAATTCCCTTCGGACCGTACAGCTTGTGCGCGGATACGCTAAGAAGATCACAGCCGATTCCGCCGACGTTTAGCGGCAGCGACCCGAATGTCTGAACTGCGTCCGTATGAAAAAGCGCGCCTTTTGCCCTCGCCACTTTCGCCAAGCGCGCAACGTCTTGGATGGTCCCGATCTCGTTGCTCCCGTGAAGTATCGAGACTAAGGCGGTCCGCTCAGTGACGTTCTTCGCCAGCTCATCCGGGTCGGCACAACCATCGGAGTCTACCGGCAGGTAGGTCACGCGGTACCCGTTCGTCTCAAGGAAGCGCGCGGAATGCAGGATGGCGTGGTGCTCGACAGTCGATACGACAAGCTCGTTCCGCTCGGTCGGCGCAGCCCACATGCTCCCGATTACCGCAAGGTTGTCCGCCTCTGTTCCACTGGACGTGAAGTAGATCTCAGAGTAGTCCGCGCCAATCGCCTCGGCGATCAGATCGCGTGCGGAGTCCATGGCGGCGCGTACCGACCTTCCTGCCCGGTGGATGCTGGACGGGTTGCCGAACTCCTCGGCGAAGAACGGAAGCATCGCGTTTATTACTGTCGGGGCGACCGGAGTGGTAGCGGCGTGGTCGAGGTAAATCATGACGTGTTGCGGAATGCGGAATCTGGATTTCGCCGCGTGTTGAATTACGGGTTACAGACTACGCCTGCTCAATCAGTCTTCCCAGCGGTGAGGCAGCGTCGCCCAGGCTCGAGTGGAGGGACCGCCGTCGGACTCGTACGTGAAACAGACGTTCGTAAATACGACGCCTCGCAGATCGGATAACTTAACTCCCGGGTCGGATTGCTGGAGCTGCTGCAAGGCCTCCTCCTTGGTTCCGGACCCCGCAAGGCTGAAACGATCCCCCTTCTTCAGCGCCCACATCTTGTTCTCGCGGGTCTCGAGTCGCAGACGCGATCTGACGATCGGTTCGGTGACTGCACTCGAGTCATTCAAACCTCGGCCGCGGTTCGAGTTGCTCGCACGAGGATCTCGTATCGCGGCAGAATAGAGCTTCTGCTGGGGTGGACCGAGCGTTTCGTAGGGCAGCCCGACGCCGCGGGCCCTTCGCCGCTGGCTCTGGGTGAGAGAGTTCCATAGGCGCAGGTGGTCTTTAGCCTGGGTGATGGGCTGCAGAGAATCCGGAAACTCGCCGCGAACAGCCAGGCGAGACAGAGTCGCGAGCTGAGCATCGGTCAATGCTGCGATCTCGCCGTAGTCGTCTACTTCGAGCGAACCAGACTGGCAGCGTTGAATCCACCGGCTAACGGCAGTAGCCGGCGGCTCCTTGCGGCGGTCGGCCTCGAACGCCAGGCTGCGAAGCATAATGAAGTCGTCCTGCTTCCACCAGCGGTGGCCGGTCATTCGCGCCAGGCTCGACAACGCCTCCCCTAACGACTTTTCATCAACCTTTATTCCGGCAATACGCGTCGTGTGGAAAGCGTCGGCGATGGCGTCTACGCGGGTGGTTTTTGCCATTTCCAGGAGCGCCTGTCCCAGAGTTGGGCGTTGCGACATCATGCCCGGCGGGCTGACAATGGCGAATGAGACAGATCGCGCAAGCAACGGGTCGGCGAGCCATCCGGCGGGCTCGTGAAGATAGGTCGCCGGACCGTCGGGGAGCGATGAGTTGGAGGGGAGCGCCGACGAAAACTCTGAATTCCCGAAATTCCCGGAGCCGCGTTTGCCGATCGTAAAGTGCCATTTGATCGTCGGATCCTCGGAGGAGTCTCCGGTCACGCGCAGCCTGGCGTAGCTTATGGGGCCAACATAAGGAATGCTGGAAGAACCTCCAGCAGCGCTGGCGGCCTTCAGCTCATCGACCACGTCGGCCGGCAGTTCCTTTGCGCCCGCGACACGATTGGGCCAGGTGAACTCTTCCTGCGCCCCTTCCAGAAATGCCGTGAGCTGCTCGCGTTTAAGCGTGCGGAAGAAACGGTTTGCCAGCCGCCTCCAATCGTTCGAAGCCTTGAGCTGCTCGCAGACGATCACCTCCAACTGGAGATCCCGTCGCCGTTCGGGGTCCGTGTTGGCCGATAGTTCCCTCATAGCTGTGTCGGAACGCTCGACGATCCGCTCCAGCGGAAGTCCTTCCAGGCGGTCGTATAGCGCGACCTCGTCGGCGATCAATTCCACGGTTTCGATCAGGCGAGCGCGTTGGCCCCGCTGTGCTTTTTCAACCGCTGCCGCCGGCTGATATAGCGTATAACCGAAGTCCGGTGCGTTTCCTTCACGCTTCCATTCAAAGCCGAAGAATGAGCTTACCGCTGCCAGGGTCTCCGCGAGTGGACGGCTATGTGCGAGTAATGTAACGCGGTCATCCGCTACCGTGGAGTGCGCGAAAAAGCGAACGCCAGTCGCCAGGTTAAGGTCCGCAAGCAAGTCTCGGATAGATTGATCCCTCAGTTGCAGCGTCCGCCTCGCGGCCATCCGGGCATCGCCGGCAAAGGGAGCGGGAAGATGCGTTCGGGCCCTGTGCATCGGAATACTGGCGACCAACGCCGTCACCGTCACCACAGTGAGAAGGAAAATGCGCGCAAGGAACATGCTAAAAGTATATCACGCCAGGATTCCGCGCACCACCTGTCCGTAGACATCGGTCAGGCGGTAGTCGCGGCCACCGAAGTGGTAGGTGAGTCGTTCGTGATCGATGCCCATCAGGTGCAGGATGGTGGCGTGGAGGTCATGGACGTGTACTTTATCTTGCACACTGTGCCACCCAAACTCGTCGGTTGCCCCATAAACGTGTCCCCGACGAATTCCACCTCCGGCCAACCACATCGTAAATCCGAATGGGTGATGCTCTCGCCCATCTTTGCCCTCGGCTGTCGGAGTTCTCCCGAACTCGCCTCCCCAGATCACGAGCGTGTCTTCCAATAGTCCCCGCCCCTTCAGGTCCCTTAACAGACCCGCTATCGGGAGGTCGGTGGCGGCGCAATTCTCTACGAGGCCGCCTTTGAGATTTGAATGCTGGTCCCAAAGCTGACAGCTCGAGCGAGTCGCGGTCTGGGTGTGGTAGACCTGGACGAAACGAACGCCACGCTCAACGAGCCGGCGCGCCATCAGGCACTGTCGGCCGAAAATCTCGGTGTGCTTCTGGTCGATTCCGTACAGTTTTTTCGTGACATCGGTTTCAAGTTCCACGTCGAACGCCTCTGGAGCTCGCGACTGCATTCGAAACGCGAGCTCGAATGAGGCTATGCGCGCCTCAAGCTGGCTGTCTCCGGGACGTTCCCGAAGGTGGAGCTCGTTCAGCCGTCGCAGCGCGTCTAGCTGCGCGCGCTGGCGATCGAGCGGGATCCGCGCGTTCCGGAGGTTGTCGATCGGGTTCTTCAGGTCACTGACGAGCGTGCCCTGATAGGCAGCGGGAAGAAAGCTGGAGCTCCATAGCGGCGCGCCCTGGGCCGGTTGGGCGGGACTGATGACGATGAATCCGGGAAGGTCCTGATTCTCGCTTCCGAGGCCATATGTGAGCCACGAACCCATACTGGCGCGAGAGAAAGCCTGCTCGCCGGTATTCATCTGGAGGCAGGCGCCGTTGTGATTTATGTTGTCTGCCACCATCGAGCGGATGACACAAAGATCGTCCACGCACGCAGCCACGTTCGGAAATAACTCGCTGACTTCGATTCCGGACTGGCCGTGCCGCTTGAATGCGAACGACGAGCCCAACAGATTCCCAGTCTTGGTCCGTTCCAGCTTCGGCTTATCAAACGGCAGTGGCTTACCAGAATCCGCGCCGAGCCGGGGCTTCGGATCGAAGGTATCAACATGTGACGGACCGCCGGACATGAAGAGGAAGATGACCCGCTTGACTCGCGGCGAGTACATGGGGGGCTTCACTGCGAGGGGCGAGTTGATTTTGGATTTTGGATTTTGGGTTTTGGATTGCGCGTCGGCGGAGAGCATGTTTAAAAGGCCGAGCATGCCGAAGCCGTTGGCGCAGGTTTGGAGCATCTCACGGCGCGTGAGAGCAGCGGGTCGGATTCCGTGGTTCGGGTCTGTACGTTTCAAGCTTTGATCCTAATCGATGTATATGAATTCATTCGCGCACAGAAGCAAATGGCAGTATTGCGCCCACCGCTCCACTTCTGTGGAATCTGCAGCTATTGTACGCGCGCCAGCCTCTCGCGAGTCGACGCTTCCGAGACCAACCTTTAGCTCTTCCTCAGTTGGCGTTCGCCCATAAAGCAGCCGATAGGCGCTATGTATCCGCGCCGGGTCATTCCGGTGTTCTTCCGCAAGTATCCGTTTTGCGAGCGCCGTCGCACGCTCAAACACGAACGGACTGTTCAGGAGGAACAGCGCCTGCGGTGCGACGGTCGATATGGTGCGCTTATCGACCGAGGTGGTGGAATCCGCGGTATCGAAGAGCGTCCCGTAGCCGGCGCTATCGGAGCGGATGTTCATGAGATAGATAGTTCGTCTGGGCATTCTGAGGTCTCGCGAAGCAACTCCACCCAACTTTCGGTCCAGCTCACCCGAAACGCTCAACATCGCGTCGCGGAGAGATTCAGCGTCCAAGCGCCGTCGATTCATCCGGCTGAAGTGTCGGTTGTCCGGATCTTTCTTTCGTGCATCGGCGGATTCCAAGCTGCTGCGGCGGTAAGCGTCAGAGAGCATTATCTCGCGATGGAGTTTTTTGATCGACCACCCACCCTCGCGGAATCGCCATGCCAGGTAATCGAGCAGGGGTTGATTCACCGGCGGCTCTCCCAGCCGGCCGAAGTTACCCGGCGTGCGCACGATGCCTTCGCCGAAATGATGCTGCCATATTCGGTTGGCCATCACGCGAGCGGTCAGCGGGTGATCCGGCGAGGTAAGCCAGCGCGCAAGCTCAATTCGCCCGCTTCCCGATTCGATCCGAGGCGGATTCCGGCCTTCAAGCACGACTGGAAATCCGCGCGAGACCGGATCGCCGAGACGATCGTAGCGACCGCGAAGGTGCAACCGGACGTCGTGAACACCCGCGTGAGGGCTTTCGGGCACACCACCCTCCTGGGCTCCGTTTGCGTACTCGAGCGGAGGAGGCTGGCTGCGCTGCAGATTATACAAGTCGAAGCGGAGTTTCGCCAGGGTGTCCCGCAGCGCGGGTTCCAGAGCCCGTTCGTCTTCAGCCCGTCGGAGTCGGAAGGGACTCCGAGCGTCGGTCACGGTGAATGACTTTTGGAACTCGGCGGCAGCAAGTTCGAGACCGGCGCGGTCCAGCCTCGAGGCTTTGAGCTCCTTCACCGCGGAATCCCAGATTCCCCAATTCGGGCCCCCTGTACCATCCATCCCGCGGCCCCCCGCGGCCATGTCCATAAACCGCCATGCTCCCGAGTTTCCATAAGAATCCGCGCTTGGATTCGACTTGAAGGGGTCGAGAAGGAGGTCGCGAGTCAGGTCCCATTTCTTACCTCCGCCCGAGTCCTCCAGGCTCAGCTCTACGGCGGTGGTATCGCAAGTGTGGCCGTTCTTCGGCGTCACTCGGAGCTGGATCTCATCCCCGGGACGAACGACGATCGACGAGGGAGGGAGTCCTGCTCGCCCGCCATTGGATATCTCGCCCTTTGCGATTTCCTTCGCATCTCCTCCGATGATAGCCACCATCGACCAGGCGATACCATCCCCCGCCGCGGCGTCTGCATCTGCCACACTGCCGGTAAGTTTAATCGTCGACTGGGTGCTGCTGCGCCAGCCGACGGCGACGCCGGTGGACGGACCGGGATGGACCGCAATAGACTTCGGAGGGAGCGTGAACGTTAGAATATTCCGCGGAGTGTCATTGGTGTTTATGGTGAGCGAGGGCGTGTCCCCAGTCCCTTTCCACGCATGGACGCCGGGATTTCCCAACACATCCTTTACCGGGGTAGTCATCAACTGGAATCCACCGGGGTTCAATACCTCCAACCACTGCCGCAACGCATACTCCTTCAACTCGCGCTTCTGGGCAAAGTCGGGGAGTGATAGTGCGGACTCCGAAGTCGGTCGGGCTGAGTAGTCCCAGGCCGCCATCAGATATGCGGCAGTCTGCGGGCGCATTGCTTCCGCATGCCGGGAGTAGACCTGGTCGATTGTGGTCTGGAGCTTTGCTTCGAGCGCTTTGAGTCGCTCCGCATGTTGAGCCCGCCGCTCAAGGTCCTGCTTCGAGGCAAGCGCGATCCGCATGGGCTTTTCGCCCTCTCCCTTGGGGGTCAGCTTTGCCAGAATGTGTGTGCTGAAGAAGATTCCTGCCATCGCGTAGTAGTCGCGCTGGCTGATAGGATCGAATTTGTGGTCGTGGCACCGGGCGCATGCAACCGTGAGTGCCATGAACGCCCGGCTGACGACATCAACCTGGTCGTCCGCGATGTCGGTGAGGATTTTGTCCTTGTCCGCGTCCCCGTTGCCCCAATTCCCTATCGCCAGAAAGCCCGTTGCGATTACGCCGGCGCGATTGTACTCGCCCGGCTTGTCGGCGGGAATCAGGTCTCCGGCGATCTGGTCGGCAATGAAACGGTCGTAGGGGAGGTCTCGATTGAAGGCGTCAACGACCCAGTCTCGGTACCGCCAGGCGAACGCCACGTCTCCCTCACCACCTAGGCCCCGTGAATCCAGTGAGTCCGTGTATCGGGCCACGTCGAGCCAGTGTCTTCCCCACCGCTCCCCGTAATGGGGTGACGCCAGGAGCGTGTCTATTACCTTCTCCCAGGCGCCCGGTGATCTGTCGTTCAAGAAAGCATCGACTTCTTTTGGATCAGGCGGCAGTCCGATCAAGTCGAAGTAAGCGCGGCGAATGAGCGTGCGTCGATCGGCTGCGGGCGCGGGTTTCAGCCCTTTCTCGCGCAGTTTGGCGAAGACGAATGCGTCGATTGGATTTTGGATTTTGGATTTTGGATTTTGGATTGCCGGCACTCTGGGGGGCTGGACCGGGCGAAGAGACCATAACTGAACGGGAGTTTTTTTCTTCGTGGGCGGTTCCGGCCAGTATGCGCCCATGCGAATCCATTCGGTTAACGCTTCGACCTCGGAAGCCGGTATGGGACGGGACGGGGGCATCTTGAGCGCACCTGAACGGTTGATGGCGCGCACGATCAGGCTGTCGGCCGGCTTTCCAGGGAGGAGGGCCGGGCCTCGTTCACCGCCTTTCAGGATCGAGGCGCGCGAATCCAGACGGAGGGTGGACATTTGCTTCGCTGGGCCATGACAACCGAAACATCGTTCCGCGAGGATCGGACGTACGCGTTCCTCGAAGAAGCGGCCTCGTATTTCATCCTTGCGGATTCGTTCTGAGGCGAACGCGGTCACCGCGATCACGATCACGGTGGCACTAATGAGAAGGGCCCTCACCCCGCGCATTGTCTCTTCCCGCTCTTATCTAGTCTCATTTGCTCGGAATCTTCTCGCCCAAGCAACTGGGCCGTAACGAACATAGTTGTACCGCTGCCCGTCTTCCAATACGAAACCAGCGTCGCGTCAGCGGCGCGCCACTTGAAACTCCGGAGTAAGACAATGTTGAGAATTCGCAATGGTATGGTTGGTCTGATGGCTGGATATCTCCTTCTCTACGCCTGTGGTGGAAGCGGAACGACAATCGATCTGGATGCTCAGGCACGGGCTGATCTTCCTGGTACCTGGCGTCTCGTCCGCGCGGGCGCGCCCGGATCGCCAACTCTGAACTGCCCCGGAGCCGCAGTGATCAACGGCGCTACGGTGGCATGTACGAATAACACTACCATAACCCTGAATCCGAACGGCACGTTCCAGGCATTCGACGGCACGTCGGGAACATGGACCGTCAGCCAGGGCCAATTAAGCGCCGGCAGCGGACAGAACACTGTTTCGGGCCAGGTGGAATTCGAGAACACGAACACGATTACGGTTCGAGATAGCAGCGGCCGGTTCCTCACATTCGAACGAGTCAACTGACACAGAAGGGTGCGAACGTGCCGAGGTCGTAATTAGAGGGTATGAACCTCTTCGACCTCGACACTCCCGCACTCGTCGTTGATTTGGACCTTCTCGAGCGTAATATCGCCCGGATGGCGGAGATCGCGCGAGACGGCGGAAAGTCTCTTCGCCCCCACACAAAAACCCACAAGACTCCCGAGATCGCACAATTGCAGGTAGATTCCGGCGCCTCCGGCTTAACGGTCGCCAAGCTCGGAGAAGCCGAGGTCTACGCCGAACGCGGCTTTACGGACATCTTCATCGCCAACGAGATTGTGGGCGCGCCAAAGATTGAGCGCCTGGTCGCGCTGGCCGAACGGTGCAGGGTCATCGTCGGCGTCGATAGCAAGGAAGTCGCCCGGCCGATCTCGGAAGCGGCGCGGGCGCGCGGACTCCGTGTCCCGGTTCGGATTGAAATCGACACAGGACTTGGCCGTGCTGGAGTACGGAACCAAGCGGATGCTGTGGAGCTGGGCAAGAGGATATCAGAATCCGCCGGCTTGGAGTTGGAGGGAATCTTCACCCACGAAGGATACGCCTACAAGGTAGATGAGACGGCCCGTCCGGGCTTGTGTGCGGGCTGGGCGAAGGATATGCAGGGACTCCGCGAAGACCTGGAATCCGTCGGGCTCCCCATACAGTCGGTCAGCGTCGGTTCGACGCCCACTGCACCGATAATGGCGAGACAGAAAGGAATCACGGAGCTGAGGCCCGGAGTCTATGTCTTCGGCGACGTCATGCAGACCGGAATGGGTATGAAACTCGCCGACTGCGCTCTCTCGGTCCTGGCGACCGTTGTGAGCCGGCCGGATTCCGCGACCGCAATCGTGGATGCCGGAACTAAGGCGCTTTCGGGAGACCGAGCAGCAGAGGGGTCGAAGCATGGGACGGTAATCGGCCACGAAGATGTGTCGTTCGATTGGTCGAGCGAGGAGCACGGCCACCTGGACATCTCGCAGTCGAGATGGCAAGCCGCCGTCGGCGAGAAACTCCGGACTATCCCCTACCATGCCTGCGCAACCGTCAACATGCACGATGAGATCTATGCTGTCCGTGGCGAAACAGTGGAGGCTGTGTGGAAAGTTGCCGCACGGGGGAAACTCCGCTAATGACCACCGACCACCGACGACTGACCCATGATTGACCTTCTCATCAGGAACGCTTCTGTTGTCGATGGGACCGGGCGAGCGGCGTTTGCGGCCGACGTCGGAGTCATCGATGGCAGGATTAAAGACGTCGGCCCGATTCCGGCGGCAGCGGAGGCGAGAGATACGCTGGACGCTCAAGGCTTAACCCTTTCCCCCGGCTTTATCGATATCCATACGCACGCCGATATCGCACTCCTTGCCCGGCCGCATCACTTGCCCAAGATAATGCAGGGCGTTACGACGGAAGTTTTCACCAATTGCGGCCTTGGATTCGCCCCCTGCACCCCAGACGCGCTCGGAATACAGCGAGAGTACCTGCTGGGCCTCTTCGGGAACGATTCCGGCGTTAACTGGAATTGGAGCTCCGTAGGTGAGTTCCTCGCTGGCTATGAGAAGCGCGGAGTCGCAACCAATCTCGCCTATCTGATTCCACACGGAGCGGTACGCGTCTCGGTCATGGGAATGGAAGCGAGGGCAGCGGATTCTTCCGAGCGCACACAGATGGCCGACCTGGTTTCACGAGGGATGGACGAAGGCGCCTGGGGACTCTCGACCGGACTATGGTACGCGCCCATGTCGCACGCCGACCATGCTGAGAACGTGGCGGTTTGCCGAGCGGCCGGATTCTTCGCCACTCACCAGCGCAGCTACGCCGAAGACATCCTGGACGCGACGGAGGAGAGCCTGCGTATCGCCAGGGACGCCGGCGTGCCAATTCAAATCTCGCACCTTCAGATGAACGGGCCCGCCAACGCGGGCCGCGCCCCCGACCTGCTAGCCTTGTTGGATCGCGCTCGCGCAGACGGCGTGGACGTCACCTGCGATATTTATCCTTACACGGCGGGTTCAACCTTCATTCAATCGCTGCTGCCGGCCTGGGCCACGGACGGCGGTCCGGAAGCTATTCTGCGGAGACTCAACGACCCGGAAACCTGCAGCAAGATCGACTCCGCGCTGGAAGCTCGGAACCTGGATTGGTCAAGCTATAACCTGGTCGGTGCGGAATCGGCACTGACCAAGCCGTTTGAGGGACTCACTTTTCATGACATTGCGGAGCGTCGGAAGCTGCGACCGTGCGAACTGGTGATCCGACTCTTGGTAGAGGATGAGCTTAGAGCCTGTTACGTACACCACGGAGCGCATGAGGGAAACGTAAAGGACATTCTACGTTGGCCTAAGCAGATGGTTGCCAGTGATGGACTTCACTTACGCGGCAAGACGCATCCGCGCCTTTACGGCACCTTTCCGCGAGTCCTCGGCCACTACGTCCGCGAAGAACGGGTGATTCCGCTCGAGTCTGCTGTCTATAAAATGACCGCGCAGCCCGCGCGGAGGCTTGGTCTGCGCGGTCGTGGAGTCATCAAGGTCGGCGCTGCGGCCGACCTGGTTCTCTTTGACCCAAAGACAGTCCGAGACACGGCGACATTCGAGGACCCGCTTCGGTATCCCGAGGGGATTCCGCACGTCTTCGTGAACGGTGTCGCCGTAAAGAGAGACGGTGAGCCAACGCACGCGCTGCCGGGCGCCGTATTACGCAGCCGGTAGGACGAGATCGATTGAGCACACTCCTCAAAGAGCCCCGCATCAACGTGCCGAAACCCGTGCCCAAGGAGCAAGTCGCCTTCTTCGTCAACAAGGGTTACCTGGCGATGCCGGGGCTGGTCACGATGGACGAGGTGGAAGAAATCCGGCGGGACGCCGCGCACATCGCGCGAGGCGGCTACCCGTGTGAATCGCTGCAGCCAATGCCGCCGGAGACGACCGATGAAGAGGCTTTACGAAACATTCTCTGCATCCATCAGCCACACTATATCAGCCCCGTCATCGAAAAGTACGTGCGCCACCGGCAGATATGCGGGGCGCTGAGCCAGATTACTGCCGCGCACCTGCCTTTCTGGGACGGAAGCGTTAAGTGCATGCAGTCCATGCTGTTCGTAAAGCCGCCGGGATTCCAGGGGCAGGCGTGGCACCAGGACGAAATCTATATCCCGACCCGTGACCGTTCACTCATCGGCGCCTGGATCGCGCTGGACCACGCGACCATCGAAAACGGCTGTCTATGGGTGATTCCGGGCTCGCATCGAAAGGGCTACCTCTACCAACAGCGCGACCACGGCAACCCGGATGAGTTTGACTTCGCGCAGGAAAGCTACGGATTTGACGAGAAGGCGGAGATAGCCATCGAGGTCGCCGCGGGCACAGTCGTCTTCTTCAACGGATACCTGCTCCACCGTTCCTTCAAGAACCGCAGCCAGGTCTACCGCCGCGTGCTAGTGAGCCACTACATGAACGCCTGGTCCCTGCTCCCCTGGAGCCTGGAAATTGGCGAACGTCCAGCAGTTGCCGACCGTCGAGCAATCATCGCGGTTGCCGGAATCGACCCTTATGCCTGGAAAGGTTACGACGACTCAACCAAGAAAGTATGGCTCCGCACATGTAAGGCGAATACCGAAGAGCGTGATGAGCACGAGTAGTCCAATGACCGACCGCGAGAATACGCCCACATGCTAGCAGGCAAAAGCTGGGACGAGTGGATCGCGCAGTACGCGCAGAGCCATCAGAATCCGGTAAACCGCGTTTGCCATACGCTTGGCATTCCGTTGATTGCGCTTTCGATTCTACTCTTTCCAGTTGTACTGTTCGCCCGCGGATTCTGACGGTTCCAGTGGCGATGTTCCTTGCATCACCTTGATGATTCCCTTAATGACCGCACAGATGACGATCAAGCTCGCTAGCGATCCCGATCTTCCTCTCTCGCCGAAGGCAATTGTGCCAGGGCGACGGAGGCTGCGCTTGCTCGCAGCGCTTGTAATCCTCGCCGTAGCCTCGGCTGCCGCATGGCGCCTTCTCGGCAATACGGGACCCGAGTTGCTTTTGACGTCCGACCGGAGCATCGGCGGGCAAATCTACCAAGGGCGCGTCTACTCGACGCAATGGCGCGGCAACAAATATCTAATCGAGTCTCAATCGCTGGATGGCGCCAACAGGCAAGTTATCGGAAATTTCGACGCGTCGGCTACTTCGCTTAGCGATCTAAAGTTTGTCGGAGGATATGCCTATTACGTTCTCTCACCCCAACTGAGAGGTGGCGGCGGCATGGGAGGCGTACGCGGGGTTGCGGAGCGCCGGAAGAACCTGGGGAGCTTCCTGCTCAATGAGCATCGCGAGTTGAAACCGGGCGAAACGCGCCGTGTATTCGAGCACGACCCACCGCGTATCAAGCCGGGCGAGCTGCATCAGGTCTCACTCAAGGATGGCGTTGACAGTAAACTCAATGTCGATACGCTAGGGCTCCCAATCCAACAACTCTGGAGGAAACTCACTGGCGAGACCATGCTCTGGATACATATGAGAGATCGGCGAACCGCTTTCGTATCGACGGCAACGACTTATTGGTACGAGTACCCGGCCAACTCCGAGCTTGTGGCATCGCCGCTCGATGGCGGGCCAGCCCGAAAAGTGGCAGACGGGCTTTCCACCTCACTCGAGGTGTCCGGCGACGACGAGGGAATCTGGTGGAAGGTGCGCCGAACTTATCCGGATACGCGCAGCGATCTTCAATACTACGCAGTTCGCACCGGGCGCCGGGGAATCGTCCCGAATTTCCACGGGGACGTGCCTGCAGCAAGATCGTTACTCGCAGTATACGGAGGAAAGTTGTACACTCTAAGCGAGAACGACAAAGGCGAGATTTCAGAACTGCTAGAATACGATCCGGACCGGCCGGGACCGCGAACCGTCATGCAGTTTCCCGACAAACGCGGAATCTGCGCCTCTCAGCTCGAAATCCAAAATGGGAAGCTATGCCTCACGTATTCACGCTCGCCGCTCCAAGCATCCGGCCGACACTCACAAAACGAGATCGATCCAAAGGCGGCTGAGGTGTACTTCGGAGTACTGGACCCTGCCCATACGAATCCGATCCAACAGATTGCGGGGCCATTGACTGGCGGACCCGTAACGTTGGATGGAGAATATGTGTATTATCGCACCTCCGAACATCGTCGGCAACTCTTTGATTTCCTCAGTGCCGTTAACACACAGCGGGCCGTGCATTCCCTGTTCCGAATACGTCTGCGCCCCAGGGGTTAGTCGAACCAATGAAAGTCATTCTTCCGGCACTCATGTTGACCGCTTCGATTGGAAGCGCCCAGGCCGGAGTCCGCTTTGCGGAACGTGGACGGGCACGATGCGTGATTGTCAGTCAGGCAGGCGCTAGCCCTTCTGAGAAACATGCGGCGCGGGAGCTGGCGAGCGTGCTGAAGCAGATTACGGGGGCTGACTTTGAGATACGCACAGACGTCCAGTCGACGGAATCCGCAGTCATCGTTGGACCGGGTGCAACTGCGGGGAGATTCTTCCCGGATGTGAAGATGGCACAATTCGGCGGCGAAGAGTTGGTGATTCAGACGAAGGGAAAGCTGCTTCTGCTGGCGGGCGGGCGGCCGCGCGGGACGCTGTATGCTGTTTACAGATTCCTCCAGACGCGCTGCGGCGTGCGGTGGTGGACTCCGTGGGCCTCCCGGATTCCGCGGAATCCATCCCTTACGATTCCGGACTTGAACGTGCGAGAGGCGCCGGCTTTTGAGTCGCGCGCGCCGCACTGGACTATCGCGTTCGATGGAGACTGGGCGGCCCGGAACTTCGTGAATAGCCACTTCTCCCGACTGGATGAGGGGAGGGGCGGCAAAATAGTGTACGAAGGATTCGTCCATACCTTCTATAGCCTGGTGCCGCCGGACAAGTACTTCGCAACGCATCCCGAATGGTTCAGCCTGGTGAAAGGCAAGCGAGTCAGCGAATTCAAGGACAAGCGAGACGGCGAGAACGGCCAGCTCTGCACCACGAATCCGGATCTCCGGGAACACATTGTCCGGACCGTCAGAGAGTGGCTAAGAGCGAATCCGCAGGCCCGCATCGTTTCTGTTTCGCAGAACGACTGGTACGGTGCCTGCGAATGCCCTAACTGCAAGGCGCTGGATGAGGCCGAAGGAAGCCATGCCGGCACTATGCTTGCGCTGGTGAACTATGTTGCTGAAAGAGTGGAGTCCGAATTCCCCCATGTGGCCGTCGATACGCTTGCCTACCAGTACACGCGCAAGGCTCCGAAAACGCTGCGGCCCCGGCCCAACGTAATCGTTCGATTGTGCTCCATCGAATGCAACTTCGCGAAACCGCTGGAGGACCCTGCGCCGCCCGAGAAGACTCCCAAAAAGCACGAGAATCCGGCATTTGCCGATGATATCCGCGCCTGGAGCAAGATCAGCAATCGGCTGTATGTCTGGGATTACACGACGAACTTCATCCACTACGTCCTCCCCCACCCCAACTACTACACGCTGGGGCCTAACGTGCGATTCTTCCACCGGCATGGAGTGCGGGGATTGTTCGAGCAGGGCGCGTACCAAGGTCATGGCGGCGAGATGGAGGAGCTCAAGAGCTGGGTGATCTCACAGCTCTTGTGGAATCCGCTTCAGGACGACCGAAAGTTGATCCGAGAGTTCGTGGAGGGATATTACGGCAAGTCCGCCTCAAAGCCCATCCTGGAGTATCTCCATTTTATGGATTCCGCCGCCGATCCCTACCACCTGGGCTGCCACCAACGAACGCACCCATTCCTCAATATTGCGAATCTGACGCGTGCCGAGCAACTCTGGAATAAGGCAGAATCGGCAGCGAAAGATAATCAGACTCTATTATGGCGAGTCCGGCAGGGCCGGCTCCCGGTCTGGTATGCCTGGCTTCAACGGTGGAACGAGCTTCGCAAAGAGCATAGTATCAGCGGCGAGGCATGGCCGGTCCCAGGGTCGCGCAAGCTGCTTGCCGAAAAGTGGCTTGCCGGCGTCACCGGGCCAGGTCCCAAGGGATGGTCTCCCGTCACCCATGTTAACGAGCCCGGCCAGACTCCGCAGCAGTTCGTCGCGCAGCTCGGGCCGGACCCGCCATAATCACGTGCGCCTTCTCGTTCTCCTCGTAATCTTGCTATGGGTCGGCCAAGCGCGGGCGGAATCGCGCCCGCCTTTCATCCTCATCCTCGTACCCGGTTTGAAAGCCGAGGACCTTACGCGTCCTGAGCTTCAACCTCTGCAGGCCCTCGTACGCCAGGGCGCTTACGGCTGGATAAACGCGAGAACAGCCAGAGTGAGCAACCGCTCTCTGTTGGAAGCTGATGGACGTCCGGCGATTGAGGCGGCTTGTCTTACGATTAATGCCGGTACTCGCGCGACTGCCCGATCTTCCACAAGCAGTTTCGCTGCTGGATTCCTCGACCGCTTGACAGAGGAAAACCGAGCCGTCGATCATCCGGTTCCAATCGGCGCGCTCGGAGATCTGCTCCACGGAGCGAAGCTCCAAACAGCCACGCTCGGCAACTCCGACGACAGCCAGACCCGAAACCTTGGGCGGCTGATCGCCATGGATTCCGCCGGTAAGGTCGACGCCGATATGACCGGCAGCATTACACGCACACCGGATTCTGCCGCGCCCTACGGGTTCCGTGACAATCTTGACGTTTTCGCAAAACCGGTCAACGGCGATTTACAGGTCTGGGTGTTTGGAGACCTGTGGCGGGCGGAGCGATACGCGCCGCTCTGTTTGCCCGAAGTAGCGCGTTCACACCGAGCGTTCGCACTCTCCCGGCTTGCCCGTCTAGTGGAGATCGTCACACCCCTAGCGCAGCATGGAGCCGCCGCATTCTTGCTGGTTAGCCCCTATCCGGCGCCATCCGCCTCGAGCGTAGACAGACTGGCGCCGGCCATTAGATTTGGATTTGGCGCGAAACCCGGAATCCTCTACAGCCCCTCCACACGAACGTGTGGGCTCATTACGAACACCGATATACTGCCGACCATTGCCGAGTACTTCAGGCTTAAGGAGAACCCCGCTTCGATAGGGCGGCCAGTTTCGATCCAATCAATTGAACCAGAAAAGCGAACGAGCACAGATTGGGCAGCCATGCACTCCGATTGGCTGTTGCAATCACGCAAGCAGTCGGCATTCGGCGGCATGCCGACGCTCCAGCTAACGCTGCTGATAATCGGAATGGCGGCATGGAGGCTTTGGGGCCGAAGTTCGAAATTCCGATTGAGCAGGCTTGCGTGCGTCACTGCGGTCTCCCTACTCCTTCTGCCGGTCGCTCAACTGTTACTGCCGCCGCTATGCCCGTTTGAAGGGTGGGTTTGCGGACTTGCGCTGGCGCTTGTGGTTGCGATGGGTGCAGTCGGATGCCTGACTAATTCCGCCATCACGCGTCCTTTGGCCATTATTGCGGCCGGCTCGCTTATCTCCGCGCTTGTTATGGACATTGTCTCTGGACAGGATCTCCTCCGCCAGGCATGGATGGGCTATTCCGTAATGGAAGGGGCGCGCTATTACGGAATTGGGAACGAGTACGCGGGAGTTGCACTCGGCGCGATGGGGTCCCTTACGCTCCTGGCGCCCGAGCGGATTCCGGCACTCGTTTCGGCAGTCGCCCTGATCGGATTCGGCCTACTCTGCGGAATCCCGGGCTTGGGCGCAGACGCCGGAGCGATGTTGGCATTCTTCCTTGCCGGAGCCGCGGTCTTCGCATGGAATGCAATACCCGGTCGGCGGGTCGCCGTATTTGCCGTCGGAATCGCGGCGATCATCGTGATAGTTGTGCTTCTAGCCTCGATGGATGCCGCGAAAGGCGGCGAGCAAACCCATATTGGCCGGGCAAGCAGCAGTGGAATCGCGGGAATCATCTACCGAAAGGCTGCGCTGAACTGGTATCTGTTGCTCCATAGTCCGTGGAGCCTTTGCCTTGTTGCGGCGCTCGCCGGATTATGCTGGGTCTACAGAGCTCGCAACGATGGCAGTCACCAATCAACCACCGAGGATTCCGTCATTGCTGCTCTCTCGGTCGGCGCTGCAGCTATGTTGGTGTTCAATGATTCCGGCGTGGTCGCGGCGGCGAACACACTTATTGTCTGGTGGGCGGCGAAGATGGTCTCACTTCACGACCTGAAGCGCAGCCTCATTCTTGACAAACGCGAGGTAGACGGGCATACTGGGCGCAGTTCGAGTCCGTTAATCGCGTGACTGACTTGAAACGGACCTCCGGAGGTATATCGCTTCGTATGACATCGGAAGAAAAGGCGCAGCTGGTTGTGAGCGCCGCGGACGCCAAGCAGGCACGTGATATGGTGCTCCTCGATCTGCGCGGTCTGACCGTGATGACCGACTACTTCTTCATATGCTCCGGCACCTCATCCACGCATATCCGGACCATCACAGACGGCATTGTCGAGAGCGCTAAACGAGCGGGGTGGGGAGGAATCCGCGTGGAGGGATACGATGCGGCGGTCTGGGTGCTCATGGATTACGGCGATGTCGTGGCCCACGTCATGGCGGCCGACCAGCGGGCATATTATGACCTGGAAGCGTTTTGGGGCGATGCCAAGCGGGTGCCTCTGGAGACGTTGATTCCGGCCGCTGCCGAGTAGTCCTATGGAGACGGATGGCCCAATTCCTCAGCCTGAACAGGAACGCACCGAATCGTTCTCCCCGCCGTCCGCTCCTATCAACGCCGCGCCCGACATCGAGCGCACAACTTCCCTCCCCCCGGTAACCGGCGCGGTCGCAGCTGAGAAAGTCGAGACCCAAGAGGATACCGACCGACGCCTGGCTGCTGATCTCGCGCGCCGCGGAGTCTCACCGGACGAGATACAACGCCTGGTAGCGATGGGACGTGAACCTGTTCCGACCGCGAAGGGGAAGTCGCCGATTCCATCCATGGTGATTCCACCGGAGCTGTTGAAGGAGGAGCCATTCGTCCCGAAGCCGGAGATCACACTTCCGGAGTTCCGCGATTCCAGCATCCAGGAAAGGACTGACGCAGATCGTCTGCTGACCGCGGCCAACATTTCGAGGCGCCGGGGCAATTTCAAGGAGGCGGAGGCCAACGTCAGGGCTGCTCTTGAACTCGTACCTAAAGACGCGGCGGCGTTGGAGCTATATGGAGACATACTACAGAGCGTGGGGCGGGTAGATGACGCCGCCTTTGCCTACAACCGTGCATTGGAGGCCGATTCCAGCCGGAAAACGGCGGAAAAGAAATATGCCGAGCTCGCTCTATTACAGAACCGAATGGTGCACGTGCTGCGCCAGGATTACATTCCGCGGAACGCGTTCGTAGCAGTGTTGTTCTCTGCCGTCTTTCCTGGTGCGGGGCAGCTTTACAATGGCGAAACGGTGAAGGGCGCCTTCATAGCGGTCCTCACGTCGCTCCTCGTCTACTTACTCCTCTGGTCGCGGTGGGGAGTGCCTTCTCAGAAGACCGAGCAGATTCCGAACTCTCTCATCGTTCTCATCCTGCTCTTCGGAGTCGTTTTCATTTACGCGGTCATCGACGCCAACATTTCGGCGAAACGCGGGAAGCGGCTGAAGACGGGGTGGGAAGTCTGAAGTACGAGTGTTAAGTGTTAAGTGTTGAGTGTTAAGGTCTCTCGCCTCAACACTCAACACTCAACGCTCAACACTCATTCTTCGTAGAGACACGGAATCAGCAGCTACGCCCGTATACTGATTCACGGTTATGAAGCGCCTGGATCGGTATATTGTGCGGGAGATGGTGGTTCCGTTCCTTATCGGCCAGGGCGCCGTAGTCCTGATGCTGACGGGGACGGTCCTCTACAATAACGCCAACGTCTTCATCAACTACAACATCCCCGCGATCGGCGTCGCGAAGGTCGCTTTTTACTTCCTCCCCTACCTGATTCACCTGACGATGCCGGTTGCGATGGCCGTGGCTGCGTCCCTTACGGTCAGCCGGTTGGCGCGGGACAGCGAGATTACCGCTATTCGTGCGGCCGGGGTTAGCCTTAAGCGTATCTTTCTCCCGGTTTTCGTGGCCGGCGTTCTTCTCAGCGTTGCCGACTTCTACTTCGGGGAACACGTGGTGCCGTGGTCAAATCAGCAATACGAGCGGACGATGGCGGCGCTGTCACGGCAGATCAAGTTCCTCGTGCCTCAAGACCGTCAGGTTGTCCAATCTCCGGATAAGAAGTTCACCGCTTACGTGGGCCGGATGGAGCTTCAGCCGAAGGGGAATAAGGCTTACCTGCACGATGTCATGTTCCTGGTGAGCGCGACGCCGGGGATGGTGGGGTCTTCTCCGACACCGTTAGCGGTCCTGGCGCAGCGGGGGGAGTATGACAATGGGAAGTGGACGCTGTTCGACGCCAGGATCCATAACTACCGGAATTATGGGGTGGATGAGACGTTCGTTCGGTCAAAGACGTGGACGGCGGACCTGCGGTTGTCGGAGCAGACGTTTAACTTGATCGCCTTGCAGCTTCCGCTCTATTCATCCTCCGCGGCGAATAGCTTTGAGGAGCTGGGGAAGCGGATTCGGATGCAGAAGCAGATGGGGTGGAACAACCCTCGCGATCTTCTCGACTACCATTTCAAGCTCTCGGTGCCCTTCTCGTGTCTCGTATTCGCTATCGCGTGTCCTCCGTTGAGCCTTCGGTTTGCCAAGGCGGGGAACTTTATGGGCGTGCTGCTCTCGATCATCCTCGTGTTCGTCTATTGGAATACGCTTCTGGCGGCGAAGATCGTGGGGGCGAGTTTTCCGCAGCAGGTGTCTCCCATCATGGCGGCGTGGGGGCAGAACGTGCTGTTTGCGTTGATCGGACTCTTCGTGCTTTGGAAATCCGAATGAAGCGGGACGATTGCGTATTGCGGATTGCGGATTGCGGATTTGCCCATTCGTTTCGCTCGACCCTCCAAAAGCCGGTTCGCGGTACCGGGAGGGGGAGGCTCCTGCCGAGCCGTAGTTACGTTTCGACGGACAGAAACAGAGGCGGCTCGGCGGGAGCCTCCCCCTCCCGGTATGTGCGCCCGATAGGGAAACACGGCTCGGCGGGAGCCTCGCCCTCCCGGTATGCCTCGCCCTCCCGGTACCTTTGCTGCCTTGTGTTTGTCTGTTTGATCTGTCCGTCTCTTGCTCAGGAGCCGGCACCGCCTTCCGGGCAGGCGGATTCGCAGGGGAAGGTGCAGGCGCCGGGGGGGGTGCCGCAGCCTAAGATTCCGCCGCTGGAGAATCCGCTGGATCCCGGGGCGCCGGTGCCGCCGGGGGCGCCTTCGCCGGGGGCGCAGACGCCGGAGAAGGATACGGGGACGGTGGAGTCCGGGGAGGTCGAGCTGATCGGTGATTCGCAGATTCGCGGGCGGCAGGTGAAGATCGTGGTTGGCGAGTACACGCTGACGGGGGATCGGTTGGCGGGCGATCTCAATGGGGAGCTTGTGTTTTCGGATGGGGCTACGCTGACTTATCGGGGGCAGGTGGTGACGGGCGATACTATTCGGTTCAATACTCGGACGAAGCAGTATCGGGTGGAGAACCTTCGGTCGGGGTTGTCGCCGGAGTTCTTGAAGGGGCGGTTGACTTCTCCTTTGTATCTCTCCGGGGGGGCGCTGTTTGGGAGGCGGGGCGGGCCGATCTTTGGGGAGATGGTGGATGCTTCGACTTGCGAGCTGGAGCATCCGCATTATTTGTTCCGAGCGCAGGAAGTTGAGGTGGAGCCGGGGCGGCGGGTGATTCTGAAGAAGGCGAAGGTCATTCTCTGGGGGCGGACGCTGTTCGTTTTGCCGACGCTGGTGATTCCGTTGAATCAGCGGCCGCGGCATACGGGGTATACGCCGCAGGTCGGGCGATCGGTGGATGAAGGGTGGTTCGTTAAGTCGGCGTTCAATTACCTGGCAGGGTCGCGGACTCCGGGGATCTTTCGGACGGACGCGATGGAGAAGAAGGGGCTCGGGATTGGGGCCGAACAAGGGTACCAGTTCGCGAAGATTGCCGGATTGGTGGCGCTGTATGGGATTCCGACGGATGGGTTTAACAATCTGTCGGGGCGGGTGAATAATCGGTTTAACATTGGGGGCGGGCAGAACCTTTCTCTGGACAGCGATTTTCAGCGGAACAGCTATCTTTCGCTGCCGCAGACGACTAACTGGAACTCGCGGATGGCTTATACGCGGACGGCGGGCGGGAACAGTACGACGCTGAACCTGGCTCGGATGTTGACGGAATCGCAGGGGTTTTCCAACCGCTCCATTTCGGCGGCGCTTTCACAGGCGCTGCAGTTCAATACGAAGACTTCGGCCAACTTCAACGCCGACTATTCGAGCTACGCCAGCGGGGGCGGGACTACCTCGACGACGACCCAACAGCTTTCGACGCGGCTGCAGGCGGACCAGCGGGCGGAGAACTATACGCTGCAGCTCACAGCGAACAAGAACATCGCGCTCGGGGACAGCGGGCAGTCGTTCTTTGGCGGCGTGGAGCGGTTTCCGGAGATATCGCTTTCGAACTACCGGTTTACGCAAGGGATGCTGTCGCGGATTCCGGCGAACTTCATGATGTCGGTCGGGCGGTACTCCGAAAGCGGGTCGGCGTCGTTCGTCGGCGGTCCATCGGCTATAGCTACCGAGCGGGCGGTGGTCGGGTTCAATTTGACGGGCAGCCGGTATGCGCTTTCTAAGAAGACGGACCTGAACGTGAGCGGCGGGTTTGAGCAGTATTTCTACGCGCCGGGGTTCGCGCAGTACGTTCTGCGCAACAGCACGAACTTGACGCAGCGGTGGGGGCGCCGGTCCGGAATGAACATCAATTACACCTACCAGCGGCCGGAGGGCGGGACCCCTTTTCGGTTCGACGCGCTGGGCAACTACCACACGATGAACTTCGACGTGGGGCAGCTCGACGACCGCCGGTTCCAGATCACCGCGCGGGCCGGATATGACTTCGCGCAGCAGAGCTTTGGAGGGTTCGCGCCCCGGCCGTGGCAGACGATGTCGCTGAATACGCTGTGGCGGCCGGTGGATTGGGCTCGGTGGCGCAACCTGGTCTCCTATGACATCAACGACGGGCGGGTGCAGTCCGTTACGAGCGACCTTCGATTCCGCGGCCCGAACCAGTTTGCGCTGGACCTGGTGGGCCGCTATGACCCTCAGCGACACCGGTTCGGCAACCTCAACGGATCGCTCAACCTGCCGATCGGGCGGCTGTGGCGGTTGATGGCGCTGGCGCAGTACAACGGCTACCTGAACCGCTTCGAATCGCGCAGCTTCCAGGTGATCCGCGACCTGCACTGCCTGGAGGCGACGTTTACCTACATCGACAACCCGTTCGGATTCCGCAAGGACCGCCAGTTCTTCTTCCAGCTCAAGATCAAGGGGCTGCCGATCTTCAACAAGGTCGGGACGGGGCAGTTTGGGCAGGCGCTGGATACGGGGGTTGGAGAAGTGTTTTAGGCGGGTCTCGGGTATCGGGTATCGGGTTTCGGGTGGATTCCGGGAGGCGTGCGGGATGGAATCCTATTGCGGATTGCGTATTGCGGACTCCTTGGTTAGTTGAGAGTTGAGAGTTGAGAGTTGAGAGTTGAGAGTCGGATTCCGAGCTAGGTTGGGTGAGCGCAGCCTTCTGGTTTGGCCGACCCCCTGGCCCTCTTAAGGGGGAATGGGATACGAGGCCGGGATTCCGATGCTATGGGCGGGGGGTTGGCCGGGCGGTTGAAACCGCGGCAACAAGTACGCGAAGTCCACCTGCGTGGACTCACGTCACTCCCGCTGATTGGGTTATGCTGGTCCGTTTGGTGGACGATTCCTTTCGATGCTGTCTACCGCGAGCGAGTGGGACCCCGCCCCGAATTTGGACCAACCTTTTGATCAACGGCATATCGCCTCGCAACCCGTCATCCTGGAAGGATCTGCTTTTGACGTGACGATCTTCCGTTGCCACTTCAAAAGCAGATCCTTACCAGGATGACGGGCTGCGGGAGGTTCGTTAACCTAATTGGCAATTGGTCCGTGGTAATCCGGGCTTGATGCGCACGTTTGCTGGGCGCCCGTGTACGCTGCGAGTGGTCAATCCTATGGCGGGCTGGTGTGGCCCTGGTTCAGCCATAGGGTCGGCCGCCGGAAGACCGCGCATTGAAATGCACGGCTGGGTGAACCGTCCTCCGGACGGGCGAAAGTGTGGATAGTTCTTATCGACACGGTTTATGGACCAGGTTCCGAGGCTGGTCTCTTTTGAAGGCTGCGCTTGACCGCGTTTCTGAGCGCGGGGGTGGCCTGGTTCTCGAGAGGGTTCTCCTCGTTTGGTCAAGAGCGGGTTCTTTTCCTTTTGAGCGGGCGTAGTGGCCGGTGGCCCGGTCAAGGGTAGTCGATTCCGTTGGTCTCCTGCCGGTCGGGTTGTTCTCTCGAACCTCTTTCCTATGGCCGGTCTCTGGCTCCTGGGGGCCCATGCTGCGTCTCTGGCGGCTTCGTCCGTTTGGTGCATCAGGGCTTGCTCGTGGCCTGGTGAGTTTGCCTGATCGGGGGCTTGACCTAAAGTCGCGGGCGCCATGGTGGCTCGGAAGACCGTTGGCTTGCTCGGATTGGCCGGAATGTCCAATGTCCAATGTCCAATTAGCAATGAACAATGAACAATGGGGAGATTCCGGGTGTTTTGGTTTTGATATGTGAAACGGCCGGGCTCATTATAACGCGAGCCCTGGACGTGGGATGGTTTGCTGACTAGGTTTAATGGTTGTTACGGCAAGGCGAAGATGAAATATCGAGCGACATTATCGCGCCACAGTTCCGTTGACAGGACGTTGGTTTCAGAGATTTGCCATGCTAGAACGGGTCCTCCGCGGTCGTCTACTAACCGGGCGAGCAGCTCACCCTCCGGGTCTATCAAAAAGGCGCCGGCGGGTTCTGGTGGCGGACTATCCACATGCCCGCCTCGCCCACGTCCACGGACTGGCATGTCGGGCTCCATAGGCTGCAGGGAGATGACGAACCTGTTTCCCGATGGACGGCGCAGCAGGCTCCACGAGGGGGAACCATTCGGCAGGGCCTCACCGCCTGCAAAGTGCTTTGAGTGCAAAAGATCGCCGTTTCCCGCGTAAACGAAGAGGAACGTGGACCGCCGATCCGGCCGCGAGACGAGGGCGAGCACCCGGCTTGCGTCCGCGTTCACGCCCAGGAACACCTTCACGTCGCCGCGCCAATCGTGGGCTGGCGGAGCTATGCGGAGAGCTTCCAGCGTCTGCTTCACCGGGATCGTCGCCTGCCAGCGCAGTCCAGACTTCGTGTCAAAGTAGAAAAGCCGCGGGTTCGAAGGCTCTGAATTCGGCTTGCGGGCATTCTGGAGGCAGACCGCCCAGAAGCGCTCGACGCCGCCCCCGCCAACCTCGGACCAATAGTAGTTCCGGAGAGAATCGGGCGGTTCCCAGCGCCAGTGAATCACTTTCTTCGATTCTGGTATGCTGCTCACGTCCGACGGCGGCCAGGGCCATTGCAGGCTCGACGCCTCCACGCGCTGGATTCCTAAATGATTCGAAGGGCCGCCGAAAGGCGAAAACGGGTGCACACCGATGATTCTGGGAACAGGAAAGGGACGCGCCCGTCGATATACCGGATTGGGGTCTTCACCCGCCTTGAGTTGGTAATGGCCCCTGCTCTCCCCCATCTTGAACTCGCGCAGCCGCGCCGGCCAGCCGTGGGGATCTCCGTCAATTTCCATTACCGGCGACAACGGCCTCACCAACGCCAGTTCCACGGTTACGGCGGCCGCCACCGCCTTTTCCGGCGCCTGGACCTGGGGAACGTACGCCATCGTCGACAAGAGGAGAATGAACATCGTGCTTCCGGGTTAGTCTTTCTGCTTGGACGTTTCGGCCGGATTCCGGGTTACGGATTCCGGTTTTAGTAATCGGTTGGATTCCGGCCTTGCGCGTGGGGGCGGATTCCGGTGTTGTCTTTGGCGCGAAAATGGTGGATGGATGGGCGCCGAAAAATGTTGTTCCTTCACCTATTAGCCCTCGGCAGCGGCAAAAAACAAAATTCTTAAAAAAATTTCATGTAAATTCTACTAAGTATTTTTGCCGGTCATTGCTATTGTGAACTTAAAATCGATAGATGGCGATGATGGTGGATTCCGTCCAATGGTGGAGTTGCCAGAATTGCCTGTGAAAGCGATGGGGGCATTCAAGGCAAATGGCCGATCAATGGAAATGTTGACGGACCACCATGGGCGGGTTTAAAATGGCGGCAGCGGCGTCCGGCGAAAAAGACGACGCCGGACTCTGCTAATAAAAGGTTAGCCATGAGAATTGCTTCTATTGATTTTGAAACTTGGTGCAAGAACCACGCTCAAGATCACGATGCCAAATGGTGCCGCGAGTTATACCCTTGGGAAGTGTTCCAACGCATCGACTACGACCGCTCCACCCTGAATACGCAACAAACGATCGTTGTGGCTAATGAAGCGAACACTGCTACGATCGAGAAATGGTACGTTGCAGAAAACGGGCGTATCAACTATTTGATTCGGCTTGGCAGCATCCCGTCTAGCAAAAGACAACAGTGGAATCAGCGGTCATGGAACGACGTGTTTCACCTCGTAGTCGACCCATCGGGGAACTTTATTACGCTCTTTACAGAGAAGCCGGATCCCAGCAAAGTGCTTCTGAGGAAGTTCCTTAGTTCAATGCTGGCAGATATCGAGTCCGTCCGTAGCCTGCCTATTTCTAGTCTCCTGTTTCGCTCCATTATCAGCTATGCAGCACACGACTCGTATGAAGGGTTAGAGAGGTTCAAATCGTTTTCCGTTGTTCCTTCCTTCGTAGAGATAGAGAACAACCAGATGATCCAGCCACTCCGTAAGGACACATATGAACCGTTCCTATCAAAGGACCGGCATTTATGGATATTGAGCTCATTTACTGAGGAGAAAGCGCATCGTCAAGCCCTCCGTGTTGCGGGGCAGGCTAAGAGGGTCATCGTTGTGTTCTGCCATCCCACTTTCACGCGGCACCATCGCTGTGTTGATAAATCCTCCATCGTGGTGTCACTCTCAGAGTTTCTCAGGATGCTATCGCCGGCTATCCATAGGCGATACATTCAACAAGCGAGGCTCTTGATTAATCACCTACGACAAGAGCCCAATGAAAGCGCGCAACCTGCGAATAGCGACGCGATAGTTGATGTCATTAGGACACAAAAGGAGCCAATTCCAATTCATACTTCGGAGCTCCGTGAAGCTAAAGCTGGGCTCGGAATGATTGTGACGACAACAGGCGATGCTGCATACGTATGCGCGTGCGCAAATCTGCTGAACGCTGCCCTGAACCCGCGTCTCAAGACTTATGACGGGTCTCTCAAGCTCGCCAAAGAAGTATATAGCTTTAAGGCTATATTCGGGCGTGCCATTGAGGATATCATCCGGAGACCACCTTCTGATGTCCGTGCCTATGTCGAGCGGGGTGGTCCGGCCTACCTTAATATCCGCGGTTTGCAGTTCAGTTTCCATGCAATACCTCGAACACCCGCGATTAGCGCCTATGAGTCTTCTGAACTTAATGCCCCGCAAGCTTGGTCTGAGCTGAAGCTTCAACCCTTGGCACCACTAGTCCTTAAGTGGGCAAGAGCCCTTCTATTGGAGGAGAAACTGACGAATTCATGAGTTTGTACAGAGCTGAGCTGAATCGTTAGGCGGCGAGACAACAATCGAATGATTGGAGAGCGACCGAATGGACAATTCAAACGCGATCGACCTTCCCGCGGACGTGGTAGCGTGGGGTGACTGCTGTGTTTCGTGGATGCAACATTCGCATATCGGAGAAGCTGACCAACAACCCAAACCTGCCTGAGGAGTCACTGGATCTCACATGGATTGAGCACTTTTCGCGGTTCGCATCCCCGGTGACCCTAAGTTCATCGTGGGTCGTCAAGGTAGAAACCCACTACTTGGGAGGTCTGCGCCATTTCAACGGTTGGGAAGTTGCGGACATTGGGGTCTTGCTCTTCATCAGGCGGGGAGGGCGAATACAAAGGAGCAAGGTCGCTCTCCTGCAGTCAAAGCGGCTGTATCCCACAACAAACCAAGTGCAAGAGGAGCTTCAAATCGACTATCGAACTGGTTTTGCCCGCTTGGCGGATCCCGAGGATTTGCGAGCTTCCATCGCGGTTCAGGCCGAGTTCAGATTCGATGAAGACTGCCGGTTCGGGGCGTTAGCGGCTCAGTCGGACCAGATGAAAACCATCATTGACTACGAACGTGAGAACCATTTATCGATTTACTACCAACTGTACAGCCCTTGGACGGTACCTGCCGTTCAGCGTATTCCGCTTTCGGACTTCACCCAGCCTGTTATGGAACTTACGCACGGTGTGCGAATCATGCCAACCGGTGCCGTTCATGCCCATCTGGCTAAACAAGCCGAGGGGCACAAGCCCACGCTCCGAGAATTGAAGGCGGCATTTGACGCAACTTTTCCGGGAGGCTGGCCGCTTGAATTCTTTGCTGGAGAACTGTTCCTTAAGTGTCGCGAAGGTTCGGTGTTCGAAACGATTCGCGACCGTCGAGTCCAAAACCTATTCTACCGCAGGAGTGGTCCAATAGCTGCCGCAATCGCGATCACAATTGAAGAACCGAGTAGTTCACAAGCCGCGTAACTTCCGATTCGCCCTATAGGGATGCGCAATCTCCGGGTCTTGATCAACTATCGGATTCCAGCGGGCTTGCGGGTCGGGCATGTTACAATGCATCCGTGTCGCGGTGCGGTTCTGGCTTCTGAGGCTGGGGAGAGGATTAGCGTATGACGGGGCTTGAGACGGCTGAGAAAGTGGTGGCTCGATTGTCGCCGGAGGAGCTCGCGCGGTTTCGGCAGTGGTTCGCGAAGTTTGACGCGGATGCCTGGGACGCTCAAATCGAGGCTGACGCGGCAGCCGGTAAGCTGGACGCCTTCGCCCAGGAAGCTCTGGCAGAGTATCGAGCAGGTAAGGCGACCGAGATTTGAAGCACTTCGCGTCAACGGGCTTTTGGGCTGCCTTTGACGCGTTGCCGGTTGAGGTGCAGAATCTTGCGCGGCGCAACTACTCGCTGCTAAAGGCAGACCCCACCCACCCTTCTTTGCACTTCAAGCAAATCCAGCAAGGAAAGTACGTAAGCGTTCGCGTCGGCCTTCATTACCGAGCCCTCCGCGTGCCGATACCCGAAGGTGTGCAATGGTTCTGGATCGGCACCCACGCCGAATACGACCGCCGGATCGGGTGAGATAGTCCGCGCCGGTGTTCCGCGCCGAATCTCGCTATGTCCATCGGGCAGGAAGCCGGTCACCTTCACTTAGGCTCCGCCTATGATACTATGCCGTGACTCATTGATTTGCTGATTCTGTTTGACGGTTTGGCTTGACGCCAAGAATCCGAAAGGGTAGGTGCAGGATGATGAATTGGATCGCCGTTGCGCTTCTCATACCAGGAGTAACTGCGCCGATAAGCGCGCATTCTGCCCTGAACCATCTTCCCCCGGTTAGGCCATTTTGTCAGCGTCAAATCGCTTCCTCGAAGGAAAACAAGGTCGTCCGGCAGGAGCTGAAGAAGGCTTACGCTCGTTACGACCAGGCTGTCCGCAAGAACAATGCGGCCAAATTGATCGAATTCCTACGCGCGAACACGCTCCCCTCATATTCTCGCCAGCACAATCGCGCCACCACAACGAGACCGACCATCTTTGCGCAGCTGAGGGATGAGGGGAGACGTCATGACGGACGTATATATGCGAAACTGCTTTCCCTTAAGACCGAGCTTGGCCCGATCTCTGTCAGCGGATCGGAAGCCGTGGCAAACGCGACTCAGATAACTGTGACCGTTCACCCAGATATCGATGGATCCGCAGCCGGACCGGGAGGAATGGTGGAACAGGAACTCGTGAAGGATCGAACCACTCGCCGGGCTCGTGACACCTGGGTCAAGACTTCCGCCGGCTGGAAACTTCGCCATACGCACATTCTGTCCGTCGATTCCACGGCTACGTATATCACTTCGCCAAATTACAAACCGAACAGATAAGCTCGACCGGAAAAGGCAGCATGCCAGGCGCTGCGGTACAATGGCGGCATGGTGGGGGTGATTCGCTCCGCGTGGCTTCCTCTGGTTGTTCTTCTCCTGGTTGTGGCTTGGGTTTTCCTCGAGCAGTCTCCTGAGCAGGAATCTGGGGCGGTGGTGCTGCGGTGGGTGGTGAATTCGCAGGAGCGGGACCAGGTCTATGCGCGGGCGGTGAAGAGGGCGTTCGAGGCGGCGCACCCCGGAATCCGAATCCAGTTTATCAAGCAGAACGAGGGGCGGAAGGTCGACACTATGATCTCCGGCGGGGATGCGCCGGACATCTGCGAAGTTGGCATGGACCGGGTGTTCTACTACGTTCGGGCCGGCGCTCTCCGCGACTTGAGCGGACTCATGTCCCCCGCCGACCTTTCGGATCTCCAGAGCTATTTCCCCGTTACACTCGCGCCGTATGTCGATGGTTCCCAGGTTTATGCGCTGCCGTGGTGCTACGTGCCGTTCATTCTCTTCTACAACAAGAACCTGTTCGACAAGTACGGCGTCCCCTACCCTACCGAGAAGTGGACCTGGGAAGACTACCGCGCGGCGGCCGTGCAGCTGACGCACGATGTTGATGGAGACGGAATCACGGACGAGTTCGGGGCGTCGTTCGCGAAGTGGCAGGATGGGTACTACTCCTGGATCACGCAGAACGGCGGGAGCGTGCTTAGTGAGGACCGGAGTCGGGCCACGTTCGACGAGCCGAAGGTGGTGGAAACGGTCCGATTTTTGGAGCGGCTAACGCGGCAGGACCGGGTGATTCCGACGGACGTGAACAAGCCGCAGCAGGCTGGAATAGACCTGTTCGAGGCGGGGCGGCTTGCGATGCACGGGCCGACGGGGTCGTTTTACATTCCCACTTACCGCGAGTTCGAGAAGGTCGACTGGGATATCGCCTCGGTTCCCGCCGGGCCAAGCGGGAGAGGCACGATTACGGCGCCGGTTGCATTCGGGGTTACGTCTCAGAGCAAGCATCCGCTTGAAGCGTATCAGCTTGTCCGGTTTCTGTGCGGGCCGGAAGGGCAGTTGATCCTGGCGAAATCCGGGTTGTTCCCTCCCGCGCGGAGAGAGGTGGCGTTCTCAGATGCGTTTCTGAAAGCGCCAGGGAAGCCGGATAACAAGTACGCGCTCGTGGCGATGATGGATGACAGGTCACCGACGACCGACGACCGACGACCGACGACGAAAGACCCAATCCGTCAGCCGTCAGCCGTCAGCCGTCAGGCTCCCAACGACCCAACGACCCAAGGACCCAAGCCGTGGGGGCGGGTGCCACCCTGGGCCGGGGAGCGGTGGGGCGATGTGCAGGAGGAGACGCTGAACAGCAAGCTAAATGCGTTTCTGTTCGGCGTTCCGCAGCCCGGGCGGACGGCGGAATCGGTGTGCCGGGAGATGGATCGGCGGGCGGACGAGATTCTCGCTGAAGATCGGGCCGCGTATAGGGGGATTCCGGTCGATTGGGGGAAGGTGTGGGCGTGGGTGGGGGCTGCG
>JBKJZI010000318.1:0-11635 GCA_046715155.1 Chthonomonadales bacterium | reverse complement strand
CCCCCCGCCTCCGGGAAGCGCGCGCCTCACGAGTAATGGGGCGTTTGACGCGACCATTTACGGATGCGTACGCCAAAGTACCGTCAAAAGAGCGTGACTCAAAAAGGCGGCTTTTTGGCCGCCGCTGGACGTTGATCGAAGATGAACGGAGAGGGCGGGATTCGAACCCGCGAGGTTCATCACCTACTCGTTTTCAAGACCGACGAATCTCGTCCGTCTTTTCCTTTTGTGCAGGTTGTTGTAAGCTTCTGAGCGCAAGGGAGTGTCGCCATCTCCGTCCAGTTCGCCCAAAGACGGGGTATTCCTGCATGTACGTGACCAATTCGTGACCGAGGCGGTCGTCCGGCAGGCAACGACCGCCATGCACCGCCAGAGGGCGCCGCGGCACACACTTTGTTTGGTAGCTAGACATGCGCGTTTACGTGACGCCCGCGTCTGGCAGTACCAACATTGGCGAGCTTCGCGGTCCCCGAAGCAAAATCTGTTGCTCCCCGACGACCCGAGAGCTCGCGGCACCCTGGCGCCGAAATATTTAGACGATCTTTTGGTCTTCGCGCAGGCGGGGTCTTCGATCTCCATGTCGGTAATTGAGAGGTCGAACTCTATTCGGAATCCGGCTTGTGACAATCGTCCCCGGGGGAAACGAACATCGATGTCAGACTGCACGAGACATCAGAAGCGGCACCTCACAAGTTAGCATGTGTGAATGCGTCGTGGGCCCGGCGCTCACATTGAGCATTAACAGCCGATGGTGGGAAGTACGTGAAATACCTTAATATCAATCCCGTTATGGGAAGGAACCAGATAGGTCGAAACAGCAGTTCGAACAGCGCGATTTGGTTGACGGATTCAGTCACTCAAAGCGAACGATTCCGATATTCCTTCGCCTGCGACCCGGACGTCCGGTATTGCGACAGTCTTAAACAGGCAGTAGTCTCATCGGAGTGGGACCGGCCCCCCTCGCCTAACACGCTTCTCTTTCCCAACCTGCGAAACTGCGGTTGCAATCGACAAAACACGCTAACATGGCCGAATCGGACACCAATAAACAGGAAGAAGAGCCGTTGAACCAAACGATCGAAAGTCCGCTCACTGCGAGATCGAGCTCAACTGATAACGGATCCCGAACGGAACCGGCGAGCCAGGCCTCCTGGGGTAGTGGAGCGACTTCCCGTATTGGCGAAAGGTTGGTTTCCCTTGGATTGATCTCCGATCAACAGGTGAACCAGGCCCTTGAGCTTCAACGGAGGAGCGACTCGTTTCTCGGGCAGATCCTGGTGGACATCGGCGCGTTGAAGGCGCAAGATGTCGGAATGGTCCTCGCCGATGTGTGCCAGGTCCAGTATGTCGACCTTCTGGAAGTCAACCCTGATCCAATTGCGGTCGCCCTCGGTAATGAGGATCTCTATCGAGAGACCCGCTCGATCGCGCTGCGGAAGGAGGGCGGCACACTTCACGTTGCGATGGTGGATCCGCTTGATGTGGCCGCTATCGACCGCATCTCGGAAGCGACCGGATTCCGCATTCTCCCCCATCTGACCATGCTGGGCGAGCTCCAGCGAATGCTCAACGACCTGTTTGACGTGAGCGTGCGCACGTCGGAAGCGCTGGAACAGCTCGAAACCGAGACCAGCGAAGACCGCCGCAGCAAGGCGCCTCGCGGGGACCTCCTTGCGGCCACCGAGGCCCCGGTAGTCAAACTCGTGGACTCCCTGATCGAGAGCGCCCTGGCTCTCCGGGCGAGCGACATTCATTTCGAACCGCAAGAGCATGGAATCCGGGTCCGGTTTCGAATTGATGGAACTCTTGTAGAGCACGCCGAAATCCCGAGAGCGCAGATGCCCGCCGTTGTCGCGCGACTGAAAGTGTTGTGCGTGATGGATATCACCGAATCGCGCCGGCCGCAAGACGGACGGATGCGCCACATCAGCCACGGCCGTGCGCTGGACATCCGCGTTTCTTCCGTACCTGCGGTCTTCGGGGAGAAGCTTGTTTTGCGCATCCTGGATAAATCCTCTGTTCTGGTGCCGCTCAGCAGGCTCGGATTCCTGGCGGATCAGCAGCGGCGGTTCGAGGCCCTGATCCGCCAGCCCCACGGGATGGTACTCGTGGTAGGCCCCACAGGCAGCGGCAAAAGCACGACGCTCTACTCAGCTATGAATTTGCTGAATGACGCCAAGCGCAACATCATGACCCTGGAAGATCCGGTGGAGTACAACATTGCCGGACTAAACCAGGTGCAGGTGAACCCGCGCCTCGGGCTGACATTCGCGAGCGGGCTTCGCACGTTCGTGCGACAGGATCCGGACGTTATCCTGGTAGGGGAGATTCGCGACCATGAGACGGCCGAAATGGCAATTCAGGCTTCGCTTACCGGACACCTGATGCTTTCAACGCTCCACACCAACAACGCCGTCGGCACCATTGCGCGTATGACAAACCTGGGCGTCGATTCTTTCCTCATCGCGCAGGCGCTATCAGGAGTAGTGTCGCAGCGTCTCGTGGCGAAAACCTGTATTCACTGTATGGAGGAATACCATCCCGCTCCGGAGATGCTTCAAGCCGTGGGGATCAGCATCGACGAGTCGCGCGAGATCGATTTTCGTCGTGGGCGCGGCTGTCGGAAGTGCCACAGCCGGGGATATCTGGGTCGCATGGGCGTTTATGAGGTCATGGTCATCGATTTCGAGATGCAGCGGCTGATCATCAACAATGCACCGGAGACCCAGCTTGAGACCGCCGCTATTCAGGGAGGGATGCACTCGCTTCGAGACTCGGTCATGGTGCTCGTTCGCGCTGGCATCACAACACCGGAGGAAATGGGCAGAGTAGTTCTCGCCCGGGAGGCAGAATAATGCCGCTTTACATTTATCGCGCGCGAAACGAGGCGGGCCAACTCGTTGCGGAGTCCGTAGCCTTTCGCGACGAGCCGGCACTTCGCCAGCATCTCCGCAAGAACGGTCTGTTCGTTCTCGAAGTCGCCGAACGCAAATCGCTTTTCCGCTTCAATATTGCCCGAAAGGTGCGGCTGGGAGACCTGGTCATCATGTGCCGGCAGCTTCGCACGATGATCAATACGGGCATGCCGCTCGTTTCCGGTATCGAGGCGCTCGCGGAGCAGTCCACCAACCCCCGGCTGGCGGAGGTGATGGCCGAGGTGGCTCGGTCTGTCTCGACGGGCCGAACCCTGGCGATCTCTTTGGAGGACTACCCGAGAGTATTCCCGGAGATGTTCATTATGCTAGTGCGCGCCGGGGAGGAAGGCGGCCGGCTTCCGGAAACCCTGCAGGAGCTTTCGCGCCAACTCGAGCTGCAGATGGAGATCCGGCAGAAGCTGGTTACCGCGCTCATCTATCCCGTTTTCACCTTATTCGCTACGGCCGGCACGCTTGCGGCGATGATGATCTTCATCGTCCCCGTATTCAAGCAGATTTACAAGGACCTCAACGCCACCCTGCCCACCATCACCAACCTCCTGGTCGCCATGAGCGATGCGGTGGTATCTTTCGGCTGGGTATTCGTTCTCGTGATTATGACGTTGCTGGTCGCGCTGCGCCGTTATAATGCGACGCCGGAAGGCCGGATGCGGTTGGACCAGCTAAGGCTCAAGATTCCGATGGTGGGAAATCTCTACCGCAAGTCCGCGTCCGCGAACCTCACGGGTACGCTGGCGGGACTCCTCGACAGTGGCGTGCCATTGATCAACGCTCTTCAGACCAGCTCCCGCGTCTGCGGCAATGAAGTAATGGCCGCTTCGGCCCGGACGGCAGCGCAAAATGTAAGCATCGGGAGGCGACTTTCCGACGAACTGGAGATGAGCGAGCAGTTCCCGATCATGGTGGTCCGTATGATTGCCATTGCGGAAACATCGGGGAACCTGCCGGAAGTCCTCCGCCACATTTCGGCGTCGTACATCGAAGAGGTGGAGTATGCCGTTCGACGAATCATGACGGTTATAGAGCCGGTCATGGTGATGTGCGTCGGCGGTGTAGTCGGATTCGTCCTGGTCGCCCTTTATATGCCGATCTTCAACATGGGCAACGTCTTCCTCGCGGGCTCCTAACCGATTCGAATCGCCGAGGATTACCGTTGGCCTGGGATAGGTATCGGGGCACACGCCCCCCGAGATTCCCAACCTCTGAGTTAAACCAACCGCCGGCGGCGCGCGGATCCTCGGGTCATTTTCGTGGGGGATTCGCTGCCCTGCTGGAATTGGGAACAGGCTTGCCTCTCGTGAGCCGGAGCGTGGATCGGATGGTGCCGATGCTGTCGACGCCCTTCAATGTGAGCGTCGTTCCGGAAATCTCCCACTCCACGTCCCGCGGCGCTTTGTTCCGGCTGTTTTCGGGCACGAGGATCAGGCGGTTCCCGGCGGTTCTCCAGCGCGAAGTAATGCTGCGCGTGCCCAGCACGAAGGTCCCGTTTGGCTCGAAGAGACCGTTCGACTGCACGTCGCCATCCCGCGCGAAGGTGAAGAGGATCCGGCCCTTACTCCAGGTACCTACCAGGGGTGAGGGAATTGCAAATACAAACCACCAGATGGCGAATCCTAGGGAGCCGATCAGGGCGGCTAAAATAAGGAATCCGAATCCCGGCCCAGCGCCGGAAGGCCGACCCGCGGCCCTATGGCCGCACCGGATGCAGACTTCTACGGCGCGGGCGGTCGCCTGACCGCAGCGGGGACATCGCGTGAAGGAAGCACTGGACAATTGGAAGCGCCTTTTACTTCCATTGTACCCAAGGCAGAAGGGCGCGGGCGGTCACATTCTCAGTCGTGAATGTTCGTGAATATCACGCGTTCACGGCAGCAATGCCGATGAGGTAAACCACGACGTATAGAACGACAGTGGTGCGGAGGAGGGCTCGGATAAAGCGCGGATTCCGCTCGTGCAGATGCTCGAGAAGCAGAAGTGGAACAGCGAACAGAAAGGTTTTAGCCATCACGAAGGCGGCGGGCGCGATGTCGTAGTAAAAGCGCATGATCGGATTCGCCTCTACTCCCATCCCGCTCTCGACGAGCCAGAGCGTGAGAATCAGGTCTATCGTGCAGATGAGCGCCAGAAGTCGGCTCTCCGGAAGCGTTGCGCGGCGCGGGAAAACGATCGTGCTCATTTGTCCTTTATCTTTTCCGGCGAACTCTGTGCAAGCGGCCGGACATAAGTGTTCGTCCGGATATAGTCAAGACGGCAGGTTGAAAAAAACGTTCCACGACCTTGACAGGCTGTTAGTATTGCTGTATTTGTAAGTTAGATACGCCGAAGTCTTCGCCCGGCGTAAGATTGTTCCACGCGAAGATACCGGTTTATCCTAAAACTTGCACGGCGCGCTCAGCTCGCTTTGCACGGCCCCGAAGCCACTGGCACTTCCAATACTGACGGGATACGCTGGTCTATCATCGAGGAAGTCCCCGAAGATTCCCTCCCCTGGCCGGTTGAGTTGACCGGACCTCCCAAAAGTCTCACGGACCCAGACTCAAAGTGTCGATTCCAAAACATAGCATTGCCCGCGGTTTCACGTTCGTCGAAATGCTGGCGGTCGTCCTCGTCCTTTCGGTCCTTGCCAGCGTGGCTGTCGGCCTTTACGGCAGCACGCGAAAGAGCTCGGCCGCTCGGGCATGCAGGGCGAACATCGCCGCTATCATCTCTGCGGAATCATCGCGGACCCTTCGGGCTCAGTCTTACGCGACATTGGCGACTCTGGCGGGAGGCCCCGAAGGACTGGCCGGTCCTCCGACCTGTCCACTCAACGGGACTTCATACCAGGTTGTGCGCTCCGGCACTGCAACGGCGATCAGCGACGGCGAGACCGGCGCGATCGACGTGACGTGCCAGAACGCCGCCACGCATCAAACCGATATGTCGACCGGCGGCACGAATCACTGGACTCAGCCGATGGCCGCCGTTACGACCGATAGTCTTCCCTGACGGCTCGATCACGGGAACGAATGCGGGCCTAAGGGCTCGCGAAAGATGCGGCACGATCTTCAATCCTGCAGCCGCGGGATCGGCCGCCCATTAATACTGCCGGCTGCCCTTTCGTTAACGGAGGAATTGCACTGATGAAACTATCGCGTACCAACCGCCGCGGCTTCACTTTTGTGGAGCTGCTGGCTGTAGTCCTGGTGTTGGCGGTGCTCGCTGCCGTCGCCATCCCGATCTACATGAACAGCCGCCGGGCGTCCGCGGCCCGGACCTGCAAAGCCAACCTTGGAACCATCGCCCGGTCGGCGTCCGCATTTGCCACTCGCAACGGCGGATACCCGACGGCTGTCACTGCGCTGAACGGCGTGCCGGAAGGAATCGAGACCGGGATACGGTGCCCGCTCTTGCAGACCAACACGTATACGATCAGCAACGTCGCCGGTGGAGCTGACGGTACTGGAACCGCCAACGGCCCGATCTTCATTAGCTGCACGAATTCCGCGGCACACAACACCGCTACGAACGCGGCAGTAACTGAGTGGCAGAAGCAGCTTCCGGCCATCCCCTCGGGGGCAGAAGGCACGCTGTAGTAGCGACGAGTTATCCACAAACATTGGATAACCGACAGCAAGTTGAGCTAATGGAAGACGGAGCGCCGGGTTCGGCCTCCGTCTTCCATTCATTCTGGCACACGCTGGTATTTCTTACAGGCGGCGAAAGCAAACGAGCGAAAGAATGGATATTCCGCAGATCCCAGTAGTATCCAGAAAGCGCGCCCCCAGGCATGGCGCGGCGCTCATCATCGCGCTGGCGCTGGTGCTGGCGTTTACGATGATCGTTGCCTCTACCCAGCTCGTGGTCACGCAGCAGTTACGGCAGACGCGCTACGAGCGAGACTACGACCGTGCTCTGCAGATGGCCGAGGCCGGAATGAACGCCTATCTAAACCGACTGGTCAACGGCGCCGGAACCGGCGCTAACGCCGGCCTCGTTCCCTCGCCGGCGGCCTGGCCCGCGGACTTCGACCTGAGCCTCCAGCAGTTCAAGACTCGAACGGCGAGCGGCGAATTCACAGTTACCCGGTATCCCGCCGGTTCTCAACAAGGTTACGCCGTTAGAGAGACTGCCGCAAGCAATGCGGCTTTCGTCAATCTGGTGGCCTATGGCTGGAGCAACGGCGTGGTGCGCCGCGTCCGCGTAGGGGCCATGAACTTCAATCTCTTCGACTGGGCCGCCATCTGGGGGCTCAACAACGGCACCACTAACCAGGACTATGCCTGGAAGTTTTCGGGCAACGCCAAGGTCATCGGCGGATGCGGCGGCGAAGGAGCCATGGTGGTCTCCCAGAACGTGACGCCGCCGGAAATCTATTACGGGCCCCTCATCTGGGCGCGCAACAGTTACGCTATATTCAATAATCCGCTATTGCCGGTCTATATCTGCGCGGAGGGAGTCCCGCAATACCATAGTCTCATCCCCGCTCACTCTCACGGGAGAGTTAATCCCTTCCACCGAATCCTCGTACGCGGACTGGACTTTCCCACGGCTGACGAATCGGCCAACGCATACTCCGGTACCACTCAGGGTGTGAACTTCTATCAGAACACCAACGATAACGCAACGGGATTCCGGATGCTGGCCCGAAATACCACCACCGGCGTCATACGTCAGCTCCCAACGAACGGGACCTGGTCCATTCCCACCACCGGCAACTCGGCCTACGTGCTGAACTGGCCCTCGCCGTCAGACTGGACCGCCGCCGGTATGGACAGCAGTACGGAAGAAAACTATGGCTTCCGCGTCTATCCGGGCCACTATTATCTTCAGGGCATTACGATGACCAACGGGGACCGAATGTTGGTCCGCAGCTTTACCGACGCCGAACGCAGCGATCCCGCGATTACGCGCTCCATCATGGTGCAAGGGGATCCCGCGAACCCAAATTCAGGCAACGCCGGCAATAAAGACGTGCGCTTTTGGATCGGTCGCAGGAGCAGCGGGAACGACCCCGGGGTCAGTTTCGACGTTGGAACCGAGATGGAGTACCCTCGGTATGCGTCGCGATTCCGGGTCTACTCGGCGAGCCGGTCCACGGTGTCTATTCAGGGGCGTAACCTCAGTAGTAGTCCTTTGCCCCAGTTCCGCGTGAACTTGTTAGCCTATAACAGAGATTCCTCCGGCAACGGCTACGGCGGGGTCGCCTTCACCAGCTCGGTGTATCTCTTCGGGTCGCTCATCAGCTGGAAAGTGGATGTCTCAGGCGGCACCATTATTGAGAAAGAGGCCACCGAAGGCGGCGGCTCAACCGACCGCTTGACCTACGTAGTCACCGATTGGACAGAACTGCCTTAATGACGGAACGCTGAAAATGAAGATCCAAAGTCCAAAATCCAGAATCGAGAATCCAATACGCGGATTCCGTCATCGGCGGGGAACATCGCTATTGGAGCTCCTGGTCGCCGCCCTCATCATCGCGATCGCGGCCGGCTGGGCGCTGGCGGCGTGGAACATCTCCTCTCGCGCCCCTGCCCAGAAACGAGTTACGGAGATGGGCGCGTTCATCGGGATGCAGGAGATCGAGCGAATCAAGTCTCAGCGTTACATGTCTCTGACAGTCGGCACGACGACTACGGCCTATTTCGACAAATTCGGCGCGCCTACTTCGGTCGTCGCCGACCGCCTCTACCGCGCTGATTCCGCCATCAACTCTGCAGTTAATCGAGATGGCATTGGCAACACAGAGGACCTTTTGGAGATAGTGGTCGTGGTGAGAAGGCCGGACGGCACCGGCGCTCCTTACGAAACCGCGCGCACCCTCCTCACCTTTGGAGGGCAGTAGCAATGCGACCTCTGTGTTGCGCGACCGGCCGGCCACGCCGGAACAGTTACCCACTCCGAAGCAGGCGACCGACGACGGACGACCAACGGCAGAAGACAGCATCCGTAATTTGTCCTACTCCGAACGAATCCACGACTGCACGGCCCTACCGCCGGGCCCGCGGATTCTCACTGGTAGAGCTTCTGGCAGCCATGCTCCTCCTCACATTCATGGTCGCGGTGACGGGGAGACTCTATCAAGTAGGCCAGAGGCAGCAGCAGACGGCGCGCGTCTACAGCCAGAACCAGACGGACGCCCGCAAAGCTTCGCGGACCCTTACCCGGACAATTCGCCACGGCTATGGGGTGATAGGGACCAGCGCGGCGGGCAACCTTGTAAATCTGACGAGTGGAACCAATGCGATCATCGTGGAGACGATTGAAGCGGGCGGCGGGAGCCGCCTGCAGATTCGGTTCCATGTTTCAAACGGAATCCTCTATGGCCAACGCCAAGAGCAGACGGCGCCGGGAAGTGCGATCTTGGAGAATGTCCAATCACTCTCGTTCAAGTATTTCCAGGTATTCGGCGACTCGCGCACGGAGCTTCTCAGCGGCTATGACGTGGCGACAGACGTGGAGTTTCGACTTACCCTTTTGCGGAATGGGATCAGCACCGCAACCGTGGCGCTCGTGGGAATGCGCAACGCCAACTCGCAGATGTAGCGCCTGGAACCATGTGATGATCCAAACTCGAAATGTCGCCGATTGGAGCAAGCAACTTTGATGCGATCCGGTTCAAAGTCCGGCGAATCCCTGGGGCTCGTACTGGGGAAGGACGCGTTCGTGGCGGTTTCGGTCCGCGCGGAGCGCGAATCATATCGGGCCATCTCCGTATCGGCGGTCGAACCCCCGCCGGGCTCGATGGAAGGCGCGATAGTCACCGAAGCTGCCAGGATGGGCGACATTACCAAGACCCTGCGTCGCCAGATGAACCTCGAGGTTCGATCGCTAACGGTTTCGCTCCGTTCAACCGGTTATGGAATGCGAACGGTTCGGCTGCCGGACGTTCCGGCGCGGGAGCAGCGCATGCTGGTTCGCGGCGAACTCGAGGGTTCCGGAACACTCCCACCGGGCGGCGGCGGGATGGACTTCATCTGGTCGCCTTTGCCGTACACCGAAGACAAGCATCTGGCCGACGTCTTCGCCTATTACGCGAACGATACCACGCTGGATCCGCTTTATCAGGCCTTGCGGAGCGCGGGTGTGCAGGTCAATGCCATCGAGCCCTCGTCCCTATCGATGATGCGCGGCTACCTGGCGTGCTCAGGCTCCGGCGGGCCGATCGCCCTTCTCTGCCCCTCCGAAAAATACACGGACCTCTGCCTGCACGACGGAGTTCGAGTCCGATACATCCGCCGGATTCCAGCCGGCATCCTGGACATTACCGGCGAGGCTCCCGCGGGTCCCACGAACTTCTCAACTCAAATCCAGGAGACCCCAGCCAGCGCCCCGGAGGCCCGGCCGGCTTCCGCGTGGGAGCGTCTGGAAGCGGAGGCGGCTGCCGCGGTCCCTTCTCCGCTGATGGTCGAGGACATCGAAGACGACGACGCTGTTCTGGAAGCAGGCGGGCTTCAGGCAACCGGAGGAGCGAGCTTCATCGTCTCCGAAGTCAACCGATCTCTCGCTTTCCATTCACGCGAGCACGGCATGGAGTCCACCCCTGCATCGCTTGTCTTGCTTGCGACTCGTCCCGTCGCCGATCTACTGAGTGAACAACTGGCCGGGAAATTGAGCGTGCCTATCGACACGACCGACCCTATCAGCCAGGCAACCTGGCCGACGGACGTAAGCGCATTACGAGCCGATCTCCTGCTCGCGGCGCTAGGGTCGGCGCTAGGATCTGCCGGCCTGGACTATGGAGTGCCGCTCGTCGACGTGTCGCAGCAGGAACGAGTCGCCGAGGCCCGGCGAAGGGCGCCCAACTTACTATTTGCCGGAATGGCCGGCTCGACTATTTGGATGATCGGGGCAGCGGTGGCGGCAATATCGCTGGCCATTCTGGAAAACAACACGGGGTCCCACCTCAATGACGTCAAGACCGAGATCGAGCGGGTCAAGACGGAGCAGGCGCCGGGGCTTCGTTACCGCGACCTGATGAATGCGGTTCAGACCGTTCGTCGCGCGTCTCAGGTGCCCGCTTCCTCCGTATTGGGCCGAATCGCCGCATCTCTCAGGCCCGGGGTATCGCTCACGGGTGTGAACGTATCGGGCAATAAAGTGGAGATCGACGGCAAAGCCATGGGAACGGGCTCCGTCCAGACATTCGCATACGCGCTGGGCCAGGGCCGCGCGGTTGTCCTGCCCTACATCGAGAGTCTGAAGCGCGAGCCAGCAGGAAGGCTTACATTCCGAATTGTCGGTGGAATTGGGGGGGGATCGACGGCGGACGCAGAGCAGCCGGAGGCGGAATAAGAAAATGGCGCTTTCCTCGATCAGCCCGGTCATGCAGCAGCGGCTCGCGGTAGCCGTCCCGCTAATCGCGTTGGGAATATCCCTGTTCGTCGTTTATCCTGCCTGGGGTCGGTGTCGCGATCTCAGGGCCGAGGTGGGACGCCAGGAAGAGCAGCTCCATACTTTGAAGGCCACGCCGATTCCTCCGCCTGGCAGGGTGCAGCCGGCCGTCGCGCGATCTCCAGAGGAGCCGCCCCAGTTTCTGGGACTCCTCACCCAGCTCACCAACACGTCCGGATGCCGCATCGCCGGCTTCAACGTGGCTCCCACGTTGGCAAAAAGCGAGCAGATCGTCCGTGCCGTGCGTTCTTCGATCGAGTTGGATTGCCGATTTCCCCAACTTCGGAGCTTCCAACACCATGCTAGCCAGGCCGATAGGATATTTA
>JBKJZI010000317.1:0-9695 GCA_046715155.1 Chthonomonadales bacterium | reverse complement strand
CCTACGACGCCACCAAAGAGCTAGCCGGCTGGGATCGGCCGGGCCTCCGAAGCACCACCGGCTGGCAGCCAGTTACCTCCTATCCAGACCTCGGAATCCAGCTTGAATCTCAGCATTCTCCCACCATCCAGGTCATCCAGGAGCTGAAGCCGGTAAGCGTCAACTCTCCGGCGCCTGGCGTCTATGTGTTCGACCTCGGGCAGAATATGGTCGGCTGGGCACGATTAAAGGTGAAAGGGCCGCGCGGCACGACCGTCAGGCTACGTTTCGCCGAACTGCTGCAGCCGAACGGGCAGGTTTATCTGGAGAATCTGCGGGCGGCCGAAGCTACCGACCGATATACGCTCAAGGGTCAGGGAACTGAGACGTGGGAGCCGCACTTCACTTACCACGGATTCCGCTATGTAGAGGTGACGGGTTATCCTGGGACACCGGGCATGGACGCGATCACCGGCCGCGTCTTCTACAGCGCCATGCCCACCACCCTCAAGCTAACCACCTCGAATGACCTCGTGAATAAGCTGCAGCAGATCGTACTCTGGGGTCAGAAAGGCAACCACCACAGCGTGCCGACCGACTGCCCGCAGCGCGATGAAAGGCTCGGATGGATGGGCGACGCTACCGCGTTCGCGCGAACCGCTTGCTACAACATGGACATGGCCGCCTTCTACTCCAAATGGCTGAAGGACGTGGCGGACGCTCAGTCCAGGGAGGGCGGATTCTCGGACGTCGCTCCGCGGGTGGTTGACATGGCCGATGGTGCGCCCGCGTGGGGCGATGCCGGAATCATCGTTCCGTACGAGACCTACCGCGCCTATGGCGACACTCGCGTCATCGAGCGGATGTGGAACCCGATGGAAGCCTGGATGAACTACATTCAGTCGGCCAATCCGAACTACCTCTGGCTCAACCGCCGCAACAACGACTTTGGCGACTGGGTGCCCGCGGAATCGGAGACGCCCAAGGAACTCATCGGCACGGCGTTCTGGGCCTTTGACGCGAAGCTTATGACGGAGATGGCCCGCGCGATAGGCCGCCTGGAGGATTCCGCGAAGTATGCCGCGCTCTTCGAAAACATCAAAAACGCTTTCGCCAAGCAGTTTATCAAGGCGGACGGGACCATCGGCAACGGCAGCCAGACCTGCTACGCCCTCGCCCTCTTCTTCGACCTGGTTCCGTCCAACATCAAAACCGCGGCGGTAAACCACCTGGTGAAGGACATCGAAAAGCGGAACTGGCACCTCTCGACCGGATTCCTCGGTACTCCCTACCTGCTGCCGGTCCTGTCGGACAACGGGCGAAACGACGTGGCTTACCGACTCCTGCTGAACGAGGACTACCCGAGCTGGGGCTACATGATCAAGAACGGCGCCACCACCGTCTGGGAGCGCTGGAACTCAGACAAGGAGGGACCGGCCATGAACTCGCGCAACCATTACGCGTTCGGTTCCGTGGGCCAGTGGATGTACGGTTACCTCGCCGGAATCGACACGAGCCCCACCTCACCCGGATTCAAGAGCATCGTCATCCGTCCTCGCACCGGAAACGGAGTCACCAGCGCGCGCGGCGAGTACGATTCCGTGCAGGGCAAGATCGTCAGCGACTGGGTCAGCCAACCCAATGGAGGTTTCACGCTCAACGTGACGATTCCGGCCAACACCACCGCCACCGTCTACCTCCCGGTCGGCGAAAAGTCCCGCGTCACCGAGAGTGGCAAGCTCCCCGACTCACGCCAGGGTATCCGCTTCCTCCGCTTCGACCAGGGCAGCGCCGTTTACGCCGTCCCCGCCGGCACTTACAAATTCCTCGTGACGACTGGAAGTTAGGATTCGTTGAACCACGAAGGCACGAAGGACGCGAAACAACGGGAGAACGACTTTTAGACAGCATCAACCGGATTTACAGAAGTTCCGATCTTAGATTCACCGGTCTTTGACGTCATTCTGCAAGAATCCGACGCTTTGGCTATGCTTTCGCAGATTCCGGAATCTTATCCACAGATGACACTGACAGTCACAGATGGAGATCGCTCCCAAAGACGATATAACTGCCGAACACATGGAGGGGGAATTAATTGTCCGAGATAGTTTGCGTCAGGACTTTTCCGACGAGGATGGATGCTGAGCATGCGCAGAGCATCTTGAAAGAAGAGGCGATCGAGGCACTGGTCACGGGCGACGCGGCGGATGGGCGCCTCACCTCACTTCCCTCTCCGCCGGGGTCCAGCTCTTCGTGCTTGAAGAAAACGCGGAGCGAGCAACCGAACTCCTACGGCAAAGCCTGGGTGAGCCGTGAAGGCCGGAGGAGAGGACGTGTCGCTACCGATCGCAATAATGTCCGTAATGCTCGCCGTCTTGCTGCCAGGTCTTACACAGAGGAGTCCGCAAAGCGCGGAATCCATCCTTCGTAGACGAGAAGGTAACCGTGGAGCACGTGGCCACAGCGGCAACGTGAGCGGACGTCAGCCCAATCGGCGCTTGAGTGAGTGCGGCCGATCGATGCGCCTCCGATTATTCCTATGTCAAGAACGGGCGGGCAGATGGAATAAAAGAGAGCCCTGAGTCCCACACCATTGTAATGGAGCGCCTCATGATGGGAACCGACGCGGCTGGCTCGGCCGCTAACAGCGCGCAAAACCGGTTGGAATTCGTCGACGGAATCCGCGGTCTCGCCGCCCTCTATATCGTCCTCTACCACGCCCTGCTCGCAGTCATCATCAGCGGCTACGGCGGCGGTCTCCATCCCCTGGTTTATGGTTACACGGCCTGGATGCAGTTCGGCAACCTCGGCGTGGCCGTGTTTATCGTTCTCTCCGGCTTTTGTCTTATGGTTCCCGTCGCGCGTTCAGCCAATAAGGAGCTCTCGGGCGGAATCCGAGCGTTCCTGGTGCGACGAGGGCGACGGATTCTGCCGCCCTATTACGTCGGAATCACGCTGTCGGCGCTTCTCGTCCTGGCGTTGCCGGCGTTGGGAACTCCGAGCCCCCGGTCGTGGCATAACTTCGCGCTTCCCGTGTGGGATACCGAGGTCATCCTGTCGCATCTGTTCCTGGTCCATAACTTGAGCCCGGAATGGGCGTTGAAAATCAACCCCTCGCTGTGGACCATAGGCACCGAGGTGCAGCTCTATCTCCTGTTCTGCCTGGTGCTGATTCCGGTCTGGAAGCGGTTGGGCATGCTCGCCACACTCGGCGTCGGATTTGGCGTCGGTTTGATTCCGCTGCTTTTCGTGCGGAATCCCGCCGCGCTGCCCTCCCCGTGGTACACGGGGCTGTTCGCGCTGGGGATGGCCGCGGCCATGGTCGCTTACTCGAAGGGACGCATGGAGACATGGCTTCGGGAGCGCGCTTCCTGGAGCGGCATCTGTACGATCCTCTGTCTGATCATCGCGCTGGTCAGCGCCCTCGGCCTGGAGAACGGTCGGGGGAGCCGCTCGTTCTCTAACCTCATACTGGGTGCGGCGCTCGCGGCGCTGCTTATTCACGGGAGTCGCTGCGTGAGCGGAAACGCAGCCGGCCACGAGCCGGGGCTCCTGCGCTTGCTGCGGTCGCGACCGCTGGGGTTTCTGGGAGCGATCTCCTACAGCCTCTACGTCATCCATGAGCCCGTGCTTCGCGCCATGCACGTGACCATGCACAACATGAGCATGACGCCGATAGGCATCTATCTGACGCTCCTTGGCGTGGGCGTCCCGCTCTGCCTGGGCCTCGCGTACGCGTTCCACTGCGCCGTGGAGCGTCCATTCCAGCAGGGCCGCCGCGAGAAGGCGGCCGAGCCGCGAGTGCACGTGCCCGTCGCACCCGCCCGTATGCCGCTAGCGAACTGAACAAATTCGGCGCGTATCACGTTGTAGGGGCGGCCCTGTGGGGCCGCCCTGTTCTTTTGGCGATGTTCCGTGCGGAAAGGGCGGCCACACAGGGCCGCCCCTACGCGAGAGGGTTGCGTTACATACGGCCGGCGAGGTGTTCGAGACGGCGCATGGTGCTTACGGCCGTGCGGCGGCGCTCCAGCGCTTGCTGTACCTTCATGGCGAGCAGCTCGTACACGTCCACTCCTGGGACGTTTTTCTCCAGGTAGTCGAATGAACCGCGACGCATCGATTCCACCGCGTTCGCCACGTTGCCGTAGGCCGTCAACACGATCACTTCCGTAAAGATGTCTTGCGACAGCGCGTCCTGCAGGACCGAAAGCCCGCTGTCCGCCTCCTCCATGCTCATGTCCGTCACCACGAGGTCAAAGGACGGATTCTGCGATTCAATCAGCTTTCTTGCTTCGGCGGAATCCGCGGCGGAAATAACCTGATGTCCCTCGCGGTCAAGCCGCCGCTTCAGCGCCGCCCGCACATCCTCTTCGTCGTCGACTACTAGTATTCGTGGCAATTTGAGACTCCTGATCTTAATCTTAATCCTAATCCTAATCTCGATCCTCTTCGCCTTGAATTGGGATGAACGGCAATTAAGATTAAGATTAAGATTAGGATTAGGATTCCACCGGCAAGAATATGAGGAACCGAGCGCCCTCGCCGGGGGCGCCGACTTCCCGGATGATACCCTCGTGGGCTTCTACGATGCCTTTCACGATGGATAGGCCCAGGCCCATTCCTTTTACGCGCGACGTGAAGAACGGGCGAAATATCCGGCTTTTCACGTCTTCCGGAACGCCTGGTCCCTGGTCGGCGAATTCGATCTGGACCCACTGGCGCGCGTGCGGAAGCCGCTGAGCAGCTCGCTCCTCGACCGTAAGCAGCCTCGTGCCGACCGACAGCTCGCCGCCTTCCGGCATGAAGCTAACGGCATTCTCAACGAGCTCGGCAAAGGCACGGTTCAGCCGCCGAGAATCACACTGAAGCATCGGAATCTTCTCATCGTACTCCGTGCGGAGGGTTACCTTTGTCCTCTTGGGCAGCGTTTCAGCCAGAGTCTCTTTGACCAGAGCGTTCAGATCGCAATCCGTTACCGTAACCTGTGTCGCCACAACGTAATCGCGGAACTCTCGCAGAATCTCCTCAAGCCGCTCGATTCCGTTCTCCATGCTGGAGACGAGGGAGAGGACCTCCTGCTGCTGTTCCGAAGAAGGGATCGCTTCGGCCAGGAAGCGCATCTCATCCAGGTCGCCCTTTAGCGCGAAGGCGCGGTTGCCGATCATGTGCGCCGAGCGGGCGGAAAGCTCTCCCCAGGCGGCCATTCGCTCCGAACGGACGAGCCGCTGAAACGAGCGCGCGTTCTCGATGGCGGCCCCGAGCTGGCTGCCAATGGTACCCAGGATCTTTTCGTCCGAATCCGTAAACCGATTATTGAACCACGGGGTCGAGGTTTTCCGCCTCAGCACGCGCAAGACCCCGAGGACCTTCTCCCTGCCCACGATCGGAACCGCCAGGAAGGGGCCGACCTCCTGGTCCTTGATAACGTCGGCCGTGGATCGCCAGCGAGTGTCCTTTGCCGGGTCTTCGAGGCGTACGGGCTCGCCTTTCTGAGCGACCCATCCGACTAGCCCTTCTCCCAGATGGTACATTGTGGAACCGATTCGGCGGCGAAACAGGCAGCAGGAGGCCTCCAACACGAGGTGGTCCGTCTGCTCGTCCACGAGGAAAACCGAACAATCCTCGAACTGCAGTACAGTCGCGGCAACCTGCACCACCTTCGAGGCGATGGCTTCCACTTCGAGTGTATCCGTCAGGCTCTTGCCGATCTCGATGAGGGCGGATTCTCGGGCGCGGAATCCCTCCATAGTGAGCGCGACGGCGGCTGCGGTCGTGAGCGCGCCCAGCTCCGCGGCATGATCGGCAGAGAATGCGTCCGGCTGTGGACTATCCACGTTTACCACTCCGCGGGTCTGCCCGGTCGGTCCCAGGATCGGCACGGCGATCTCGCTAACTACGTCGTCGAAGTAGCGCAGATAGTATGGGTCGCTGGACACGTCGCCGGTGACGTAGGGCTCCCCGGTGAGCGCGACGTGGCCGGTGATGCCGCGGTGGGTCTCGTGCGCAAGATGGAGCCGCATTCGGCGTGTTTCGTCGGACCAGCCCTCGCCGGCCGTGCATCTTATCTGCAGCTCGCCTGACTCATGGTTTACGAGCGCCAGGAATCCGCGATTCCCTCCTACCAAGCGAACGCCCGCCTCCAACGTCGCCTGCAGCACCGATTCCACTGCGCTCGAACTTCGGATTGCCTCTCCGAGGAGCGCATTGACTGAATTCAGCAGCGCGTTAGAATCCGGGCTGGCTGGCTGGGCGGTCTTCATGGCGCTCATTGTAGCAGAGAGTAGAGGAGTAGAGGAGTAGAGGAGTGGAGGAGTGGTGGCACGGGGTCTTCCTCCCTTCCACTCTTTCACCCTCCTCAATACGTTCACGCCACTTCCTCTCTTCGCAACTCCTCCATTAGCGATTCGGCGTAGGGCATCAGGGCTTCCTTGCGCGGGCGGAGTTTCTCTGAGTTATCCAGGAAGTGGCCCAATGCGGCGAGGGGATCGAGGGTCTCTGTGAGTATCTTGCTGCGTGACACATGATCTCGCTGCACGTCCGCGCGGAGGGAGACGACCATGAACGCCGGGGCCAGCGCCTCTCTGATCTCTTTATCCCGAACCAGCGGGGCCTTATCCGACGGTACGCGGTAGGTCAGGCGGACGATGTTGTCACGAACTTGATTCCGCGCGATTGCCTCGAGAATTGTCTCCGTGGGCTCGTCGGTGTCCGCGTCGACTTCGATTTCTATCAGTTGCCGGTTCACCTGAATCGGAACGAAGTCATAATCCGCCTTTCCTTTCTCTAAGCGCAAGTATACGTAGCTCTTCTCCTCGTTTCTTTCTCCAAAGTCGATATAGTCCGGGCTTCCGCAGTAGACGACGGGCGGCTGATTCCGAGCGTTAAGGTCCTGGCGCCGGTGGATGTGCCCGAGCGCTACGTAGTCGAAGGTCCCTGGACGGGTGAGATCGCTCAGGTTAACCTGAGCCTCATTTACGTTGAAGTAGCCGTTCTGCCAGGTGGAAAGGCGGGCGTCCCTTACCCAGAAATGCCCCAGCAGGATAGATGGAATCGACGCGTCCAGCCGGCTCGCCAGGTCGACTAAGTATTCGGCGTACTTTGCCTCCATCATCTCTTTGATCTCATCGGCGGTCTTTCCGATGAACTCTTCCCGGGCCAACATGAAACCGCGCATGAGGTAAGGCATCGCCGCCACCTGGACCGGCCCGGCCGCCGTTTCGACTACGATGACCTCCGGCTTACTCAGGATGTGGACGTTATTCACTCCCAGCGTACGGTAGATCTCCATCGAGTGCGCCCGGCCGCGGACTCCGGGAACGTCATGATTTCCGGTCACCATTACGACAGGGATTCCACGGTCAGTCACTTTCCGGATGCAGTTTGCGAACTCCCGCTGCTGCGTCTGGCTCGGGTCCCGGCTCTTATAGGCATCTCCCGCAAAAACGGCTATGTCGATTCCGAGATCGAGCGCGGAATCTATCGCCCGGCAGAGCGACTCCTTGAAATCCAGAAGTCGCGAGTTGATTCCAGTCGCCGGATCTAGCCGCCCGTAGGACTCCACGCCAAAGTGCGTGTCCCCAAAGTGCATGACGCGAATGATTTTGGATTCTGGATTTTGGATTTTGGATTGCATAGTTCCAATACTTTGCAACAGGTAGACAATTATAGCACCTCGCCGTATGGATGCCCGCCCCGCAATCCTACGTTAAATACGGGGTCAATCACGGAATAACCCGTAGGACAGGCGTTTTACAACTCCCCTTAAGAGTTATCTCGCGGACTGAGACCGGCCGCATGCGCTAAAAATCCTGGAGAACCGTTAATGAGCCAAATCCGAGTCGTGCTGGCCGATGATCATCCCGTAGTGCTACAGGGAATCAAGATGCTGCTCGACAGCGTCGGCGGTTTCGACGTGGTCGGCCTGGCCAAGAACGGCCTCGAAGTCGTCGAACTGGTGGAGAAAGTGCAGCCGGAGGTGCTAATGGTCGACCTTATGATGCCCGGTCTCCCCGGGCTGGAGGTCGTTCGCCAGATCAAGCACCGCTGCCCGCACGTGCGCATCGTGGTGTTTTCGATGCACGCAGACGAAAGTTACGTATTACAGGCGCTTAAGAATGGGGCCGACGGGTACGTCCTGAAAGGGTGCGACCCACAAGTAGTGGAAGAAGCGCTTCGCAGCGTCGCTGAGGGCCGGCGATTTCTCTCCTCGGGAATCTCCGATTACGCCATCAATTCGCTTATTGAGAAGGCGCAGCACAGCACCAATGGCGCGTATGACACGCTCAGCGCGCGTGAACGCGAAGTGATGCAGCTTGCGGCGGAAGGAAACTCGAACGCGGATATCGGGGGGAAGCTCTTCATCAGCCCGCGCACCGTCGAAGTCCACCGCGCGAGCCTCATGCGTAAGCTCGGCCTCAAGAGCCAGACGGATCTCGTGCGATACGCGCTCGGTAAGGGGCTGATTCCGCTGGCCGTATAGAGCGCGTGGAAGTGTGGAAGTATGGGAGTGTGGAAGGAATTCCGCGCTCCCTTTTTATTTGTCCAGACGGCGGTAGAATGGCAGTTCGGTGACCGTCAATGCTACACCGGATTCTGTCTGCAGAGCCGTTCCTACCTCACGATTCTCGTGGCGCAGATAGCCCATGGCGATCGCTCGCTTTAGCGTGGGAGATTGCGTGGCGCTGGTGATCCAACCGACCTCCCTGAGGGAAACTGAATCCCCGGTATGTAGCTTCTCTTTTGGCCCCGGTGGACGGACGCCCTCGACCAGGAATCCGGTCAGCGCTCGATTGGTGTGGCCGCGGGAGTGAATCCGGTGGATGATCTCCTGGCCCACGTAGCAGCCTTTGGTGTGGCTGATGTGGGTCTTCTCCAAACCGGCCTCGAGCGCGATCGTGGTCTCATCCATATCCACCCCGTATCGCGGAATCCCCGCTTCTATGCGCAGAATCTCTGCGGCATTCTCGCCGACCGGACGAATTCCGGATTCCGCGATCTTAAGCCACAATTTCTGCACGCTACTTTCGCCCCGCACGTACAGGTCGAAGCCACGCTCCCCTGTGTGATCGGACCGCACAGTCAGTGTTCCCGGTTCGGATTCCGCCCAACCTCGCGCAGCCGTTTCGGTCACGGCCGGTCCCTGCAGGGAGATGCGGAACAAATCCGGATGCTGAGTGAGCTCGACATCCTCGACTACGAGGAACTGATCCAGAAGCTGATAGACTTTCTCGCCGTTTATCCAATCCAGGTCCAACACGAGGTCATCACCACGGTCTATGATAGTCAGGTCCGCCAGCACGTGACCGGTGGAATCGAGAATGCAGGCCTGAATTGAAGGCGCACCGGATTCCAGCAGCCGCACGTCGTTGCTGACCATTCCCTGCAGCCAGGAGCAGCGGTCGGAACCGGATACCCGAATGAACGCACGGGGGGCTCGCTCAAGGAGACCGACGGATTCGCGGATGGCGCGGTGCTCGGCAATGGTATCGCCATAATCTGCCGGCAGATCCCACGTGCCAAAGCGTTCCATCCTGGCGCCCTGGTCTTCTTGAAGAGAATGGAGTGACCCAACCATAGTTCGCTATACGCAGCCGCGGCTCAATACGAGCCTGTATTACGTTTGGATAGATATGGAAAATGTCGCGCACCCGTCATCCTGTAAGGATCTGCTTTCTGATGGGAATTGGAAGAAAAAGCAGATCCTTACAGGATGACGG
>JBKJZI010000316.1:0-9642 GCA_046715155.1 Chthonomonadales bacterium | reverse complement strand
CCATGGAATCCATAGGTCTGCACGAACCCTGGCAGCCGGGAGGAGCACCCGATCCCCGAGACGATGACCGTATTGTCTGGGTCCAGGTCGCAGATGGCCATCGCCTTATACAGCGCACTCAAAACACCGAAGTCGCCGCACCCGGCGCACCATATCGGCTTGAGGTCGCTCTTATAATCCTGCCACGGCAGCGGGGCGGCAACCGGTGTCTCAACTGCCATCGTTCTCTCTCCAGTTTAAGAAGTCACGCTGCGCATCAAATCAACCAGGAATACGCTGTTCCTCACACGTCCGGCCGTACGTCGCATCAAAGTCTACCGGTAAGACGAAGCCACCCTTCAAGAACAACGGCATCGTCGGCAAGGATTCGCCAAGCGCCAGCGGCTCCTGCCAGTAGTCCAGCGTCGGCGAGCCGTCTCGCTCGACCGGGTGGTACGCGCAGACATACAGCCTCGATTCCATGGCGATCCATTCGGGAGGACGCAATCTCTCGAGCAAGTCGTTATGCAGGTTGGCGTCCTTGTTCGAAACGACGTCAACAATTAACAAACCGATGCCCTGCTGGACGAGACCTGCGCACTTGGATACAAACGCGTCGCGGTGGGCCGGTCGATCCTTATTCGCCGGGCTGACCAACTCTATCGCTCCTTCGAGTACGGGACCTGCCTCGCGCTGGAAGACGAGCACCTCCACCACATCCGTGAGCAACGGCAGTGGAATCGACCGAGTTGGCGCGGGAACCGCCCAAGAGCGCACCATTGAGCCTTGGGCCGCGCCGGCATCCGAGAGCGCCGCCACGTCGATCTCTATTCCGAACTGAATGTTCGGTTCCGCGAAGTAGCCTTCCGGCAATAGCCGGTTCAGGTCGGCAGCGATATAGGTGGCCCAGGCATGATGAAAGGAATGCCAGTGCCGTCGCAGGCTTAAAGGAGGATTGAAATGGTCCCGTAGCACTAACCGCTTCCTTTATCTCGACTCCGCTTCACCGGCGAGGCGTGTAATCTCGTTGTAGATCTCGTTCACGCTGAACGGAATGCCTTCGTCCTTATGATACGCCTCCAACTTCAATCCGGTATTCGCCCGTATCCACATGGCAAACTGGCCGGTGAAGTTCAGCTCCGGCACCAGCACCCGCATGCACGACTGCGCGAACTCCTCGATGATCTTCACCGGCAGCGGATTGATCATCCGAACGTGTAGATACGAAACCGTGAACCCCTCAGCGCGCGCCCGGTCCACCGCCTCCCGGATCGTCCCTTCGGTCGCCCCGAACGCAATGACCCCGACGTCCACGTCGCCCGCGTCCCCCCAGTACCGCACGAACCGGTCGGCGTACTTGTCATGGCAGGTCTTCAGCTTGCGGAATCGCTTCTCTTTCATCTTCATCGCAAGCTGCGGCGTGTATCCGGGGTCGCCCTCCTCGTCGTGCTCGATCCCGGTCGCGGTATAGATTCCGCCGCTCGTCCCCGGAATCGCCATCGGCGAAACTCCCGATTCCGTATCCAGATACCGCTGATACCCGCCCTCCAGCGCTGCGGAATCCGGCTGCATGCGATTTACCGTCACGGCCCTCGATGGATCCGGCGGCGACACCGTCCGCACCCGCGCCGCCAGCATCTGCTCGCTGAGGACTATCACCGGGCACTGAAACTCTTCCGCCAGGTTGAATGCGTCGATTGTGGTCCAAAAGATATCTACGACGCCGGCCGGCGAGATCACGATCCGTGGAGACTCGTTATGTACGCCGTAGACCGCCAGGTTCAAATCGCCCTGGCTCGTCTTGGTCGGCATCCCCGTGCTCGCCCCGCCTCGCTGAACGTCCACTATCACCATCGGCAGTTCCGCCTGGCCCCCCAGGTTGATCTGCTCGACCATCAAGCTGAATCCGGGACCGGAAGTAGCGGTCATCGCCTTCTTCCCGGCATAGCTCGCTCCCAAACACATCCCCAGCGCCGCGATCTCATCCTCTGCCTGCACCACGTCGCCCCCGAACTTCGGAAGCTCCTTGGCGAAGTACTCCATTATTTCAGTCGCAGGGGTGATTGGATAACCGGCATAGAACCGCATACCCGCGGCAATGGCGCCCATGCACATCATCTGGTTGCCGTTGATTCGAATGACCGGCTCATCGCGCTCGATCGGCGTGACCCGCGGAGTACGCCGGCCCTGAAGCTGTTCCTCCACCTGCGCGGCTCCGGTCTTCAGCGCGCTCAGGTTCATCCCGACAATCGCCTCGCCCTTGCGCCCGAATAGGGTTCGGACGTACTGTTCAGCCGGCCCAAGTGGCGCATCCATCAGCCGCATAAGTGCGCCGAGTGCGACAATATTCTTAGGCGGCGGCAGCCGCTTGAGCGCTTCCGGCTCGACCGAATGTCGCACCGCATCCTTCTCCGCCTTCGCCAGCGTGGAAAACGGTAGGGAGTATTCAGTACGGCCCGGCTCCGGAATAGGGTGGAAAACATCTGAATCGTAGAGCAGGATTCCGTCCTCTTTCAACACGTCGCCGAACAGATCGAAGCCTTCGTCGTTCAGGGCGACGAGCAGGTCGGCGGAATCGCCATGCGAAAGGCAAGTTGCGCCACTCTTCGCCCGGATCTGATACATCACCGTCCCGCCCTTGATCTCGGCGGGGAATGTCTGAAATGTATATATGTCCAGCCCCATCATGGAGAGCATCTGAACGGTTAGGTCTCCAAGGGAGACGGTCCCCTCTCCAGATTCACCCACCAGGCGAATGACAATATCAGTCATCGCTACTGCCGTAGTAGTGCTCATCAACCACCCTTTCAGTCAAGCGGATTCAATAAGGTGTACGATCCGCCGACAACCCGGAGTGCCGGGCGCAAAGGTTCTACTCCCTATCTATTATGCCGCAACCCCGCAAATCCCTCCGCCGAACTCGCGGTCGCCGCTGGAACCGGCTGTATTCCACGCCTGGCAGACGATCCAAACTCGACCCACGGCCGCGGGTAGATTCCAATCGCCAGAGTTCCCAGGACACAGATCGCGATGGCAACCGTTAGCGGTCGAGCCACCTGAAGCCTCCGCTCATCCTCGGGATCACGGATATAAACCTGAAGCGCCACCATCAGATAGTAATACAGTGCGACCACGCTCGTGATTGCGCCGATGAATACCAGCGCATACTGCCCACCCTCCCATCCCGCAGCAAACAGGTACAACTTGCCCACGAAACCGGCGAGCGGCGGAATCCCTCCCAGCGAGAACAGCACCACCAGCATCGCAAAAGCCAAAGTAGGGGACCGCTTATGCAGCCCCCGCAATGCGGTCACATCATCGGACCCGGTCGCCTGATAAACCGCCTCCACAACCAGGAATCCGCCAACATTGGTAAGGGCATAAAGCAGTAAATACATCAAGATCGAACCCGCCATCAGCTCGGAACTCGGCCCAGCGGACAGCGCAACCAGTACATACCCCGCCTGCGCGATTCCGCTATAGGCCAATAGCCTCTTGAGATTGGTCTGTGCCAGCGCGATGAAGTTGCCTAGAACCATCGACATCACCGCGAGGATGGCGATCAACGGAATCCATTGCTGCGAGTGATCTCCCATGGCAACCGTCAGAAATCGCAGAAGCGCCGCGAATCCGCCCGCCTTGGAAGCAGTAGAGAGGTAAGCCGTAACCGTGGAGGGCGCTCCCTGATAGACATCCGGCGCCCAGAGATGGAACGGTGCGGCAGCTACTTTGAACAGAATCCCGCCGACAACCATGGCGAATCCGAGCCACAGCGCCGCGCCGTAAGCCCCGCCGATTCCGCTCAACGCCCGCGCGATGCTCGCAAAGTCCGTCCCCCCCTGGCCGCCCAACCGGCTGACCGTGACGCCGTACACAATGCTCGCGCCATACAGAATCACCGCGGACGCCACCGCGCCCAGCACGAACATCTTGATTGCCGCCTCCGCCGATCGCCGCTCCCGCTTCGCAAAACCGACCAGCGCGAACAACGAAATGCTCGAAAGCTCGATCCCGATGTAAAGCATCAACAACCCGCCCGCCGACGCCACCAGCATCAACCCGATCGTGGAGAAGACCAGCAGCGCATAATACTCCCCCACAAACTTCATCCGGCTCTCCACCGCCGCCGAACCCACCGCCACCACCGCCAGTGAAACCAGGAACACCGTATCGAATCCGCGCGAGAAGGAGTCGAACACCACGATCCCCTCCCAGGGCTCCGCATCCGGTCCCATCAAATTTAGCACGAGCGCGCCCACCGCCCCAATCGCCGTCATCCACCCCAGCAGCCCGTCCCGCCGCTTCCGCGCAAACGCGTCCATCATAATGACCGCGATGCCAAGCGCGGTTAATAGGATGTAAGGGTAAAGCGGCCGGAAATCCTGGATCATGGGTTCCGCCCACCGGAATCTGCACGCACCGATCGTAGGGGCGGGGTTTCCCCGCCCTTCGGGGCAATTAGGCGGCGAACGTGAGAAGGCGGGGAAACCCCGCCCCTACGATCCCCGTTCGTCACTGCCGTCATAACCGGTAATGCTCGGCTCCCGGAATCGATGCGGCTGACCAATGGTTTCGGGTAGATACCCAGAACGATGAGGAGGATAGCCAGTGAGGTGATGGCTACCCATTCCGTCTTCCGGGCGTCGGGTAGACCCGGATACGATTCTTCATTGAATTGCCCCAGGAATATCTTCTGGACTACGCGCAGGACATAGATTGCCGTGAGTACGATACCCACGACAGACAAGGCAGCAAGGATGGGGTACTTGAGCCACATGCCATAGAAACTTAGAAACTCCGCTATGAACCCACTGGTTGCGGGCAGGCCGAACGAAGTGAATCCGCCGACGGTCATGGTAATTGCAATTCCCGGCATCCGCTTCGCGAAGCCGCCCATCGCGTTAATGTCTCGCGTGTGAGACTTCTCGTATACGAGACCGACAATGGCGAAGAACAGGCCCGTCATGATTCCGTGCGACACCATCTGCATCACCGAGCCATTCAGTCCGACCGGATTCAGCGACGCAAGCCCCAGCATTACCACGCCCATGTGCGACACGCTTGAATAGGCGATCACATACTTGAGGTCGGTCTGCCCCATCGCCGAGAACGCGCCGTAGAGAATGTTGATCGTGGCGATCACCGCCATCAGGAACGCCCAATCCCTCGCGCCCTCCGGCAGAAGTCCAAGCCCAAGCCGAAGCACGCCATAAGCGCCAAGCTTCATCAATACGCCGGCGTGAAGCATCGAGACTGCCGTCGGCGCCGACGCATGTCCATCCGGCGACCAGGTGTGCAGCGGCCAGATTCCGGCGAGGATTCCGAATCCGACATAAAACGCCAGAAACACCCACCGCTGAATCGACGTCCCGAATTCGAATTTCGAAAGCTCTGCAAGATCAAATGTCCTTACCGGCGCGGCAAAGTAGAGCGCGAGAATACCGACCAGGATGAACGCGCTGCCCGCAAGTAGCATCAGCGTGAGCTTCATCGCCGAGTACTCTTTGGTCCGCTCCTTGGTCGAAGTTCCCCACACCCCGATCAGCAGATACATTGGCAGCACGGCCAACTCGTAGAATAGGAACAGGAAGAACAGGTCGCGCGATGCGAACACCCCGAAGACACCGGCCACCAGCAGCAGCAGCAGCGCCATAAACTCCTTCGTCCGGTTTTGCTGTGTCCACGAGGCGAAAATGCCGCCCGTAATGATCACGGAGGTTAGCAAAATCAGCGCGGCGCTGATTCCGTCTACCGCAACGTGATAGCTGATTCCGAGGCTCGGCACCCACGGAATGTATTCTCGGAACTGGAATCCGCCCGCCTCGCCATTGTATGCTACACAGACATAGATACTCGGCGGCAATGTCAGGGCCGCGCCCAGAAGTGCGACTACTCGGATCAGCAGCGCACGCGACGCTGGAATGAGAAGCAACAGGATGGCCGCAACAAGCGGCGACAGGATCGCGATGCTCAACAGGGGAAGGTTCATGAGCGCTGAACTCCCTGCAGCACGTGAGCGGAGTCCGGCGCGACTTTGAGGCCATGCTGGGCGAGTACAAGGAGGACCGCGAGGAGTAGAATGGCTCCGACCATCACCGCCGCGTACGTCTGGGCTTGTCCCGTGGTGGTTCGTCTCAGAATGGCCCCTGAACGCCCGGTTAGCCAGCCGATTCCATTCATCGCCCCGTCCACCACGTGCCGGTCAAACCAGGCGACCACTCGGCCGACGGCCAGCGTGCCCCGCGCTCCGACGCTCGTCCAGAAACCATCGATACCCCACAGGCCGACAAGCGAACGGTAAAGCGGCGCCGGAATCCGATCGATCGGGTCGGCAGCTAGTTTCTGCTTACCGTACATCGTCCAAGCGAGTGCCATTCCACTTAACGTCAGAATAGAAGCCAGGACTGCCAGCCCGATGTTCATTGCCCCACCTGCTGGGTCCCCGCCCGCGAGATAGCTCCCGAATAGGTGGTTCTGATGGAGAATCCAACCGACTCCGAGCGACGGAATCGCCAGGAGTATCAGCGGAATCGTCATTGCGAGCGGGGATTCATGGGCGTGGGCGGCGGCGTCGGACCGAGGTTCACCCCAAAACGCCATAAACCACATCCGCATCGCATAGAAGGCGGTGATTGCCGCCACAATCAGCCCCGTGACCCCACCGATCATTGCGGCCCATCCGTGGGCGCCGAATCCTGGCCCATCGAAGGCTGGGCCGAATCCCGGCCCATCATAGAATCCGGCGCGCTCAAGGGCAACCCCCAGAATTGCGTCTTTGCTCCAAAATCCAGAAAGGAGAGGGAATCCGGCGAGAGCAAGCGCGCCGATCAGGCAGGTCCAGGCAGTGAACGGCATACGTCTTCGCAGCCCGCCCATCAAGCGCAGATCGTTGGGATCGGACCCGTGGTGTAGGGAGTGGATCACCGAGCCAGCGCACAGGAAAAGGAGCGCTTTGAAGAAGGCGTGGGTCACCAGGTGGAACATCCCGGCTGTCTGCCCGCCCTGCCCGCCAGTGCCCAGTCCGAGCATCATGTATCCGAGCTGGCTGACCGTGGAGTAGGCCATCACCTTCTTGATGTCCACCTGCACCAGCGCGATGGTCGCGGCGATTAAGGCCGTAGTTGCGCCGATGAGAATAACAACATCCAGGGCGATGGCCGAAGCCATGAAGATTCCGATGAGCCGGGCAACCATGTAGACGCCGGCTGCGACCATGGTCGCCGCGTGGATCAGCGCGCTGACCGGCGTTGGCCCCTCCATCGCGTCCGGCAGCCACACGTGAAGCGGAAACTGCGCTGACTTGCCGACCGCGCCGCAGAAGAGCAGCAGCGGGACCAGCCAAAGGAATGTCTCGTTTGAAACGAGGGACGAGAGCGGAGCTCCACCCTGCGCGGCCGACGTCATCGTGCGGGTCGCGTCATCGAATTGGAAAGATCCTGCCGCTGCCGAAAGTATGATCACCCCGATCAGGAATCCTACGTCGCCGAATCGAGTGACAATAAATGCCTTCTTTGCCGCATCCGCCGCGGACCGTTTTTGCCACCAGAATCCGATCAACAGGTACGAGCAGGCGCCCACCAGCTCCCAACAAACGTAGAGCTGGAATAGGTTATTCGCGACGACAAGTCCGAGCATGGAGCTGGTAAACAGTGCGAGATAAGCGAAGTAGCGGGCGTAGCCGGTCTCGCCCTTCATGTAGCCGATGGAGTACACCTGCACCAGCGCGCTAACGATTGTGACCACCGCCACCATCGTCATAGCAAGCGGATCGAGGTGGACGCCCAGCATGAGCTCGAACCCGGGCGGAATCCAGAGCCAGGTCGTCTCGAGGAGTGGGTATCCCGCCACTAAGGAACGGCTCGGCGGTCCGTAATTCCACGCGATGATGCCGCTGGCCAGTGTAGCTGCGATCGTGTAAAACGGGGCAGTGATCTCCGCACGACGGGTCAATGCGAGGATTCCAACCGCCAGGGCCGCGATCAAAGGAGCGAGGGGGATTAACCAGAGCGCCTCAGTCGTCAATGCGTTAGCCCTTCATCTCGCTAGCCTGCTCGACGTCAATGCTGCCTCTATCGCGGTAAAAGTTGAGGATGATGGCTAAGCCGACGGCCGCCTCCGCGGCAGCAACCGTTATTCCAATTAGAACGAAGACCTGCGGTTCCATCCCAGACGGAGACAGGTAGCGCCAGAAAGCGAGGAAATTGAGGTTGGCGGCGTTCAACATCAGCTCAACGCCCAGAAGCATCGCAATTGCGTTGCGACGAGAGAGTACGCCATACGTACCGATAGCGAATAACAGCGCTCCGACAATCAAGAATCCGGTGAGATTCATATGCTCATTCCGAAAGACGGGCATTGAAAATACCCGCCTGGCCGAAAGCGTTCTCCGGACCCACGAAACTATCGCCCGTCCGGAGGACGGTCCCCACCAGCCGTGGATTTATCCCGCGGACTCGATCCCCGCGGGCTCCGCTTCGCACTCTTCAAGCTCCGCGACAATTGCTTCCGAAACGCCCAGCGTCGGCGCGAACGCCTCCGGTTCGCGCTCCGATTTTGCCAACACGATGGAACCCACGAGGGCAGCCAGAAGCAGGAGTGAAGCGACTTCAAATGGGAGCGCGTAGGTGCCTATCAGACTGTGGCCGAGGGCCACGGTCTGTTCGGCAGCAGGCGCCGGTGTGATTGTGCTGAGCGCCCAGGGCTGAGTTGTCAGCGCGTATGTGCTGAACAATCCACCGGCAGCGCAGAGGAGGGCGGCAATGAAGCCCATCCGGTTGGTCTGGGGCTCTGCCGGATTCATCACGTCACGAGTAAGCATCAACGCGAAGAGGATGAGCACCAGGATCGCTCCAGCATAGACGAGGAGCTGGGCCACGAACAGAAAGTGAGCTTCCAACACGGCGAACATCCCCGCGATTCCAACCAGGCAGGGGAACAACGCATATCCGGCATGGACGAGATTCCGAGCGCGAACGACGAAAACCGCCGGAATCAAGGTCAGCGCGGCGAGGCTATAGAAGGCAACCTGCGACCCAAGTTCGCTCATTCGGCGCCTTCCGTCGGAATCGCAGGCTTTTCGTGGCTAGCCGTCACTGCGGCGGCCTTCTTTGCCTCTTCCTCTGCGGCGAGCGCGCGGATCGTCGCGTTGTTCCGCTCCAGGTTCGGCCTTCCTCCCGGCGTCAGCATCTCTATGTTGAAAAGGCTGGCGTTGCGGTCTTGAGAGGCAAGCACATATTCTGGCCCCATGTGGATGGCGTCGAAGGGACAGGCCTCAATGCAGAGGTTGCAGAACATGCAGCGGCCCAGGTCCATCGTGAACTCGTCAACTCCCGCGTGCTTGCCGGCGCCGACCTTGTTCATCGAGATCACGTCCGTCGGGCAGGCCTGCTCGCATAGCGTACAGCCAACGCACTTGAGGCGACCCAATTCCTCGTCATAAGGCAGGTAGAACAGCCCCCTGAAACGCGGTGAGACCTTGACGCGCTCGAACGGGTACTGAACGGTGATCTTTTCCCGCCCGACCAGATTGCGGAAAGTGACCGCCATCCCTCGGAATATGCTCAGGAATCCGTCCCAGAAATCGCCCCAGATTCCGCGTTTTCTGTTAAGCTCAACCATGCCATCGTACCTCTTCAGATCTACCCGGGAGGGCGAGGCTCCTGC
>JBKJZI010000315.1:0-8289 GCA_046715155.1 Chthonomonadales bacterium | reverse complement strand
TGTGGAGGTGAGAATGCATATACGGATCGGCTGCGTCAAGCCTTCAACTGCAGCGTGCTGGCGCGCGGCGCTTGCAATTGGAGTATTGCTATTAACGCCGATAATAAGCGCGTGTGGCAAGAGTGACAAAACGGCTGAGGGGCCGCCGCCAGGGTCAACAACCATAGATGGAAAGCCGGTACCGCCGGAGGCAAGAAACGCTGGGCCCCTTCCGCCCGAGGAAGGGACCATTCCGCTGCCGGGCCAGGCCCGAACCGGCGGAAGTGGAAAGAAGCTTCCGGGGCGGTGAGTCGCACGGAATTGAAATTGACTTGCCGTAGTTCGAAACCGCTCCAGGTACGACCCGGAGCGGTTTCACTTTCGGTTCTCAACGTGCTATTGTCTAAGCAGCGCAGGTCTACTCGGATACTTCCTCGTTTTTCCTTCCAGTCTAGTCCCCAAAACCGCCCTTCCGCCGTATCCAAATGAACGCGAAAAGACATGGCACGCTCAGATCGAAAAACGAATAGGAGCCAATCTGCAACAGGTACCCGAACGCAGAAGTACAGATTCGCGGTTATCCTCGCACTCGTTATTGCCACGTTTCTTATTTTTGTGCGCGTGATCCCATCCGGCGGACAACGCGCGTCTCAGGAACTGGTCGCGCGCGGAGCAGACCATCTGGCGGCCGGGGACCGGGGAAGGGCCATCGCAGCATGGGAGCGGGCTCTTCAACAGGATCCTAGCAATGCGTCGGCGCTGGAGTTGGTGGGCGACGCCTATATTGCAGCCCGGGACTGGAAGCGAGCGGCGGATGTGTTTTCAAGACTCGTGGAAGTGGCTCCAGACCGTGCGGAGGCGTACTCCCGCCTGGCCGGATGTACGGTGCGCTTGCGGGACTTCGCGGCCGGCTATCGGTACGCTCAGGAGGAGCTTAAGCGCAATCCGACCAGCGTACCAGCACTCCTCATCGCCGCCAAGCTCGGGCGCATGCAGGAAGGCGAGCTCCAACAGATGGATTACCTCCGGCGGCTCGTAAAGGCGCAGCCGCGAAGCGCCGAATATCTATTGATGTACGGGAGGGCCCTGAGTAATCAATCACGATATACCGAAGCCGCTCAGGTGCTAGACCGAGTTCTTCAACTCCAGCAGAATAACGCCACTGCCAATGCGCATCGCGGGCTTGCGTCTTTGCAGCGAGCATCGACGGAACCTGCACTACGTGAGGCGGAACGCTACTTTCGTCGCGCGCTCGAGGAAGCGCCTGATTACGGTTTCGCCCACTATTACCTCGGCAAAACGTATCTCCGCGGCCGGCGCCATCTCCAAGCTATCCCCCATCTTGAGCGTGCCACGCGGCTCTGGCCGACGATTCCCGATGTCTGGTATGAGCTTGCGCAGGCTTACAACCGTGTAGGGCAGGACGCTAAGGCTAAGCATGCGCGACGCCGATTCGAGGCCGCGCGCAATCAAGTAGACAGGCTCTCACGCTTGGAGACGTTCTACCGAGCGAATCCGGGTGATGCAAACAAGCTCCCCGAACTTGCGCAGCTCAGCGTGCAAACCGGCAACGCGCGGAAGGCGCAGTATTACCTCGCTCAAGCCCTAAAGCACTGGCCCGACGATCAGCGATTGAAGGGCGCCTTGGCTGAGTTGTCGGCGCGTCCAGGCGAAGATTCTGCCGGCAAGCCATAATCAAGGTAGTCATCGCGCCGCGCCCTGTACTTCCGGACGGTAAGCGTCCTAGCGGCGCTATTAAGACCTCAGCCCCATCGTGAGAAGCCACTCTCGCGAAACGAGATTGGCCTGTTTCGGTTCCATTCAATCCGCACGTTCACAATCGATCGCACCGCGACCGCCCGGTTGAGCGTCCATGAATCATCCAAATACGGGACTAAGCTGTATCCGAAAGGCCTTGCTTCTCCCTTTGTTGCTCGCGGCAAACTTCGCCTGCGGGCCCGATCGCACATCGCGCCTTCCGGATATCGGAAAACACGCGGATGGCGCAACCGGCCTCTTCGAAGATGCGACCGAGCGGGCTGGAATCCGATTCCACCATACGAACGGGGATTCCGCCGCCTTTCGGTTTCCGGAGACGTTTGGCGGCGGCTGCGCGTTCCTGGACTATGACGAGGACGGCGACCTGGATGCGGCTTTGCTATCTTGTGGAAGGCTCGATGCCCAGGCGGATTCCGCGCCGCCAAACATCGCCCTCTATTGCAACGAAGGCAATGGCCGGTTTGTGGACGTAACCCGGGGCTCCGGCCTTGACAGGCCTCTCGGATACGCCCAGGCCATCGCCGTGGGAGACTACAACAACGATGGGTTCCCCGACTTATTCGTGGCCGGTTACGGCGGATGCTCCCTCTTCCGTAATCGGGGCGCTCACGAGCGGACGACCAACGACAGACGAAAAACTAAAAACGAAAGACGAATATCGGAATCCGCCATCCATCAACCGTCATCCGTCCCACCGGAAGGCCCGAACACCCGGAATCCCAACGGCCAAACACCGCAACACCCGAAATCGAAGGGACCCATCTTCGAGGACGTCACGGATTCCGCGGGCGTTTCCGACCGAGATCAGGGAATCCGGTGGGCATCGGGAGCTGCGTTTGGGGATTATGACCGGGACGGATGGTTAGATCTACTCGTCATCCGTTACGCTAGGTGGTCGCCCGAGACCGACAAGAAGTGCCCGCGGCCGGACGGGTCCCCAGGGTACTGCGTGCCCGATGTTTACGACCCCGATTCCGTGCGGTTGTATCGAAACCTCGGTGGGGAGCGGTTTCAGGACGTGACGGCGATCGCGGGCCTGGGCGCAATCCGGGGGCGAGGGCTTGCGGTTGCCTGGTTGGATTACGACTTAGACGGCCATGAGGACTTCTTCGTCGCAAACGACCTGAATCCGAATGCATTACTGCGGAATCGGGGAAACGGAACGTTCAAGGAGGTGGGCGCGGAAGCGGGCGCGGCTTTTGGCGGAGATGGGCTGGTGGCTTCAGGAATGGGCGTAGCGCTCGGGGACTACGATCATTCCGGGCGCGAGAGCTTGCTAATTCCCAACCTCAATGGTGAGCGTTTCACACTTCTCCACGCGGAGCCGGGCGGAATGTTCAGCTACGCCACCGAATCGGCCGGCCTCTCCTCCGCCACGCTTCACCACAGCGGGTGGGGTGCGGCCTTCATGGACCTCAACCGCGACGGGTGGTGCGACCTGGTCACGGCCAATGGGAACGTGCACCCGGCAGTCGCCCGCGACATGCCTGGGATAAGCTATGAGGAGCCCAAGGGGGTTTTCCTGAACACGGGCAGCGGCGGGTTCCGCGACATCACGGCGGGATCAGGCGCCATGACCGTTCCTCGCGCAGCTCGAGGGTTGGCGGTAGGGGACTATGACGACGACGGCCGCCTCGACGTACTTTGCGTGAATCGCAATGAGCGCGTCGATCTCTTTCGCGGCGTTTCACAGGATGCCGGTCGCTGGCTCAACGTAAAGTTGATCGGAACGAAGAGCAACCGCGACGGAGCGGGCGCGAAGTTACGCCTGAAAGCGGGCGGGATCCGCCAATTTGCTCAATGCCGGCTCAGCTCCAGCTATGCCTCCTCCAGTGACAGGCGTATATTCTTCGGACTCGGCGCCGCGGAGACGGTCGAGGAGCTGGAAATCCTCTGGCCAAGCGGAATCCGCGACAACTACCGGAATCTCCCCGTAAACCAGGTCCTGCTCTGTACCGAAGGCGGGGGCTGGCGGCAACGGCCCGCTGCCCGAGGATCTCTATGACGCGTCCGATCGTGCGGTTGTTTCTTGCCATTTCGCTTCCGTGGGCTTCCGGGTGCGACCGTTCGAGCTCGACCGATGCTTCTTCACTGCTGCAGGCGGGGCGAGATCACATGCGATCGGGACGCATCCCGGCCGCATTGGAGACGCTGGAACGGGCCAAGCGGGCGGATCCGAAAAACATGGAGACCTACCTGTTGCGGTCCAAACTCATGGAGCAGTCCGGCAATATGCGGGGCGCGCTCGATGAGGCACTGGCTGCCCATCGCGCCAATCCCTCCGACCGAACGGCCACCTTACGGGCGCTCTATACAAGCGCCGGAATGGCCGCGCCGCGAGATGTGGAAGCCCTCGCTCGACAAGCCGCCTCTCAGTCGCCGGGCAACCCTGACGCGCACCTATTCCTGGGAGATTCTATCGTCATGGGTGAGGATTCCGCCCGGTATTCAGAGGCAATGGACGCATATCTGGAAGCGAATCGGCTGTCTCCGTTCGCCGCCGCCCCCCTCCTGGGAATGGGCAAGCTGTATCTGCGCATGGGCGATCCCGAGCGCGGGGCGGCCATGCTCGAGCATGCCGTTCGAATCCTGGAACAAGCGCCGCGCGGCCCGATGCCAATCGCGCGGATGACGCGCTGGGTCGAGGAACGCCGCATCGTCGCCTTCGCCCTGTCGCAAGCATATTCGCGACTGGGCAAACGAGCGGAATCCCGCAACCACGCCGCCGCCGCCACGAAATGGAGCCGCCGCGCCTCCGAACTACGCTCACTCAAAAACCGCGCCTCGGCCCAACCTCCAGATTCCGCGGCCGGCGAGCGCCTGGCCACAATTCAATCGCGAGGCGCCCGCGATTGGCCGCAGTGATTGCGAGAATGGAAGTATGGGAGTGTGGAAGACCGTCAGAGGCAGTCTCTTCCACACCTCCACACTTCCACACTCCCATACTGCTTCCTCACGACTGCGGTACTTCCGCGAGTACGCGAGGCTGAGGAGCCAACTCGGTTGTGGCTGCGTACTTATAGAGCTCGGCGAAGAGAAATATCAGAATAAGCCCGGCTGTGCTCCCGCCGGCTACGTCCGAGAGCCAGTGCGCGCCGAGATAGACACGGCTGAACGAGATTCCGACGGCGATCAGGGCGAATGCGCTTGCAAGGAAGGTGCGGACGGGGCGGCGTTGGATGTGCACCCACGAAAGCAGTGAGAGGAATCCGAAGAACGCGACCGATGCCATCGCGTGGCCGGAGGGATAGCTCAGGCCGATAGCCGGGATCACCACGTCTACCAGGTCGCCGGAAGGTCGAGGCCGCTCTGTCACGGACTTGATCCAGACGTTCAGCGGCAGCGCGAGGAGTACAGCGGCGCAGATCAGTCCGGTTCGGGGCTTTGCGTACCAGGCGAAAACGGTCAAGCAGCAGGCGCCGAGGACTATCAGCGTCCAGGTGTTCCCGAGAAATGTAAGCGCAACCGCCACCCGGTCCAACTGCGGACTCCGGAGTGATTGGATCGAATACGTGATCGCACGATCTACCTCCAGCAGCGCGGGCGAGTGGATTGCCAGGCTGAGCGCCAGGAATAGAATCGTCAACCCTGCGATAAATGGGATCGCGCGATTTTCGCGTATCCACGCGAACCTCGCCAGGAGCGTTTGAATCCGTTTCCTCATATCTTATCCACGAGGACTTTCAGAGCGCGCGGATGCGAAGTAAAAGTGGCGGGCGTAGTTCCCACGACACGGTCGTCACAGTGAACGTTCATCCGATGGCGCGACTCGATTCTGATCTCCCGGGTCCGAAAGGTGGTGATCTTTTCCAGCTTTTGGTGAAGTTGGGCCCTCATCGCCCGGTAGTATGGAATCAGCTCGCTCCGCCGTAAGTCGCCCACAATCACCACGTCCAGCTCCTCGTCCGTGACTTTTGCTTCCGGCGCCACCGGCAAGGCGTAGGCCATCCGGTACGAATTTGAGACGGTACACATCACCGCGCGCTCCACTTTTCGCTCGCCATCGGCGGTGATGAATAATCTCTGGGCCTTGAGCGACAGCACGAGCTTGATCATCGTATAGAGCGCCCGGAGCACGTTCTTGTTGCTTCCATGGCCGTACAGCGCCAGGGAATCCGCGAAGAGGCCCACTCCGGCCGCCTCTGTGAAGTAGCGGTCACCCACCTTACCGAGATCAACCTCGCGCACCGTGCCGTCCCGTATCACGCGCAGCGCGGATGGCAGGTCCTGCGGCAGTCGCAGGGCGGTAGCGAAGTTGTTGGCGCTTCCTTGGGGAATGATTCCCAGCGCGGTTTCGGTGTGCGCCAGCACCTGTACCGCGGCCGCGATCGTTCCGTCACCACCGGCCACGACTACTCGCTCAGCCTTTGAGGCGACCAGGCGGCGAAGCGCCTCCGTCATCTGTTCCGCGGATTCCGTGCTTACGACATCGGCCTGTAATTCCAGGTCCGCGCACATTTCGCGGATTTGTTCCACGCCCGGCGTAACATGCAGCGATCCTGCCCTGTTGTTCAGGAAGATTGTGACGGCGCTCAATTGCACGCGTCCTCTCTATCGCCGCGCCAGGCGATCGCATAGACGATTCCGCCGAAGAGGGCTGCGAAGACCACCGTACCGAGGCGAAACACTAATGTCACGATGGCAGCCTGATCCATAGTCACTCCGGGCGCAGAGTTGAGAATGCCGATCATTCCCGCTTCGGTAACGCCCACCCCTCCAGGCATGCCGGAGAGACGTCCAAGCATCGCCGGCAGTGTATAAGCAAGGAGTAGAGTAAACGTGGGAATTCGAACTTCGAATCCTATAGCGCAAAGTGCGAGAGCCGCGACCATCAATGCCGAAGCCAGAGCCGCGTTGAAGACTCCGGCCAGGATCACTCGAGGAGTAGCAACCTCGCGCAGCGATAGAAGAAACTCCCGCCAGTGGCCGAGCAGCCGGAATCGACTCATCAGCCGCTCGAAGAGGCCCATCATCCACTTGCGGCTCGCGTCCATCCTCAGAAGAATACCGATGCAAAGCAGAACTCCCAACATGATCAGAGCCGGCTGGCGCGCAGGTTCGAACCAGAAAGCGGCGACCATCGCGCAGAAAATGAACAGGAGCTGGTCTGACAGGCTGGATATGGCAAGCGGCGCAGCCGTGGCGGACGCCGGAATCCCTACCTGGCTCAGAATACCGGCTCGGGCGGCAGACCCACCGGGAAGGAGGGTGCACGCCTGGCCGGCAATGTAGGCCCTCATCAAGACACCTTCGTCCGTGGCCGTCAGGGATCTCATCATTGCCGTAAACCGCGTTCCCTTGACCAGGATGTATCCCATGGTGAGCGTAAGCAGAACAGGAGCATAGGCCCATTCGAAGAGGTGGAAGGCGCGCCAGAACATGTCCACCTGAAGGTACTTCAATCCGGCGACGGTCAAGCCCGCCAGAACAAGAATGTGCAGCGCATATTTTAGATAGTGATTCCCCCGTTTCCCATGAGAAACGGAGCATGCGGCAGTCACCATGTTCCCAATCTTCCACCGCGCGCGAGCGATTGCAGCTTTCGGGTCCTACGCGGGCGCGAAACTGCGGTCGAGAATAGAACCGCAGAGACGTCCGTATTGTTCCGACCCGACGGATTCCGACGGAACCTTTGCTGCGGTCTTAAAGTCACAATTGTTAAGAGAATCCGTAAAAAGCTGTATTGGAACTTTGGACCGGTAATACCTGGTAAAACTACTGGGACAGTTGCGTTAGGGCGCGGAGGGGCAGTATCCCCAACCCGCGGCCGGCCGCTCCGAAGCGGCAAACTATCACACCTGAGGGTCCGGAAAGTCACGCGGCCGGGTATATCCCGGCCGCTTATTGGTACCTGCAATGCAAACTGAGGAGAACAGCAGTATGAAAGCGTTTATCGAGTACCTCGTTCGAGCTGTAGTCGACATTCCTGACCAGGTCCGGGTCGAAGAAGAACCGGGCGAGGAAGCCACCATGTACAAAGTACACGTCGCGCCCGACGACCTTGGCAAGGCCATTGGAAAACAGGGCCGTATAGCAAACGCCATGCGCGTTCTTGCAAAAGCCAGCGCGATGAAGGAGAAAAAGAAGGTCTACCTGGAGGTCGTGGGCGCGCCGGTCGATTTCGTGACCGAGTAGAACGCCAACCTTCCCGTCCAATCATTCGGCCCAGGGGGATGTCCCCTGGGCCGTACTGCATTACCCCGGAACCCAACCCCACGGACTGTAAGTTCCGATTCCCCCTTGAAGGGGTTAGGCGGTGTCCTCAGGGTAGAATCCGACCAGCAAAACGCCTGCCGGAGATGTGACGATACCATGAGCGAAGCCGGAATCCTCAATCGCCTGTTTAGCCTGGAGGGAAAGACGGCCCTGGTGACCGGTGGGAGCAGCGGAATCGGGCGGGCTATTGCCGTTGGCCTGGCCGGAGCGGGCGCGCGCGTTGGCGTGCAGGGTACCAAGTTCGAGGGAATTGAGGAGACTCGACGGCTGATTGCGGGTGTGGGTGGGGCCTCCGACTCCGTGCAGGTTGAGCTG
>JBKJZI010000314.1:0-4362 GCA_046715155.1 Chthonomonadales bacterium | reverse complement strand
CGTAAGAGAGCTGCGGGCGAAATCCAGTCAGCGAGAATAGTGGATTCCGTCGAACTCCTTTCAGAGATCGTCGCCACGATCCCGCCGGGACTTGAGAGTCTCGTTGATCTGCTTTAGCCGGAGCGCTATCCAGCCTAGATAGCTGGCGATGAAGATCAGGACGAGCAGATACCAGAAATCGTAGCCACCTCCATCCACGCTATTGATCGCCCTTACTAACCTTTCCACCTGTGCGTCGTTCATCATTCGTTAGCCTCCGATCGGTGTGAATTCCGTTACATCCCTCGAAGAACACTACGACGGAATCGCGATTCGGATGTCACCCCCGCAACTTAACCGGCTAGATAAGCAGCCCGGCATTCCCGAAGATGCTGACAAGAAAGCCGGGAGTTGTGAAATGTCAACACGCTCGGTTTTAAAAGAGATGTGGAACAAACGAATTGCCGCAACGGGTCTTAATACCCAAGGAAGTCGCCGTTCGGGCGCATTCGCACCCGGACGAAAGCTGATAAACGAAGGTTCGGAACAACGCTGTTCCGAGTGGAATGCGACAATGGCCGCTGCAGATGCAGTCAGCTTGAGGGTAATGAGCGGTGTCCCCGTGGTCGAGGTTCTCGGCGACTGGGCTCCCTCTGTGATGGACTCGTTAACCAATATGATCGGCACGCTGGCGGAAGCCGGGCATTACGACATCGTCGTGAATGTCAAGCGGGCCGAGCTTAACGGCATAGATGCTCTGGGCTCGCTCGCGAGCGTCGTACGTCTCGTTCGCGCGCACTGCGGCCACGTTGACATCGTGGGCACCGCGGAGCAGCTAAGGGCCCTGGTCGTTCAACAGGGCGAGCGATCCTTCAGGCTATCGGGATCCATAGAATCGGCCATTGGGCGCATCAAGCGAATTCCGGTCCACCATTCAGGCGACTGGACTACGGCCAAGCCGGCTTGAGAGCCTCCGACTCCCTCGAACCAGTGGCGGGAGCGGAAACCCTGGGTCTAGAAGCCCGTTTAGCATAGAAGGACATAACCGATGCAACGCGAAGAGAACACGAAGCTTAAAATAGTACGCTTGATCGAGCCAGCGCTCTGCCTCTCCTGCCGCTTTGCCGCCATTGCGACCGTGGAGATGGAAGACACCTCCAATCGCCGGATGCTCCACTGCCGGCGTCTGGACTGCGATAACTGGCAGACCGAGGAAGTCACAGAGACTCCCAAGCACATCTTCGAGTTAGAGTAAACAGTCTCGCCGCCTGCGCCCTACGCCCCCGGACTCCGTCACGGATTCCGGGGGCTTTTAACGTCTCCCCCGTCGATCTCGTCCTCGTAATCGGGCGTTCAGGTGTTCAGGTCTTCAGGTCTTCAGGTCTTCAGGTCTTCAGGTGATGTTAACTCGCCGCGCGGAATCCGCCACAACCTTGCCGAATCCTCCTCTAACTATAAAGCGCCGATTCCATCCTATAAAGCGCCGATTCCATCGCCGCAATCAACCGGAGGAGATGAATCATGTCAGATCGAGCTGTGAAAGCGCTGCTTGGCGCTATCGCCGTTTGCCTGCTTGGGTTACTGCTAAAGCCGTCTGTCCTTCCAGCCATTGCACAGTCGCAGGCCCGCCAGGGAGGGACTGGAATCACCACCGACGCAAACGGATTCCACGTGTACGTCGTCCATGACGGCAAACTCTTCATCTTTACGCGGGATTCCAACAAGAAGACCGGCCTCCAGCTTGAAGGGATTCAGACACTTCCACCGCAGTCCTGAGCAGACTGACTCTTGAGCGCCGGCGAGCGATTCCGGGTGATGCTCTTACTTGCGGCCCTCGCGCTCGTCTACGGCCTGAGCCTGGTCTTCGCGCTGCGGTTCCTTGTTCAGAGAATCACCCGAAGTAAACCGAAGGAATCTCGACGGCTGATCTGGTTCCGGCGAGCGATCTTTGTACTCGCCGCCATCGGGGCCTCCTGCTTCGTTTACGCCCTGCGGGTGGAGCCCTATTGGTTGGACGTTTCACACGCGCGAATCACGAGCCCGCGGATTCCGGCAGGTTCGCAGCCCCTTCGCATCGTTCACATCTCCGACCTACACTGCGATCCCCAACCGCGCCTGGAAGAGCGGCTGCCCGACATCATCGCGAACCAACAGCCCGACCTAATCGTTTTCACCGGCGATTCCGTAAATTCGCCCGACGGACTGCCCGTGTTAAAAAAGTGCCTTTCCGCGCTGGCGAAGATCGCTCCGACGTACGTGGTCAAGGGAAACTGGGACTCCTGGTACTGGCGGGAGCTCGATCTGTTCGGAGGTACGGGCGTCAAGGAGCTTAAGGCGGATTCCGAAGCGATTACCATCCGCGGGATACCGGTCCGAATCGCCGGATTGGCGGTCGGGCAGGAAGCGAATCTGGACAAAACGCTGGCGGAATCCGGTGCCGGCGAGGTGAAAATCTTCCTGTACCACTACCCGGACCTCATCCACCAGGAGGCCGGCCATGGAGTCGATCTTTACTGCGCCGGCCACACTCACGGCGGCCAGGTCGCCCTTCCTTTCTACGGAGCATTGGTCACTTTCTCCCGATTCGGCAAACGCTACGAATCTGGCCTCCACCGCGAGGGGAACACCTGGCTCTACGTGAACCGTGGGATTGGCATGGAAGGCGGCCGCGCCCCACGAGTACGATTCTTCGCCCGCCCGGAAGTGACCGTAATATCCATACACGCTGAAGTTGACGGGAAGCTGAGATGAAGCGAATTCCGGCATTGTTTGAGACGGCGTCGGTCGTTCTGGCATGTCTTGCACTGAGCGCATTCGTCTCCTGCAGCTCCGGAATCGCGCAGGTCGGATCGGACGGAATCTCGGCGTCACGCGTCTTTGCAATTGGCGCGGTCCTCAGCAGCGTCTTTGCCATTGCGGCAGGTATCTGGGTGGCCAGGAGAGCCGGCAGGACGATTCCGCGATGGCTTCGCGGATTGTATGCTGCCGGTTGGATACTCGCCAGTATCCTGTGCTTCGCCGCTTCAATGCGCCTGCAATGGGAATATGGAGAGGAAGCGGTACGGGTTCCTTTTCGATGGGACATCCGCCACGCGCAGCCGGTCTCATTTCGGGCTAAGAAGACCGCTAAGTATAACCTTCAGATCGAGTTGAAGCGACGAATACCAGATGACAATCTTGATGCTTTGATGGGCGTGGACTGGCGGAGCCAGGAGCTACCGAAGGTCAAAAGGCCAACAGTATCATGGAAGGTTGACGCCGTTTCCGAGGCGGACCAGGATCATCACTGGCGCAGTGCATGGTGGGGTGGTGATTCCGTAGGACTATCCTTGGGAGGATTTCAGGCCGTGAAGGGACGAATTTACGATATCACAGCTTCAGTCCTAAAACCTACGCCTGAGCTGCAGATCACCGATCCTCAACTTATCGTTCAATTGAACATAGTCCATCGCGATGAGTACTTCGCGGTTGGAATACTGCTGCTTTTCGCCGGAATCATAGGCCTAGTCATCGGATTGATGTTAAGTGCGGCGGTGGGGCTTTCCTGGCTCCGAGAACGGATGACGATTAGCCGTAGCACATGAACCGCGGGAGGAAGCCATTATGGCCAAGGATTGCGCTTCGAGCAACACGCGAAGAATTACCCGGCGGGACGCTGTGAAGGCGATCGCGGCCGTCGGATTGGCTGTACCCGCAGCGGCGAGCGCGCAGGAGAGGACGGCGGAATCGGGTGTGACGCCGGAGGATATCGCGGCTGCTGACCGGGTGGCGGGGCGGAGCTATTCGGAATCCGAGCGGAAGTTGATGGCGGGGACCCTCACGCGGATTCGGTCGAGTTTGAAGGCGCTGCGCGAGGAAGAGGTTGGGGAACATGCGCCGGCGATGCGGTTTGACCCGCGGCTCCCGGGGTTCACTGCGCCGAATGGAAAGAACGGATTCAAGCTCAGCAAAGCGCACACTCCAACTTACGCAGGGCCTCCGGAATCCCTGGCGTTCGCGAGCGCGGTGGAGCTTTCGCGGCTGCTGAAGGCACGACGGATTACTTCAACCGAGCTTACGCGGATGTACCTGGACCGGTTGAAGCGGTTCGGGCCAAAACTGTTCAACGTCGTCACCATCACGGAGGAACTGGCGCTGCAGCAGGCGTCCCGCGCGGACGAAGAGATGGGCGACGGCAAATATCGCGGTCCGCTTCACGGAATCCCGTGGGGAGCGAAGGACCTGCTGGCAACGCGGGGAATCCGCACGACCTGGGGCGCGAAGCCGTACGAATCCCAGGTGTTTGACTACGACGCCACCGTTGTGGCTCGTTTGGAAGAGGCGGGGGCGGTGCTGGTCGCGAAGACGGCACTGGGCGAACTGGCGATGGGCGACACCTGGTTC
>JBKJZI010000313.1:0-10992 GCA_046715155.1 Chthonomonadales bacterium | reverse complement strand
GTCATGTGCGACGGGCAGTTCATCGGCTTGAGGCGATAGGCGACGCCGGCCTCTTCGTCCACCATCGGCGGGAACATGACGTCCGCGTAGTTTTCGTAGTGGCCGCTCTTCTTGTAAAGGTCTTCCCGCACCAGGTGGCCGGTCCAGACGTGTTGATAGCCGTAGCGAGTCTGGGTCTCCCGGACGTAGGATTCCATGAGGTGCCGCAGCATTTCTCCCTTGGGGAGGAAGAGCGGAATCCCCTGCCCTACTTCCTCGGCGGCGAATATGAAGAGGCCGAGCTCCTTGCCGATTTTGCGGTGGTCGCGCTTCTTCGCCTCCTCCAGGCGGTTCAGGTAATCGTCCAGCTCCTCCTGCGAGGACCAGGCCGTGCCATAGATGCGGGTCAGCATCTTGTTCTTCTCGCTGCCCCGCCAGTACGCTCCAGCGATGTTCAGCAGCTTGAAGTGCTTCACCTCGCCGGTGGTTTCGACGTGTGGGCCGCGGCAGAGGTCGATCCACTCCCCCTGACGGTAAAAGGAGATCTCCTCGTCCGTCGGAAGGTCGCGAATCAGCTCCACCTTGTACGGCTGGCCAAGCTTCTCTTCCAACTCCACCGCCTCTTCCCGCGGCAGCACGCTCCGCTCCAGGGGCTTCGCGCGCGCAACAATCTCTTTCATCTTTTTTTCAATCGCAGGCAAGTCTTCATCCGAGATCGCCCGCGGCAGCTCGAAGTCGTAATAGAATCCGTCCTCGATCGGCGGCCCGATGGCATACTTTACGCCGGGAAACAGCTCCCCCACCGCCTCTGCCATAACGTGGGTGGCGGTGTGGCGGAGTTTGTAGTATTTGTCGTTGGAATCCATTAGGTCCTCCGGAGAGGGAATCCAATGTAAAATGTAAAGTTAGCAATGTAGAATGCAAATCGGAAACCGGTTCAGCAGCGTTCTGATCTTGTTTGCTCGTTTTGCATTACTAATTTTTGCATTTTACATTTTACATTGGAATCCGGAATCAAAAACGCCCTCCCGGTACTCACCGAGGGGCGTCCATATTGCGAATGATCGTCAGCGGCTAGCGGAGACGACGCAAGAGGACGCCGCCGCGCGTAGTGAGCACCAACGCTCGCGAAGCCTCACTTCCTCTGCGATTTTCCCTGCTCCTATTCATGATCAACCACCCGTCTCGAATTCACTGTCCCTCATTATAGGCATCTCCCTACCCTAAGTCAAGCAATTCCGTCATTCCATATTGCGGATTCCGGTCGAGGTCCCAAGCCTGAATTCTCCTGTAGGAACGGAGCTTCGCGAGCCAGACGGAGGAATCTGCTGGAAGCGCATTGTATTTCCGTCTATAAGTTTGCTAATTACCTAATACAGTATGAAGATTACTGTATCAAGTAGCACTTTCTTATAATAGGGCATCAATTTATTATTATACAGTGGATTACAATACTGATTAAGTATTTGAGATGCGCTATCGCGCAATAAATTAGCGTAGAGGAGTAACGGTGTCAGACTACTTACCGGAATCCGATAACAAGCTTGCAGACTGGGCCAAAAACCTCGTTACCTACGCGGCGGGGCACACGGCAGAGACGGGATACAGCGCGGCAGACATCATGGCAATGACGGACGCGCTCACGGAGTATGATGGCTCCTTGTCGGGGCATACCCAGGCGCAGTCGGCCGCCCGCGCCGCGCGTAATCGGAAGGACGAGGCCCGGAAGAAGCTGGAATCCGTCATTCGTCCCCGGGTGCGGAAAGTGCAGGCCGACCCTAACGTCGATCCCGCCGTCCTCCGCGCCATGGGCCTCCGCCCCAGAGACACCGTGCGGACTCCGGTCACCGCTCCCACCACCGCCCCGACCGGAATCATCGACACCAGCCAGCGCCTTCAACACTCCATCCGATTCTGGGACACGGAATCCGGCCGACGCGGAAAGCCGAAAGGCGTGATCGCCTGCGAGATCTGGATGCGAATCGGAGACGCGGATTCCGATGTGTTCCTGGGGATCGCCGGTCGGTCGCCGTTTACCAATGAGTTCGAAGTGGAATCCGGCGGCCAGCAAGCCCACTACCTCCTCCGCTGGGTCAACTCCCGCTTCACCCCCGGCCCCTGGAGCGAAACCCTCACCGCCACGATTCCTGCTTAAGCAACACTCCTGACCCAGGATTCAAATCGGCTTGCGAATCCCACCCTCTACTCGGTACGGCAAAAATAGCGACTCACTCTCTCGCCCTGTCGGATTAATTAGACGGGGAAGCGCCCGACCTAGGAACTCGGTTACGGAATTGTAGGCGACTACAGGCATAGTTTCACCCTCACCACAGCGCATGATGGGCGGGTCACTACTCTCAGACGCCCGCACGAACATGAACTGCGCTCCCAGGTAGACAGCCACTACCAACGCATCTTCTGGAACGGCGATTGGTGTGTCCAGGTCAGCCTGAAGGTCTAGAAGCTCGCGTTTGAACTCAAGTGTTTCCGGGTAGGACCAGTACTCTCCCTCCTGAAGTCTGCCAATGACCTTTCCGACGCGCGCCAGAACCGCAGCGTACGCCTCCGGGCATTGGGCTCCCTGTATGTGCTCGATTTCAGCGATCTCCTCAGGCGAACAACCGTAGTGCGGTGACGCGTTCAAATATTCGAGTGTGCTCATCTGGTGGATCCGCTCGTCCAAAGGTACACAGGTGATTCGTTTACGATTGTCCGTATTCCGGTTGCAGTATCTATCAAAGGCACGGATTCGGGTGGACCCTCCTTCAGCGACATTCGTTCGGCGCGGAGGACTTTGCCGGGGGGATTCGGGAGAGTGACTTCTTTGGATTGGTTGGAGCCGGTGGGGAGCCAGGCGGCCCAGATTCGGTCGGCGGAATCTCCCTTTAGGAACTCGTAGACCATCAGTTCGCCGGGCTTCTCGACTACGGCGCGGGTGAAGCGGTAGTTGCCGAGGGTTTTGTAGAGGTGGGCGACGACGTGGTAGGCGGGCTTGGGCTTGTAGTCGCGGGTGAGGCCGGAGGAGCCGTGGAGCTGGGGCTCGTCCTTGTCATTGAACCAGTAGATGTAGGCGCGGTCCACGCCCATCGCGGCGAAGGCAAAGAACGAGCGCACCAGCCATTGGGCCTGCTGGGTCTCCGTGGAGCCCACCCACTGCTTGAAGTCTCCCATCGTCGGCGAGGGCTTGGTAGTGGCGTCGTAGCCGAACTCGGTGATCCAGAGCGGCTTGCCGGGAGCGTTGGCGTCGCGCCAGGCCATCAGGTCGCCCACGTCCTTCAGGTACTTGATCTTGGGGTCTTCCGGATACGAGCGGCGCCAGGTGGGGTATGGTTCGGCCTCGGCGTAGGTGTGCATCGTGATGACATCGTAGAGGCTCTCCAGCCCCTTCACACAGTCCACGCTCTTGGCCCAGCGATGGCTCTTGACGGCGGTCAGCGCGCAGGTCGCGACCTTTAGGGCCGGATCTCCCTGACGGATTCCGCGCGCCATGTTCTCGAAGACTGTCCGGTACGTGGCATCGTCGTATAGCCCCGGCTCGTTGCCGATCTCCACCGCCTCGACCAGCTTCTGCGTCCCGCTCGGCCCGAAGAACCGCGCGAAGGAATGGCCATAGGCGTACGCATCCCGCGCCATATCCTTCCAACCGTCCGCTTTGATGGTCTCGAACATCACGCAAACGTCGATTCCGAATCCGGCCTTCTTCCAACCGCCGTAGAGCTCTTCCCACTGGACCCAATTGCGGGCAAACGGGAATCGGGTCGCAAAGTGAGTTTCGCTCCCCACGTCCCAATCCATCGGATGGTAGTCGCGCGCGAATCCCGCCACCGGCCGGTACAGCTCCGGCTTAAACTGGATCGTATGAGTCACAATGCCCATGAAATCCTTAAACAGCGGCTACGCTTTAGGCTGCTTCGCGGGTCTACCAGGGATTCCGAGCAGTGAGATACCGGCCACGAGAAGAAGAGCTTTCGTCAATTCTAATTCCTTCGTTCGTGAGTCTTCGGGTCCGCAGATCCATCCATACGCTAAGAGTATCCCGGATCCCGGCTCCGGCGCGCATTCAGGAATTTGAAGCGGGCGGAACGATCCAGAACTCATCGCGGAGGGATTCGTCCTGGGTCTTCGTAACTGAGGCTTCCTTCTCCAGTAGGCGCGACTCCGCTGCCTCGGCCGTGTCGAATTCGCCGACCAGGTAGTCCTCGCGGGCGAACGTATCGCGGCCTATCAGTTTCCACTTTACGGCGCGTTGGGAGGCCAGTTCCTGTTCCATCACCTTGAGCCGCAGGGCGATTCCGAGGGAGGCTACGGGGTTGAGCGTGAGCGCGTGGCGTAGGGCCTCGACCGCTTCTTCCAGCCGTCCCGCCTTCGCCAGCGCTTCGCCCATCCCCCACCAGGCGTCGCCATCTCTTGGCGACAGCTTCACGGATTCAGAGCACGCAGAAAGCGCTTCATCGATGAATCCGGCGCGCCGCCAGGTCTCGCCCGCAAGCCGCCACGTCCGCGGCTCATTTCGTTTCCGCTCCACGTAGTTCCGGTAAGCGATTCGCGCGGTGTCAAGCTCCCGCAGCGTATTGACAAATCGGTCGTTCAGAAGCGGGCCGTGGACCGCTGTCCAGGCGCTGGTGAGGATCTCGGTGAATTCCTGTATGGCTTCCTGGTCACGACGCAGGCGCGCCAGCGCACAGGCGCGAGAGAGGAATGCGCGGATGGTCCGGAAATCAGTGGTCAGGACCTCGAACCTTTGGCCGCTGATATTGAGGGTGCGGTTGTCCGGTAAGTCCAAGACCGCTTCCCAGGCGTCTAGCGCATCTTCGTCCCAACGCAGCGACTCCAGGACTTCCGCCCGCCCGTACAACGCCTCGGAGTCACCCGGCCGCGCCTGGAGGACTTCGTCGTATGCGGACAGCGCCCGAACAAGATTCCCCATCTGCTGGAGCGACTGGGCGCGCACGAGCTTCAGTTCCGCGTCCTTCGGCGCCAGCGCCAGGGCGTCCCCCAGCGCCGCCTCCGCCTCCGAATGCCGGCCGAGCCTTGCCAGCGCAATTCCGAGCGCGCCGGAAGCTCCCACGTGCTGGGGATCGACCGTTAGCGCATGTTCAAACGCGGCCACGGCGCTCTCGAGATCGCTTACGTACTCGGAGTGATAATCCGCGCCTCGCGACAACTCAAGCGCCGCCAACCCCTCCTGATACCACTCGTCAGCACTCTTCATTTCATAACCACGGAAGGCATCGCAACCCGAGGCCGTACATGACCTTTCAATTCATTCATCTGTTATATTCGACGGGCGCTCGCTCCGATACAGAAGGGAACGAAACGGTACCCCTGGGGGGTATAATACATCGAAGATGGAAAGAGTGACAAAACATAAACAGCTCCATGGTCGGCTGAATCGGATCGCCGGGCAGGTGGCGGGGATTCAGCGGATGGTGGAGGAAGACCGGTACTGCGTCGATATTCTGACGCAGGTCGCGGCCGTTCGTTCCGCTCTGGATGCCTTGGGCGTCGAGCTGCTCACCAGCCATCTGGAGGGCTGCGTCCTCGGCCATGGGTCCGGCACCGAGCACCCGGACGCCGAGCCGATGTCGAAGCAGGAGCTGCTCGACGAGCTTCGCGCCACCCTCACTCGATTTCTAAAATAGGAGACCATTACGATGCCAGAGACCAGTTTCAGCGCGCCGGACATCGAATGCGACGGCTGCGCCAACGCCATCAAGAATGCTGTCGGCAAGCTGCCCGGCGTGTCGGCGGTGAAAGTAGACGTCCAGAAAAAACGTGTCCAGATCCAGCACGATGACTCGATTCCTGCGGTCTCGCTCGCCGACGCGCTTGACCGCGCCGGATTCCCGGCCGAGGTCGTCGCCTGAACCATATCATGCAAGCCACCGAGGAAAAAACCGAGCGCGTAGACCTGCCGATCGGCGGGATGACTTGCGCAGCCTGCGCGCGCAGAATCGAGCGCCAGCTCACTCGAGCTCCCGGCGTGCGGACTGCTGGCGTCAACTTCGCCACGGAGACCGCCGCGGTTGAGTTCGATCCTACTGCCACCACGGTTAATGACCTCATCGGGACGGTCGAGGATTCCGGCTATCGGGTCAAGGAGACGCCGCAGGAACTTGTAGAGGATTCAGAGCGCTCTTCTCAAGACTCGGAGTATCGGGAGCTCCGATTCAAGTTCTGGATGGCGGCCTCGCTGTCTCTCCCAGTTCTGGTCATTGCAATGTTCCATGGCCGGATTCCGTGGCTTGATTTTGTCGGTGTCAACTGGCTTCAGCTCGCGCTGACGACACCGGTTGTTGTCTATTGCGGCGTTCAGTTCTACCGGGGAGCGTGGGCGGCGTTCAGGCATCGCGCGGCGGATATGAACACGCTAATCGCGGTGGGTACCGGGGCGGCGTATCTCTATTCGACTGCCGTAACGGTGCTTCCACGCCTCGTTCCCCACCACGGTCATGCGGCAAATCCGCCCGTGTATTTTGAAGCGGCCGGGGTTATTATCGCGCTCATCCTTCTCGGACGGCTGCTCGAGTCGCGCGCGAAAGGTCGTACGGGCGAGGCTATTCGGCGTCTAATCGGATTGCAAGCCAGGACAGCGCGCGTAATCCGCGACGGGCGTGAGACGGACATACCCATTGAGGAGGTCGTGCGAGGAGATGTCGTGCTGGTTCGGCCGGGAGAGAAGATTCCGGTGGACGGCGTGGTCATAGACGGGGCATCCGCGGTCGATGAATCGATGCTCACGGGCGAAAGCCTGCCGGTAGAGAAGGGGCCGGGCGACGAAGTTTTCGGCGCCACTATCAACAAAACCGGCGCATTTCGATTCCGCGCCACCAAGGTCGGGAAGGAAACGGCGCTGCAGCAGATCGTCAAGCTGGTACAGGAGGCCCAGGGTTCGAAGGCGCCTATCGCCCGGCTGGCCGATGTCATCAGCGGAATCTTCACGCCGATAGTGCTCTGTATCGCCGTAGCCACCTTCGTCGTCTGGTATGTGGCAGCTCCGACCGACGTACGATTCACGATGGCGCTGGTCAACTTCGTATCCGTGCTCATCATCGCTTGCCCCTGCGCGCTGGGACTTGCGACACCCACCGCGATCCTTGTCGGCACCGGGAAGGGCGCGGAATACGGAATCCTCATTAAGGGCGGCGAGGCGTTGGAGACCGCCCACCGACTCACGACGATCGTTCTGGACAAGACCGGAACCTTGACGCGAGGGAAGCCAGTGATGACGGACGTCATTTCCACTGGGCAGATTCCGGAGGACGAATTGCTTCGATTGGTGGCCTCTGCAGAGCGCGGCAGCGAGCATCCGTTGGGCGAAGCGATTGTCCGCGCCGCCGCAGAGCGGAATCTTCAACTGGCGGAATCAGAGGGATTTCTGGCAACGCCCGGATGCGGAATTGAAGCTCTGGTAGAGGGTCGCCGTGTGATAATGGGCAACGCCGCACTCATGAGAGACCGCGGAATCGATACGACCGAGATTGAGATACGACTGGCGGAACTCGCCACGCAGGGCAAGACGCCGATGTTCGTGGCCGTGGACGGAAAGGCTGCAGGAATCGTGGCCGTAGCGGATCCGATCAAACCGGAATCGTTCGCCGCCGTTGCCGCGATGAAGCGAAATGGCCTCGAAGTCGTGATGATCACCGGCGACCACCGCACCACCGCCGAAGCCGTGGCTAAGCAGGCCGGAATCGATCGCGTTCTCGCAGAGGCGCTGCCTGAAGCAAAGACCAGGGAGATCGAGCGGCTTCAAGTCGAAGAAAAGCGCGTTGTGGGAATGGTGGGCGACGGAATCAACGATGCGCCGGCTCTCGCGCGGGCAGATCTCGGAATCGCAATCGGAACCGGCACGGACGTCGCCATCGAAGCCTCGGATATAACCCTGATCGGCGGCAACCTTCACGGTGTCGTTACCGCGATCGAGCTGTCTCGCGCGACGATGCGAACCATTAAACAGAACCTGTTCTGGGCATTCGTCTACAACGTGATCGGAATTCCGGTGGCCGCCGGCGTTCTCTATCCTCTAACAGGTTGGCTGCTCTCGCCCATCATCGCCAGCGCCGCCATGTCTCTGTCCAGCGTTTCCGTAGTGACCAACAGCCTGCGCCTGCGCGGATTCCGCCCGCGCGCGATAACCGGGACCGCATAGGGGTGGATACTTCGGAGTTAGTCGTGCTCGTCGGAGGCGTCCTGCTAATCGGGCTAATCGTCTGGTACTTCTTCGGTGAGTCGTGGAAGCAGCCCGATTAGACCAATTACTGTGATTCACTCGTGCCTAATGGTGCAACCGTCAATTCATAGTGCGCCGCAGCCCGAGCGAGAAGCGGCGATCTTTCTACCGGTTTACCCTCCCACAGGCCATCGGCGCCTACACGGATGTGCTGTTCCGCCACAATCCCGCTATTATGAACCCGACTCTGTGGAAGCCGGTATGCGATGCGAAGACGCACCGTCGAGCGTGGCGCGCCCTTCCCGCGGACTACAAGCTGGTCGCTTGACCATGCGGCGGGAACAGGCTGCGTGACTGTCGGAGCAATCTGCTCCGACACTGCCATTCTCAGCGGCTGTTCCAGCGTTTCGATGTACTGATTGCTCTCCGAACCGGTAAAGCGAATTTCAAGCGGAGCGCTGCCGGATATGTCGCCTTCGCGAAGAACGTGCGAGCCTTCATAGAATCCGGGACTCTGCTCCTTGAGGGGAACTTCCAGCTTATCCCCTATCACGAGCAATACCTTGCCGCCCCACATGCCCTCGACATTGGCGGTAACGGTGTCGCCAATTGCCATACTGCGATCCGCGTTGGTGACGACCGAACGAATGGAATACTGGCTATCTACGACCGTGAAAGCCCACGATTGCGACTTCATATTGCCCGCCCGGTCATAGACTATGAGATGGACGGAGTGTTCGCCGGGATCTAGATCGTTCGTCGGCAAATACGTTGCAGCCCCGTTGGTGACCACGAGAAAGTCGGATACATCGTGTTCATCCAGCAGCAGCCTCGCGCGCTCAATGGCGAGGCCACTGCCGCTCTGGTCCGAAACCTGGGCAAGGATCGGCACCCGCATCCTTACGACCTTAGCCGAGGGCCGCGGATAGACGTGATCGATGACCGGCGGCGCGGCGTCGATCTTTAGCAACCGTTGAGCCGCGGCTGGCTGCGAGAACTGCTCACCATCGCGCAGGCAAGCGAGAACAGCCGCGGATTCAAAACACGCGTTCCTGTTGGTGGGTACCTTGTAAGCCGCCGAGTACGAGCCTGCGGAATCCTCTCGCATTTTAATACCGTGAGCGAGGCCAGGTATGTCAAAAACTGCCTCCGCCCCGGGCGTGCCACTCAGCGTCACGCCAATAACGGAACCGGCGCCGAGCCACCCTTCGCGGGCAGTAAGCGTCAGTCCCTTGATCTCCAGCGCGCGAGGGTCACGTACCGAGTCAATTCTCGGCGAACGGTGTGGCCGGCCTCGTCGATTTGCGTCGGGGACGGACGGCCTTGCCTTGCCCTTCTGAGAGGTCTTGTCGCCCGTCCCTTGCGCGGGTTTGACGGATTTCTCAAGGGATTGCGTCTTAGAATCTGCTGTTGACGCGCACGGAACAAGCAACAATGCGGCCACAATCGGAATGAGGAGTCTTAGAATCATCTCATACCACCAACGCAAAAGGCAGCGCAGTTAGCGGCGCCGCCTTTGGACAACACTTTGACGTCCGGCCTTTCACTAGCACGCGGTACGTATTCCAACTCCCGGAATTTGAAGTGAAAGACCGCCGATTCTGCCCGATCGTTCCCTGAGCTCGGACAATTCTCTCGTCGACCTTCAGCTTAGGAAAGATTCATACGGGCGTACGATAGGGCGCAGAGGAGATAGCGAGCATCCGCGCGAATCTCGCCGCTGAGTCCGACTCTGGAGGCCGTAATGATTTCGTTGATTGCGTTCGCGCTGGTCCTGGCATTTTCGACATCTCAGGATACTGCCGAATTTGAGCCTGTGGAGACCATTTCAACGGGCAAGTCGTTCGTGATGGATAAGTCACTGGTGGCCGAGCGGCCGAATCTGGTCGTCTTCTATCAGGAGACAAGCTCCGCCGACAAGGCGCTCGTGGAACAGCTAACCACCCGTTCCAAAGAAAGCCGAAAGGTTGCGCTGCGGCTAGTCAAGCTCAAGAACCTGGACGCAGCCGCCGCTAAAGAAAACGGCGTCAGCGAGACGCCTACGCTGATCGTGTTCGACCGATTTGGTAATCAGTTGCTGCGCACGTCCAAGGTCGAAGAGATGGAGCCGGCTGTCCGAAAAGCGCTGGCGATGGCGCGTATCAAGTGGATATCGGAATCCGACCCGGAAGCGGAAACGGTCTACCGCATGGCGGGCGGCGGCAAGCGGCCCGTGGCCGGAATCATCAAGACGATGAGCCTGCAGCCGGAGTGGATGGAGATGATCGCACGCCTCTCCGGAATCGCCCACTTTAGCGATACAAAACTTCCGCGCCGCACCAAGGAGATGATCGCGACCTATGTGTCGGCGATAAACCACTGCAAGTTTTGAATAGGCTCCCACGCGGGTTTCCTACAGTCTGTAGGAGCGGACAAAGAACTGGTTGACGCAATCGCGACCAATAACCTGGAGAAAGCAGCGCTTAACGACAAAGACCGATCTCTCATGGACTTCGTGCGGATTCTGACCGTAGAGCCCTGGATGACCCGCGACGCGCACGTGATCCGTATGCGCAAAGCCGGCTGGACCGACGAAGAGATATTCGAGGCGTCCTTCATAACGTCGCTTTTCGCGTTCTTCAACCGAATGGCGGATGCCTACGGATTGGACTATCCGCAAGGCGGCTGGCTGCCCCCGGCTTTGCAGAAGGGTCGTTAGGTCGTTGGGTCGTTGGGTCGTTGGGAACGGCGACATTACTTAACGGAGTAAACTCTGGCCGAGTCGTTCACGCAGAGATATGTTCCAATTGAGGATCTGTTCCTGCTCAGGGATAATGTCCGTTAATTGCTCAGGAAAAATG
>JBKJZI010000312.1:0-23894 GCA_046715155.1 Chthonomonadales bacterium | reverse complement strand
GCGGTCATCCCGCCGTCGCTGAAATCCGGGTCCTCCGAGATGCGCGGCGCCACGAACTCCACCTTCAGCCCATGTTCGTCGCAGAGGTGCTTCAACCGGCGCGCGCTTTCTTCGAGCTGGGATGCGGGCACGTCCATCGGAACTGCGTCGTCGTCGTGTAGTTGGACGAAATCGAATCCCAGCTCCTTGAAAATGCGCAGCTTTTCCGCGATCTGTAGTTCTGGTCGTACCGGAGGGCCGAACGGATCGGCGCCCGTGCTCAGATTCCAGACTCCGGCGGAAAGGGAGAATCGGGTATTCATCTATGCTCCTGAAGTAGTGCCAGGCTCGTGACTCGCGAATAAGTTCGACGCTGGCGTCCGCTACCCTTGCGCCCACACAAAAAATGGCCGCCTGCAATGGCGGCGGCCGACCAAGTTGGAGGAGAATGACCTAACGCACGTGCAGACCGCATTCGACGCGGCTTGATCCCGCCCACCGACCGGAGCGGTCGTCGTCACCCGCGTTCACCGCTCGCGTACAGGGCCAGCAGCCGATGCTTGGGTAACCGCGATCGTGGAGTGGATTATAGGGAACGTCGTTTTCCAGGATATAGGTCCAAACGTCGTGGCGGCTCCAACGCGCAAGCGGATTAACCTTGACGAGGTTGAACTTGGCGTCCCACTCGACGATTCCGGCATTCGCGCGGTGCGACGTCTGGTCTCGCCGGATTCCCGTGATCCAGGCGTCATACCCGACGATGGCGTTCTTGAGGGGCTCAACCTTGCGGATTCGGCAGCACTCTTCGGGCGCCGAGCCGTAAATCGGACCGCCGAACCTCGATTCCATCTCGGCAACGGATTCCTGCGGCCGCACGTATTCGACCGCGATTCCGTATCTGTCTTTGATCCGCTCGCGCAGCTCAAGTGTCTCTGGAAACTGGTAGCCGGTTTCGAGGTTGAAAATGTGAATGGAGGGGTCGATTTCAGCCAGCATCGCAATCAGAACGCAGCCTTCGGGTCCGAATGCCGTGGCCATAGTGAGGCGGCGTTGATATCGATCAGCGGCCCAACGAAGGATACGCTCGGGCGTTTCATGCTCCAGCGCCGCGCTGGTTTCCGACAGATTCTCAGCCATTTCGAGCGTCATAACACGGTATTCCGTAAAGTTGACTAAATCAATCAGATTATAGTATAATCCGCGCTCGGCTGTCAAGATGCGCAAGACCGACACGAGGGAGCTTTCATGCATAAAGGGTTCATTCTCTGGTTCACCGGCCTCTCCGGGGCCGGCAAGTCTACGCTGGCGGAACGACTGGTTAAGACGTTCAAAGAGCGCGGATTCCGAGTCGAGCTGCTGGACGGTGATGAGGTGCGGACGAACCTGTCCAAGGGACTAGGGTTCTCAAAAGAGGATCGGGATACGAACATCAGGCGCATCGGCTACGTCGCCCGCCTGCTTGCCCGCAATGGAGTGATCGGAATCACGGCCGCGATATCCCCTTACCGCGAGATTCGCGATGAAGTACGCTCGGCCGCGAAAGGAGACGAAGTCCCTTTTGTAGAGGTCTTTGCCAACGCGTCGCTTGACGCCCTGGTAGCTCGCGATGTGAAGGGACTGTACAAGAAGGCGCTAGCCGGCGAGATCGCCAACTTCACAGGAGTATCGGACCCTTACGAAGCACCTGAACATCCTGAAATGGAGGTTCGCACGGACTCTGAGACCGAGGAGGAATCCGCAGAGAAGATCCTCGGTTACCTCTTTGAGCGCGGACTCATCGGGTAAAAGACTTAACACTTGCCATCTAATGGTCGATCTTCATGCGCACACAACCGCGTCCGACGGCTCGCTCACGCCATCTGAACTGGTAGCGCTGGCGAAGTCGATGGGACTTCGCGCGTTGGCGGTCACAGACCACGACACGATAGACGGAATCCCAGAGGCCATTGCGGCGGCCGGTGACCTGGGAATTGAGCTGATTCCCGGAATCGAGCTGGCGTCTGAACATGATCGCGGTCGCCTACACGTGCTTGGATACTGGGTGCAGCACGACAGCCCTTCGCTCACTGGTCGTCTACGGCAGCTAAAGGATAACCGTTCGCGGCGTAACGAGCTGATGGTCGAAAAGATGCGATCGCTCGGTCTGGCGATAACCATGGAAGACGTCGTTGCGGAATCCGGCGGCGGAGTCGTGGCGCGGCCTCACATGGCGATGGCGCTGGTGCGCAAGGGAATTGTGCCTAACGTCCGAGACGCATTTCGACAATACTTGAGTGAGGGAGCTCCGGCGCACGTGCCCAGAGACAAGATCGGTCCTCGGGAAGCCAGCGATCTAATCCACTCCGCAGGCGGGCTGGCTGTAGTTGCGCATCCTATTTCGCTTGGTTTGGAACCCGATGAAGTTCCGGCCGAATTTGCCCGCTTGAAGAATGAAGGTCTCGATGGGGTAGAGTGCTACTACAGCCGTTTCACCCACGAGGAAAGCCAACTCTTTCTCGCCGCGGCGGAGACCGTTGGACTTCTGCCGACAGGCGGGTCCGATTATCATGGAGCAGCCAGGCCGGAGATAATGCTCGGTAATGTGATTGATGGAGCGCCCGCCCCATATTCGCTCCTCGAGAGACTGAAACAAGCGCGCGAATTCCGGTACGGAGTAGGAGCACAATGAGCTTGAAGGTCGCTTTTCTCGATCATCACTTGAACAACTTCCACGCGGATAAGTTCCTGACGCTTCTTCGCGGGCCTCTCGCGGGCGAAGGACTTGAGGTGGTGACCGCATGGGAGTCTGACCCGAAAGGTGAGGATTGGTGCGCGAAGAACGGGATTCCGCGCGCACAGTCTGCTGAGGCTGCGGTTCGGTCGGCGGACGCCGTCATGTTGTTGGCGCCGGACAATGTCGAAGAGCACATCAAGCTGGCGCATTCCTCTCTTCCGAGCGGGAAACCGACCTTAATCGACAAGTTCCTCGCACCGAACGTGAAGGAAGCGAAGGAGATTGCAGCGCTTGCCAACCGGCACAAAACGCCCATCTTCTCATCCTCGTCACTCCGCTATGCCGTAGAGCTCGACGCAGCCGTCAAGGAAATCGGCGCCACTCAAGTCACCGAGGCAGTAGCGCGCGGAATGGGCAAGTGGGAGGGATACGGAATCCACACGCTGTCCATCGCGCTGCGCCTCATGGGCCATAAGGTGGAGCGTGTGATCGATACGGGTACCAAGACGGCCAGAACGGTAGCCCTCGATTACGGAGAAGGTAGGCGGGCCGCGCTCGACGTGCGGACCGCCGCAAACGAGTACCACGAATTCCCCTGGACCTTCGGCGCGCGAATTGGGGAACGATATGTCAGCGGTACCGTCAAGGATTTCGACGGATTCTACGCCAGTTTGATGCGCAGGACGGCGCAGTTTTTCAAAACCCGCGAATCCGACATGCCTATCGATGGAGCGCTCACAGCCGTGGCGATTCTGGAAGGGGCTGAACGATCTCGCGCAGACGGCGGCAAGTGGATTCCGCTGTCTGACCTCCTGAGACCTTGATTCAGCCTGAAGTGTGATCTATTGCATTTCTCCGGTTCGCGGATACTGCGCACCGCCAGACCCCCCAACTCGTCGTAATCCATTGGTGGCACTCGATTGATGCTTACCGAAAACTGCCGTGTTATACTCGGAATAGATGTTGTGGTGAGGACAAGTGGAACGCAAGCCTCAATGTGAAGAGATCTGGGACGCGCTTTCCGCAAACGTGGATGGCTGCGCGACTGCGGCCGAAGCCGCGGCCGCAGAGTCGCACCTGCGCAATTGCCGCCGGTGCGCCGCCGACCATCGGCTGATGCAGCGAATAGCGTCTGTACTGCCAAAGAGCGCTCAACCTATTCCGCCGCACGGACTCCGCGAATCGATTTTGAGGACGACGGTCCTCCGAGTCGGCTGGCGAGCGCGCCTAGCGAACCCTTTCACCGCAAGCCCAGGTCAACTGAGGGTACCGAATCTGGTCTTCGCAGGAGCAGCCGCACTGCTGTTGATGGTGGTGTTTGTGACCAACTCGCAGGTACCGCAAGAGCTGACTCCCGATCGGCAATCGCAGCCTTCCCAGGTTGCTTCGAGATTCAATCGCGATAGCCCAGCGGCCCCCCAGCCATCGGTCCAGGCGCTAGAGCCAGGACAATCATCTAGACTTGATATACCCTCACGGATCGCGTCTACGGCGACCCTCACCACCAATGCAACTACCACCCTCTTTGGCAGCGCGTTCGCGGCGAGGTCCATGGAATCAGCGCTTCCCCCGTCTCAAGGGCTGCGTTTTCCAAGATCAGCAACCCGCCAACCGTCCGCCATGGATCCTCCGGATTCCGACAAGCCGGTAGTGGGGGCGACCGAGGTCGATGCAAATCCTCGAATCGATCGAGCGGTTTTTGATCCCCCCGCATCGCCGGAATCTACCCACGAACCGCTACGAATCGCGCGCGCAGAAGATCGGCCGCTTCCGCCGCCCGCACGGGAAGTAACTGAGATGCAGGCATCTGCCGGCAGCGGCCCGCCGAACGCTTACACGATGGAGGCAAAGGGCTCGCTGGACCCCGGCGCCGTGGCGTCCCTGGCCGATCTCAAGCGAACGCTTCAGAAGGATGCCGAAGAAGAATCGCTCCCCGGCGCCGCCTTCCGCATGAACGACCGCCGAGAAGTACGCCTGGCCGTCCATACTTCCCGCTTCTGAGTGTGAGGACTCCTTAACTGCCGCGTTCCGTCCGAATATGGTATAAATCTCAGTGGCCGTCTTCCGACGCCTGCTAATCCATTAGAAAGGAGGGAAACGGACTTGTATTCGCTGGTAGGAAGGAACCGTTCGCTCTTGCGATCGTCCGCCGCCATTGTGGCGTTCGTATACGCTTACTTCGGCTTCATTGCCGCACTGCACCATACGCACGGCTTCATTCCGACCGGCAAGATGCTGGCGTTCAGCGCGCTCACGTGTGAACACACCCACGCGCAGCTCTCGGCAGATTCCGAAGCCCCCGGGTGTGGAGTCTGTGAATTCCAGGCAAACCTCAAGGCCAAGGCGCTTCCGTTTTGGTCCATAGATTCCCCGTCTCCCGACGCTCCAACTAAGGCGGTAGAAGCAAGAGCTCTCTTCGCACTTCTTCCGTCCACCCTCCACTCTCCCCGCGCACCTCCCATCGGCTGATTCGCTCTCCTAATTCGCTCGGATCGTCCCGAACGTGACTGCTCACGTCCGGTGATCAGTGATTCCGGGCCTTCCAGTCATTCTGACTTCGGTCGCTATCCTTAGCGCCCTGAAACCCAGCAATCTTAACAGGAGACGATCATGCGCCTTGGGACCATTTCGCGCACCCTGTGCGCGCTGTTCCTGGCAATTCCTATGAACGCGGCGAGTTTCGTCGCCGCATCTGGTCAGGCGGAAGCGCCTGCGCCGCCGCAGCAAGAGAAAGGGGAACAACCGCAGGATCCGCCGATTCCGCCTGCGAGAATTCCGGATCGGCAGCAGCCCCAAGGCCAGCAGCCACCAGGCCCGCAGCCTCAACCGCGGTCCGCTCTCAATCCGGAACTGAGCGTCATCGGCAACAGCCTCGGCCGCTTCTTCAGCGTGAAGGGCGACGCGGACCGCAATCGACTCAGGCTCGGAGAGCTGGAAATAGCGCTCCAGCAAGCAATCTATCCCGGAATCCGTTTCGACGCGTTCCTGGCTGGTCATTTGGCTGAAGGTGGGGGCCTGGGGGTGGAGGAGGCCTACGCGACGTTCACGCGGATCGCCGGGCTCCCATTCGGAGGATTCCTTGGTCAGAAGCGGTTGAACTTTGGCAAAGTAAATCCCAGCCACCAGCACGCCTGGCTATATGCCGATACTCCGGCGGCGCTTGCAACATTCCTTGGCCCGGAAGGAATATTGGGCAATGGAGTTTCCGCCAACTATACGCTTCCAAGTTCAAGCAGCCTTTTCGTGAATTTGGAGGTCGGTCTTTTCCAAACGGTCGTTCACGAAGAACACGCGGAAGAGCCACCGGCTGGACAGGCGGCGCTTCTGTCTCCTTCATTGCGCAGATTCAACCGCATCGCTCGGGCATCGCGTCAGGTCGAGGAAGCGCATCACGAGCACGGACTCGGAATTGCCGGAATGTTTCCAATGGCCCGGCTCTGGGTTGCCCACCCAATCGGACGCGGAGGCGAGTTGGATATTGGAACCAGTCACGGTTACGGTAAGGGCGAAAACGGAGACAACATTCTGATTCAAGCCGTGGATCTGACTCTCCGTCGGTTTCCGGGTTCGTACAAGCGCATGATTCTCCAGGCTGAGTGGTTCAAACATCGGCGAACGGACGGTTTCGGCGGAACCGGAAAACACTCACGCGATGGATACTATGTCCACCTCGGATTCCGCCCGGATCAATACTACGACTTCGGAATCCGTTACGATAACAGCCGGTTTCCGTGGCCTTTAGAGGGATCGGAGAACAGCCTGTCGTTCATCTGGACAAACAAGCTGTCGGAGGCGACCTATCTCCGCGCCCAGCTCAAGCATGGCGACCGGAACGGAGAGTCCGTCCTTCCGGCAAAGAAGGGCTTTACGGAAGCCTGGCTTCAGTTCGTCTGGGCAGGCGGCCCGCATAGTCCTCACCCGGTCCGATGACATTCACATTCACGCGGGATGGTACTTGGCGTCATTCTGCCGGATTCCACACCGAGACTGCCTCAGTGTGACGCCAAAACCTACTGCGTGTTGAAGACTTGGAGGAAAGAATGAAGAGAGAATTGATACTTGGCCTCGCGCTGGCGGGGCTGAGTCTGTCCAATATAGCGGCTTCAGCCGCAATTAACGTCATTGCTACGGACCCGACCCTCGCCGATCTCACGAGGCGAGTGGGCGGAGACCGCGTAAAAGTGGATTCGCTATCACGCGGCAGCGACGATCCGCACGCCACCGAGCCGCGGCCGTCTATGATCGTGAAGGTTGCGCGGGCGAAGTTGTTTGTGCGTGTTGGGATGGATCTGGACATCTGGGTAGATGACGTACTCCTCCGATCCGGAAAACAGGATTTGCAGAGGGGGAATCGGGGCCACGTAGACTGCTCGGTCGGTGTGCGAAAGTTGGACATTCCGACAGGGCGCCTCGATCCTTCCATGGGGGATATTCACGTCTACGGAAACCCCCATTACCTGCTGGACCCTGCAAACGCAATAACCGCCGCAGGAAACATCGCCGCCGGGCTGATCGATGTAGATCCCGGTGGCAAGGCCCAATACGAGAGCCGGTATCAGGAGTTCGCCCGCGAGCTGAACCAGAAGCTCAATGGTTGGAGGGCCCAGCTCGCCCCATACCGCGGTGCGCAAATCGCAACCTACCATAAGACCTGGATCTACTTCTTCACGCGGTTCGGCCTCAAGGAAGCTGGATTCGTAGAGCCGAAGCCGGGCATCGCTCCATCCGGGGGCCACGTGAGCAACCTGATCCAGTCCATGAAGCGGAACAGTGTGAAGGTTGTTTTGGCCGAGAACTTCCGCAGCAAGCGGTTCCCTGACCTGATCTCCCGAAAAACCGGCGCCAAGGCGGTCTATGTTCCCGCCATGGTGCAGGGAGAACCCGGGATCGACAGCTACTTCGAGCTGTTCGACGCCATCGTCGGCCGCCTGGCCGCCGCCCTCCGGTAGGTGAGTGAGTGAGTGAGTGAGTACGTGAGTGAGTAAGTGAGTGAGTGAGTGAGTGACGGCCGGACGACCTACTCAATTACTAACTCACTCACTCACACTTCTGCGGGGGTATAACTGGCTGGGGATTCCGCATGGGTAAGCTCATCGAATTCGAGAAGGCAGACCTCGGTTACGGCCGCCGAGTCGTGCTGAAGGCTATCGACTTCGATGTGGAAGCCGGCGACTTCCTCGGAATCGTGGGCCCGAACGGCGCCGGGAAGACCACTCTGCTCAAGGCCGTGCTCGGCATGATCCGGCCGCTATCCGGGAAAGTGGTCCGCGCTTCGGACATAATCCGATTTGGCTATGTGCCGCAGCGCGAGACGGTGGACCTGCTCTATCCTCTGACCGTTCTCGATATTGTTCTGATGGGACGATTCAACCGCCTGGGGCCGTTCGGACGACCGGGAGCGGCCGATCGGAAACGCGCCCTGGACGCGCTATCTCATGTCGGAATCTCCGATCTGTCTGGCCGCCCATATGCCAACCTCTCGGGCGGGCAGCAGCAGCGCACTTTGATTGCGCGGGCGCTCGTCGGCGAGCCCAGCCTCCTGGTCCTGGACGAGCCGAATGCGGGTATGGACCTGGTAGGCGAAACCGCGACGATGGAGTTGATAAAGCGGCTGCACGTGCAGGACGGAATCGCCGTGCTGATGGTTACCCACCACCTGGCAACGGTTGTCAACTACGCGAAGCGAATCGCGGTGGTGGGGGAGGGTGCCTTGCGCGAGGGGACCATCGCGGAGATGATCACCTCGGAGAACCTCAGCCGGCTCTATGGCTTCCCGGTGCAGGTCGCCCACGTGAACGGCCACACGGCGGTGGTTCCCATGCCTCCGCAAGAGAAGCTGCCGTGAACAGTTGGAACGAGCTGCGGGAGATGCTGCCGCTCTACTCGACGGGGCTGTGGGCGGGGGCGTTAGTCGCGGTTACGTGCGCCTATATCGGCGTCTACGTCGTACTCAAAAGGATCGTCTTCGTAGGCGTCTCGCTCGCGCAGATCTCCGCGGCCGGTATCGCTCTGGCCTTTATGCTGGGCCAGAAAACGATCCCGTGGGCCGGTGAGCACCCGCTCGAATTCTCCATGCTCGTAACGCTGATCGGCGTATTGATATTCTCTCAGCAGGCGCCCAGTCGGCGCATTCCGCGGGAGAGCGCTATCGGAATCGGATACTTACTCGGCGCTGCGCTTACAGTTATCTTCATTGCACGCACGGCGCGCGGAATCCACGAAGTGGAGGAACTGCTCTACGGCAATATCATCGCTGTCAGTGACCATGACCTTCGAGTGGTTTGGACGGTGTCGATCATCGCAGCCGTAGCGCACCTGCTCTTCTACAAGCAGTTCCTGTTCGTCTCCTACGACCGCGATACCGCGGCGACGCAGGGTTATAAAGTGCGCCTCTGGGAGTTGTACTTTTACGTGATCCTCGGAATCACCATCGCGGTCGCCATCCAGGCCGCCGGTCTCCTCACCGCCTTCGGCTGTATGGTGATACCGCCGGTCGTCGGTCTGATGGTCGCCCGCCGTATGTTCACCGCCTTCCTCGTCTCGATCCTGGTCGCGCTGATATCCACCGGAGTCGGATTCTACTTCTCGCTCCAATCCGAAGTCCTCCCCACCAGCCCGCCGACCATCGCCACCATGGCGGTAATCCTCGCGATAGTCTGGTTTCTGAAGCTCTTCTCACGCGAACAGTAACCTCATTTCAGGTAATTTCGTTGTTCCTACCGAACTTCTCATGCGTTAGCGCCCGTCCGTATCATTGGAGGATGGCAGCGAGTATGTCGGTACACGTCGAAGACCGTCCCTGGTTCGTCGAAGCGGAATCTGTTCCCCCGGTGATTGAAGACGAAGGGGAATGGATCGCCAAAGCGCGGGCAAGGGAGGAATCCGCTTATCGGTGGCTGCTCGATCGGTATCGCGAACGTGCGATTCGGCTCGCCGCGCATGTCCTGCGAGCGCCGGACGAAGCGGAGGACGTGGCACAGGAAGCATTCGTCCGGGCCTTCCGCAATATCCGCTCATTTCGCGGTGAAAGCCGGTTTTACACCTGGATATATCACATCGTAGTAAGAATCTGCCTGGATCGCCGAAAGCTTGCCCGCTGGACCCGCGAGGTGGGAATGGCTTCTGCACCTCTGCCTAGCGGTGAAGGAAGCAGGGCGAGCGACACGCGGATTCTCGTGGAAGCGCTGATGGATCGTTTGACTCCGCCGATGCGCGCCGCGTTGGTACTGCGGGAGATCGAGGGCCTTGAATACGAAGAGATTGCCCTAGTGCTTGAGATTCCGGTCGGAACCGTTCGGTCCCGTTTGAATACGGCGCGAAGTCGATTTAGGGATATGTGGGAAGCCGGCGACCAGGAGGCCCGCAATGTATGACTCGTCCAACGAACGGCCTGAAGCCGACGTCTTTGCCGCGGCGCTTGCGATGGTTCCTACACCGCCGGCGTCGGCTGAATTCGATGAACGTGTGCTCGAGGCTGTTATGACACCTGATGCCCCCTGGTGGAGACGATTTGCAATTCCGATTCGACCTGCGCTTACGGGGGCTTGCTGCGCCGTTCCGCTAATGCTCGTTCTGATCAACTGGACAGTACAAGTCCCGCCGACCGAGAGATCGACCCGCCCGACCCCGAGGACAGAGCTTACGGACCAGGTGATGGACCAACCGTACCTGACGGCCTCGGCGCTCTGGTGGTTTACCATGGTCGAGCCGGCAAACCCGCCCGGAAAAGCGCCGGCCGTTCCACGGTCCGACTCGCCGGATGAGCAGTCCACAGAACCGCCGTCGGATACTCGCGGTCTATCCTGAGGAGGAAATGATGGCAAGAACGACTACGCTTCGATGGCTGATAGGCGCCACAGTGGGGGCGCTTGCCGTGCTCGTCTTTGCCCCGCCATCCGGTTGGCTGGTGCGGAATCAGCTCCGGCTCGCGCTGGGAGGACGAAACCCGGAAGTTGCGCCGAAGAACAGCGCAGTGTTGGACGGGCGCGTGTCGGCGGCATCGGGGTATCCGAGTGATCTGCGGATGCAAATTGCCGCGGCGGTCGCGTCCGTAAATAGGTCGGATGAGCGCGCCGCACGACTGCGGGCATTGGCGCGGCCCTATCAGGAAAACTACCACCACCATGGGCGAGGAAGGTCGGCGGAGCTGGCGTTGCTTCAGGCGAGTATCATTCGATTTGCCTGCATGGACCTCACTCTTGGAATCCGGCGGGAGGAAGACATTACCCTGACCGGAGATCGGCTGCCGGCCAACTTTCACTGGGAGCGTGCCAACCGGGGCCTGTCCTCCAAGTTCGAGTATGACGTTATGCTGGGCGAAAAGGCGGACCCCTATAACGCCTTCTTCCCGTTCATGAGGTCGGCCAACTATTTCGCCAACCGCCAGGATAATCTCGCCCTTGACGCCATTCGCCGCGCATCGACCAAACCCGTCTGGAACGAGTACTTTAGTGAGGAGGCGATTGGCCAGATTCGGATGGCGGAAGCGGCATTCGGCCCACGCCCCGGGATCGTCAAGATCGCGCTCTTTGCGGCCATCCTTCTGCCTCAGTATTCCGTAATGCGATCTTCCGCCCGGATCGCCATTGCCAAGGCAATACAAGCGGAACAAGAGGGGCGGCTTGACGATTGCCTCCGAATCCGGAAACATATCGCCATCGTCGGCACTCGGCTAAGAATGGACGGCGCCAGCCTGATCTCCAACATGGTTGGTCGGTCCATTGCGAATCTCGCGGCGGTACGTCCTGGCGGTGAACTCGCGCCTCGTAAGTCCATTCGAAAATTATCGCCGGAGGAGGATCTGAAGGTAGTGGAAAGTTCGCGCGAGCGGTTCTATGCTTATCTGCGCGATCACGGCCGCACAGAAGAGGTGTCCTGGTTTCGCGCCCGGTTCGAGCCGTCAGATGAGATCAAGCGCATAGCTGATTACACCGAGCATTCCGCTTTTTCGACCAGTTCCATGCTCAATCTCATCGCGTGGTGGGGCGTGAATCTCGCGCTCATCGCTTCGGCCCTGTTCATGCTGCTGATCTGCGGCGCGGCGAGCTTGTTGTGCCGGACGCACCCAATCCGGGTGGGAACGAAGGTCCCTGCGCCAGTTCAGCTAGGGATGTTTACAGCCGCGGCTTTCAGCGCCGTATTAGTTGACGCAGTGACGGGGCACAGTGGGACGCTTGTATTACTAACGCTTGCCGCCCTGACCGCCGTGGTCTGGCGTGGCTGGGTACCCGCGCTCGCCCTGCCGGCGGTCGCCGCCTGTGGGTACATGGTGCTGCGAGGCTGGGCGCCACCGACCGCGTTGACGATTGTGGCAATCACATCCGCGGGAATCGGATTCGCGATATCGCGGCGGCCGGAAAAGAAGCAGATCAGCCTCTTCTTATTGGCAGCCAGCGTCTCCTTAGGGATAACCCTGCTAGTATTGGGTGTGGGGGAATGGCTCACAGCCGGAATCCGGGAGCTGGACGGGACGATCGAAATGTTCGTTCCGGAGTCGGGAGTACGAATCACGCATGTGCCGAGCATCGTGGGAATGGCACTGGCGATACCTTTAGCGGTCGGAGTCCTTCTCGCCGCTTTGAGTTTATTCAATCGGGTACCGGTCGGCACCGGACTTTGCCGTGGATTCCGTGGTCTGGGGGTTCCGCTGGCTTGTCTGCTCGCGATCGGGTATTGCTTTTCCGTGCTGGGAACGCTGCGGCATGAGAAGTCCGTCAGCGAGGGCCTGGACAAAAGCGTCATGCACGAAGGCAGGTATGTGGCCGAGCTTTCCGGAATCCAATGGCCGGGGATTGCGGAATCCGTCCGCTGGAGGTAGGTGATGCGCGCCAAGCTCATCTTCTGCACGGGAGTTGTCGCCGCGGGATTGTTCAGTGCGACTGCCGGCCAGCTTCCCGCGAAGCATAATTACGTTCTGACCGACAAGGACGCTTACATTCTGCTCCTGCCGGAAGTGGTTTGTGGTCCGATTGTAAGAAGGTCGGAGTGGTCGAAGGACGGACGTTATCTGGCGATTGTTCGTGAATCGAATCCTTTCACAACCGACGTTCTCAAGGGTATTTCGGCGGGAGCGCCGATTCACGGACCCATGGAGACCGAGACTTCACTTCTCGTCTGGAACATGCGGACGCGGAAGAGCGTGGAGGTGTGGAACTGTCCAAGTGAGCAGGGGGGCATCGAGGCGATTCAGTGGCTGTCGGATTCTTCTATCGCGTTCCTGCGAATCTGGCGGAATCAGCCGTCGCGTCATTCGCCGGGACAAACGCAACGCGTTAACAGCCTGATACGCCTAAACGCGGCGCTCGGACAATTGAAGGTGCTCGCGCAGTTTCGCGAGCACGACTTCTGGCAATTACACGCATCAGCCAAACGGCCGTATGCGATTCTGCAGCAGACGCAGACCGTGCGCCGTCAAGTCGCGGAAACGGATGGCACAATTCGCGTCGTAACAAACAATCCATACTTCCTTCGCCTTCTCCGTGAGAACGGCACGCTGGGGCCGCCGATTCCGCAACCTTACGGTCACGGCATGGAAATCCGCTGGCCGCGGGAGGGCGACGGCGCGGTCCTCAGGATCCTCGACCGGGAAGCAACGAACAAACTGCAGACGGAGAAACAGCGTACCGGCATCGCCGTCTGGCGATGGTTCCTGCTGGACCCACAGACCGGCACTTCGACGGCCCTTACGAAGGCTCCCGCACTTTCCCTTCCGCCGGAAACGTTGCCCGTACGTCTAAAGTCCGGTGTGGTGACCGCCAGGGAAGGTGAGACGAATGCGCGGATTCCCTTGCTCTGGCTGGAGGGGGCGGCCGATTCGCCTCATCCTCGCGCGCTGGTTGCCGCCAATGTAGATGAGGCTTGGATCTCACCATCGGCCGGCGGAATCCTTCAGGTTTCAAGAGGCGCTGCCGTTGTCACGCCGCTCCTCAAAATGTCGCGCGAGCTCTTTGCGCGAATGCAGGAGCAGGCGCTCAAGGCCATCGCGATGTCCAACGCAAAGCAGCTAGGCCTGGGGATCCGGATGTACACTCAGGATTACGACGAGTTGTTCCCCTACCCGGACGGAATCAACGATCTAGTCCAGCCTTACGTCAAGAACGCAGCCCTCTTCGACGGATTCGTCTACGAATTCCATGGCGGCTCGTTGAATCAGGACGCGAAGCCCGCGGAGACGGAGCTCGGCTACGTCAACGGTCCCGGAGGACGCGCCATCATTTTCGGCGACGGGCACGTGGTGTGGAGGCCGGATTAGAACGACGGGAGGGCGAGGCTCCTGCCGAGCTTATCGAAAGTCTCTGTGTTAGTCATCCAAACACAGCGGCAGAGCCTCGCCCTCCCGTCGTGGTTTAGAGAATGCTGGTTACGAACGCGCGGCTTCGTGAGTCCAGCGCGTTGACGTCCGGAATCTCGAACCGGTTGCCCTCGACGTCGAGCAGCAGCAGGTGGGAATCCGAGAGCCAGACGGCGTTCTCTTGCAGGTTCTGCGCCACGAGGTCGCGCGTGCCCCGGTCCGTATCCAGCGTCCAGTAAGTCGCCCCGAACTCGACCCGCGCATCGACGATGGAAATGACCGTAGCGGTCAAATAACGGCGGTGAAGCTCCACCTTTACCGCGGCGAGTGAATCGGCCGGTAGGTCCACGAGATTCCGGATCATGACGATCTCTTTGCCCTTGCTATCCAGCAGCGACAGGTACTCGTTGGGATGCGATAACGGGGCCGCCCAGGCGGGTTTCACCGTATGATAAGATCGGTCGTCGTCAATCGTTAGTCGAAGGCGATCCTTCGGCTCGTGAAACAGTTTCAATTCAGCGAGGTTCACGATTCTCTCCCTATGTCTTCACGGCGGTGGGATCAGTGGGAACAGTTCCTCCTTGCCACCGCTTGTAGATATCGGCTATCACGTCGTCTATGTCCGCCTGGTGGGTCTCGACGTCAAGTATCTCTGCCTGGCGTCCCGCCTGGGCGAGCAGATCGAGGATCGTCACCTGAGAACCGTCAAACCGGTACTCGTGTCGGCCGGATTCCGAGGTCAACAGCTCCGCTCCATCCAGATTTGGCGCCGTACCTTCCGATGTCTCGATCATAAGGCGGCGCTGGTCGGAGAACTCGCGACGAAGCCGGTTGAAGTCGCCATCGAATGCGATCCTCCCTTTGTCGATCAAGACTATCCGGCCGGCGAGTTGCTCCAGCTCCGACATATCGTGGCTCGTGACCAGCACCGTCAGATTCCGATCCTGATTTAGGTCCTTGACAATCTGGATCAGATTCCGCTTGGCCAGCACGTCCACGCCGATGGTCGGCTCGTCCAGGAACAGGATCTCCGGCTCGTGGATCAGGGCCAGTGCCAGATCGCACCGCATCCGCTGGCCCAGACTGAGACTCCGCGCGAGCTGATCGAAGAATTCTCCCAAGCCCAGCAGCTCCTTCACGTAGCCGACCATCCGGTCGTACCGATTCCGCGGCACGTCCCACACGACACGCTTCCATTCGAACGTCGCGGAAACCGGCTGGTCCCACCAGAGCTCGGTCCGCTGGCCGTAAACCACTCCGATTCGGCCGACGTACTTCACACGCTCGCGGACGGGATCCATTCCCAGCGCGCGCACCGTCCCGGACGTAGGCGCGAGCATCCCGGCAAGCAGCTTCACCGTAGTGCTCTTACCGGCCCCGTTCGGGCCGGCATACGCGACGATCTCCCCGCGCCGGATCTCCAGATCCACGTCTTTAAGAGCGTGAATCTCCAGCCACTCCGGGCGCATCAGATTCCGGCCGACGTCTTGCCAGCGGCTGGATGTCTTCCGCTGCCGAAACGTCTTGCTGACGCCAGTCAGCTCAACGACGATGTCCGAAGTCCAGATATCGTTGTGATCCCGTGCAGGCATAATGCGCCAATCCTCGGTTAAACACGATTGCCGCCAGCACGCTCATGATCAGCGCGGCAAGCGGTGTGATGAGTAATGCGTATTCCGTATTGCGTAATCCCAATAAAGCTCCCACCGGATACCAGGCGATGAATCCCGCCGGGATGATCGATAACAGCCCTGATTTTAACGTCCGACCCATTCCGTCTAGCGGAAACGGCTTCAGCTCGCTGATGAGTCTCAGGGCACTGCTGCTGATCTCTTCGGCTCCCGCCGGTGCCCAGAAGGCCAGACTGCCCCAGATGTATGAGAACGCTGTAATAACCGCAATCGCCGCGATAAGATTCAGGGCGAACGCCGCCCACCACGCTGGCCCCGTATGAATAGAAACGGTGTTCCATGACCAGGCCATCAGCGACACGCCCGGAATCAGCCCCGGACCCATGCTGACGGGTATGAAACCCTCGGTCAGCAGCGACTTCCAAATCGGTCGCGGTTGAATCAACAGATGGTCGAGCTGCCCGCGCCCGATCCGCCGGCTGATCCATAGTACGTTCATGCCGAACAACCCCTGCGCCAAAATCATGGCCACCGAAGCGAAGCCGAGCATAAAGACAATCTGCGGGCGGTTCCACTCGCCGATTCCACCGAATCTTTCCGCCAGCAGCAATACACCCGTGACACTCGCGACTGTCAAGATCACGTCGGCGATCATGTAGAAGCTGGAGTTCTTCCGGTCTCGCGCCAGGAACAGGAAATCCAAATATGCCTGGACGCGCCAGGCGCTTAGAATCTGTATCATTGAATTGACCAAAGGGCACTCGCCCGGTCCCTCACCCTCCGTAACTCGACAGCTTCTCCCTTATCGCACCCCACAGCCAATTGGCGACGGGCCATAGGATCGACGCCCATCCGATCTGTATAGCTACCAGCGTCCACGGGTTCCCAGTGCCCGTATAGATCTTCAACGGCGCCGACGCCATAGAAGCGAAGGGCAGCCATTCGAACACTCGGCCGAGTCCCCAGGGCAGGAGGGCTAGCGGAATCAGCGCGCCTGAGAAGAGGACGACGACGGCCGCTCGAAAACTCTCCGTAATCCAGATGCTGGTGTTCATAGCGACCACGATCGAACAGAAAATGAAATCGATCGCCAGACCGACTGCTACAGCTAAGATCAGACTGACTAAGAAGGCGACTCCATGAAGAGCGCTTGCCGGAAGCGGATTCACTCCCAGCAGTGGAGCGACCAGGAACAGCGGAATCGAGCATAGCGCGAACCCGACCAGCCACCGCCCGGCGGATTCTGAGATCAAGGACGGAATCAGCCCGACCGGCCTAAGCAGCAAAATAGCAATCTTGCCCTGCCAAACCATGTGCTCGATATAAGTCCGCGCCGCGAACTGCTCCGCAAACACCTCCGATATGAGCGCGTAGGTAAGCACCGTCCCAACATCGAGGCCATTAACCGTCCCCCTGCCACCCATCACCAGCCGCCAGATGCTCAGCATGGCCGCGATCCGAATGAACCGCATCAAGTAATCCGCCACAAACAGCACGGAATCGTTAACGTGCCCCCCCGCCTCCATCCAGGCGGTCACTGTGTATTTCCGAACCGCGATTCCGTTCATTGACTCTAGTTTCTCTTACGGCCGTACTTGACGTCATTCTGAGGCAGCCGTATCGCCGAAGAATCCGGCGTACCCCGGCGAAAGTACACCCCGGATTCGACTTTCGTCTCAGAATGACGTCAAGGGCCTTACCCTGCCAACGCGATGATCTGTGTGGAATGGGATTGGGTCTCGACGAGCTTGAAGAACTCCCCCTGCTTTTCCATCAGCTCGGTGTGCGTACCCATCTCCACGATTTCACCGTTATCCAACACGATCAGCCGGTCGGCGTTGCGCAGGGTGCTCAGCCGGTGGGCGATGGCGAAGGTTGTCCGTCCTTCCATCAACCGCGTGAGCGCCTCCTGAATTTGCGCTTCGGTCTCCACGTCCACGGAGCTCGTTGCCTCGTCGAGGATCAGAATCCGCGGGTTGTGGAGCAGGGCGCGAGCGATGGAGATGCGCTGCCGTTCCCCGCCGCTGAGTTTTGCCCCGCGCTCGCCCACCTGCGTGTCATACCCGTCCGGCTTGCCCAGGATGAAACTGTGGGCATTGGCATCCTTCGCCGCCTGGATGATGTCATCGAAGCTGGCGCCCGGCCGGGCGTACGAGATGTTCTCCGCGACGGTCCCGTTGAACAGGAACGGCTCCTGCAGAACGAGCCCGATCTGCCGCCGCAGCTCCTGCAAAGGAATATCCCGATAATCCATCCCGTCGATTCGCACCGCCCCCGCATCCGGCTCGTAGAACCGGCAGATAAGGTTGATAGTCGTCGACTTACCCGCCCCGGACTTGCCCACCAGCCCGATCATCTCCCCCGGCTTGGCGACAAAGTCGATCCCTTTGAGCACCGGATTCGACTTGTCGTAACCGAACCGAACCTGGTCGAAATGGACCTCGCCCTTGATCGGGTTTAGGGTTTCGGGTCTCGGCTCTCTGGTTTCGACCGCCGACGGCTGATGGCTGACCGATTCGGGCTTATTAGTTCCGTTTTCCGTTTTCCGTTTTCCATTTCCCGTCGTCTGTCGTCCGTCGTCCGTCGTCCCGAACGCGTACGGCTCCTTCACCGTGTCCATCACTTCGAAGATGCGCTCGGCGCCCGCCATGGCTCGGCTGAACCAATTGTTGAGTTGGCCGAACCATTGTAGCGGCATGTAGACCAGTGTCAGAAGCTGATTTACCTGCACGAACTGACCCAGCGTCATCTCGTTGTTGTAGACCATATAGCCGCCGACGGTCCAATTGATGAGCGCACCGAGCGCGGTGAAAAAGGTCATCGCGCCGAAGACCGTGTACCATTTGGTGTCCGCGTTCACGCCGGAATCCCGCAGCTCGCGGTTGCGCCGCAGGAACTTCTCGTTCTCGCTATCCTCCTGGGCGAATGCCTTCACCACGCGGATTCCGCTGAGCGATTCGTTCAGGTGCATGTGGAACCGCGCCCATTTCTGGCCCACCCGATAGAATAGCTTCGATATCGGCTTCCACCAGATGGCGCTTATCAAGATGACCACCGGCATCGGAGCCAGCACGAACATGGCCAGCTTCGCGTTGGTCACGAACAAGAACACGACAATTCCGACGAGCAGCAGCCCGTTGGATACGAGGTATGGCAGCCCGTCCACCAGGAAGCCCCACACGCGGTCGGTATCCTGCGTAACGCGGCTTGCGATCGCGCCTACCTGCTTTTTATCGAAGTAGCTGACCTGCAGGAACTCGATGGCGCGGTACACCGACGCGCGAAGGTCCGCCGCGATGCTCGCCGCCAGGAAGGAGACATATCTACCAGTCGCAATCTGCACGAAAGTGGAAGCTACCACCACGCCGAGCCAGAGCCCGATCCACCAGTACAGCGACGGTAGATTCCGGTGCGTGGTGAGGATTCCGTCAATGATGGAGCCCTGGATCTTTGGCGGAATCAGGTTGATCAGCGCCTGAATGATGGCGAGCCCGCACAGCACAGCGCCTTGCCTCTTGTAAGGCTGCAGGTAGGCCATGATGCGCATAAACGTCCGGCTGCGGTTCACACAGGAGGGGCAGACACCATCCCGTTCCGGCAGCAGCCGCCGGCACTTCGGGCATCGGAGCACCTCCAATTTGAGGTTGACCAGGAGGTCTTCCGCCTTGGCAAGCTGCTCGATTCCGCGCGCCGCCTCGGAGAACTTGGCAGCATGGGTCATCGTATAGCTGACGATGGGAATGATCTCGCCCGCCCTGGTCGTGATCTCCAGCCGCCCACCGCCCACCAGCGGCTCGTTGCGGGCTGCCTTGATCTCCCGCATCGGAATCTGGAAGGCCACCGCTCCCGAAGGTGTGATGGTGCGGACAATCGCGCGGCTCACCTCCAAGCGGTGCTCGCCGAATCGCCCTTCCTCGTCCAAATCCGCATCGAGGCTGATCAGGATCTCTTTTTGGTCTTGATTCCGCGCCGCTTCCAACGATAATTCTTCTGCGGCGCGCAAGGATTCCGTTGGCGACATAACCCAACTCCTGTGTGGGTGTGTGGGTGTGTGGGTGTATGGGTGTTTGGGGAGATCGGGGCTCACCCACCCATCCATACACCCACACAAAACATCAATTCCCCCCGGGCACAAAAAAAGCCACAGGGAACGTGCTCCGCGTTGATCGATCGCGCAGCTCCCGCAGCTTCGGTAAGGTCTTGACGTATGGGTTAAGGACTCAGCCCATAGGGTCTCCGGAGTGCGGGCGACTCGCAGTAACCCCCAGCGGCGAAACGAGGAAAACTCGGTTTCGCGGGGGTCGCTGCGCGGCGATGAGCGTCGCGTTGTGGAGCCACATCATTGCGATTGTCTCGGCTCAGAACGCGACTGCCGTCGCGCCCATCTCCTTTCATAAATTCGGAACGTTCGCCAGTATACACCCCGCCGGACGGCGGTGTCAACGGAATCGAAAAGATTCTCTATGGCTGTGGAATCAGAAACTCGGCGTGGGCGCAGTCCCCTTGGTGATGGCGAGTTTGGAGAAGTATTCAGCAAGCTTTCCAGGTTGGGTCTCCACGCGATTTGTTAGCACCACCACCACGACTCCGTCGTCCGGATACAGCTTCCAATAGGAGTTGGCGCCGCGCTGACCGCCGGAGTGGGAGACTAATCGCTTGCCGGCTTCCGTTTCCAGTTGCCAGCCGTACCCATAGTCGCTCGAGCCGCCGTTCTTCAACGTCTGGGCGCTCCACATCTGTTTCTTTTGTTCGCTGTTTATTATTCGGCCCTTGAGAAGGCTGTCGGCGAGCTTGCAGAGGTCGGAGGCGTTTGATTCGTAACCACCTCCTGCATATTTCCAGCTCAGATTGTCTCGATCCACCCTGCGGTTTTGCGCGTCATAGATTGGGACCCGGTTCGGCGAGTTCTTGTCAGTCAATTCCGGTCCTAGGGTCCTCAACCCCCACGCGCGGAATCGGGATGCGGCATAATCCGGGAACGGCGTGGACGTAAGCTTCTCGATGGTGGCGGCGAGCACCGTGTAGGCGTGCGTGCTGTAACTGTACTTTTCTCGCGGCTGCGCGATAAGAGGGTCGTTGATGAACAGGGAGAGCGCCGATTCCGCCGTCGAGAATCCGGTCGTGACATCCGTCGTCGGGTCGGCGCCCAGCCGGTAATGACGCATTCCTGAAAGGTGGGACATCAGGTCTGGGAGTGTGTACGTATGGCTCGCCGGAAGCGACGGCACGTACTCTCGGGCCGCCCTGGCGAGGTCCAGCTTCCCTTGCTGCGCCAGCTCCATAGCCATGATCGAGGTGATCGGCTTGCTCACGGAAGCCAGCCGAAACACCCATTTATCGCCGCCTCTCACCGGACTGGCGGATTCCGACCACGTCCATCCCTTCGCATACAAAATCCGCCCGTTCTTCGCAACTGCAACGGATACGTTCGGCACCTTGTGCTTCGTCAGGTATGCGACCATAGCGGCGTCCGCCGCTTTCGCGTGCTCCCATGCTACGGCAGCCGTGCAATTGGCCGAAGCGGCAATCAGCGCACAGGTCACAAATACTCGATAAGCGCCTTTGACTATCATTTACCGCAAACCTCCAAAGGATCGTATGAACTCTCGGCCGGATTCTTCGCCGGTCGTCGCAGGATTCCATTCCTTTCGGGCGGAATCCGGGCCGGAACGACGAGGCGGGGAGGCGATTGACCTTGGATCGGTTCGTCATAGGCGTAGACGTGGGGACCGGCAGCGCGCGTGCCGGAGTCTTCGACATCAATGGCAAGATGTTGGCCTCCGTATCTGAGCCGATCCAGATGTGGAGACCGAAGCCGGACTACGCCGAGCAATCTTCGGAGGACATCTGGCGAGCGGTCGGCGTTGTGGTCCGTAAGGCTCGCGAAGACGCAAATGTCCCGGCGGAATCCGTCGCCGGAATCAGCTTCGACGCAACGTGCTCCCTCGTTGTCCTGGACTCCGCCGATCGACCCGTACCGGTGAACGACGAAGGCGTAGCCGAGCGCAACATCATCGTCTGGATGGACCACCGCGCGATTGCCGAAACCGAGCAGATCAACGCTGGTGGATATGACGTCCTGCGCTACGTCGGCGGCGGCCTCTCGCCGGAGATGGAGACACCCAAGCTCCTCTGGCTGAAACGGAATCTCCCGTCGACCTGGAACAAGGCGGCGAAGTACCTCGACCTGGCGGACTTTCTGACTTACCGATCCACCGGAGTATTCGCCGCCAGCCTCTGCACCGTCGTCTGTAAGTGGACCTACCTCGGCCACGAGAATCGGTGGGATCGCACCTTCTTCGACCGCATTGGCCTGGATGAACTCTTTCGCGGCGAAAAGGTCACCAGCGACATCCGCCCGATGGGTACAAACCTCGGGTCTCTGACGGAAAGCGCCGCTCAAGACCTCGGGTTGACGACGGATTGTGCGGTTGGCGTCGGCATCATCGACGCTCACGCGGGCGGACTTGGGCTTCTCGGTGCAGTCTGGGAAGGCAATGACCAACGGAATCTCTCCGATCTGGAGAGCGGGATCGCGCTGATAGGGGGTACTTCCAACTGCCTGATGGCCGTCTCCCGCGAACCGAGGTACATCGGCGGAATCTGGGGCCCATACTTCGGCGCGATGGTGCCTGGCATGTGGCTCACCGAAGGCGGCCAGAGCGCCGCCGGCGCGGCTATCGACCACGTGATCGCCGACCACGCCCACGCCGCTCAACTTGTCGCCGAGGCGCTGAAACACAACGTCTCTATCTATGAGCTGCTCAACAGTGAAGTGGAGCGAATCCAGGCGCAAGAGGGGAGGGGTCCGGAGACTACGCGCAATGTTCACATCCTTCCTGACTTCATTGGCAACCGCTCCCCGAAGGCCGATCCGCACATCCGCGGAACCATTGACGGAATCTCCCTCGACCAATCCATCACTTCCCAGGCCCTTCGCTACTATGCGGCTATCCAGGCCGTCGCCTACGGTATTCGCGACATCATCCAGGAGATGAACATTGCTGGCTATTCCATCGACAAAATGTACGTCACCGGCGGCGGCACGAAGAATCCGCTCTGGGTCCAGGAGCACGCCGACGCCACCGGCTGCACTCTTGTCCTTCCTCGCGAGCCGGAGGCAGTACTGCTGGGTTCGGCAATCCTGGCAGCTACGGCGAGCGGTCTGCATTCGGACATCTATGCCGCGATGCAAGCTATGAGCGGGTCCGGCGAAGTCGTTAAGCCAAGGTCGGAAACCGCGCGCTACCACGCCGCCAAATTCGAGATCTTTCAGAACATGTACCGAGAACAAGCCTACCGCCGCGAATCAATGTCCGGATTCTGAGCCTGAAGGGGTCGCTTCATGACAGACACTACTTCATTCTTCGATGCCATCAAGGCCGGCGACGTAGAAACTGTCCGCGGCGAGGCTAAGGGGAATCCGTCGCTTTTCGCGGCACGGACTGAATCCGGCGAGTCTCCGCTCCTGCTGGCGACGTACTACGGCAAGGACTCAGTCATTCAGGCCCTGTTGGAATCTGGACAACAGCCGGACCTCTTCGAAGCCTCCGCCCTGGGTCAAGTCGAGCGCGCAAGAACGCTCGCGGGTTCGGCGCCGGAATCCGTGAACGCGGTTTCGGACGATGGGTTCACGCCGCTGCAGCTTGCCGCTTTCTTCGGTCACCCAGAGATCGTGGACCTATTGTTGGATAACGGAGCGGATGTCCAACCGGCATCGCGCAACCGAATGGGGGTGACAGCGCTTCATGCAGGCCTCGCCGGACGGTCCGCGGAGGCGAGACACCGCATCGCAAAGGCCCTCATTCAGCACGGGGCGGTCCTAAATGCGAAGCAGCCGGGTGGATTTACCCCTCTTCATGAGGCGGCGCAGAACGGCGATTCCGAGGTCGTCCGTCTCTTGCTTGAGAAAGGCGCAGATTCCGAAGCCGTCACGGATGAAGGCAAGACGGCATTGATCTTCGCGACTGAAGGCCGTCATTCCGAGGCAATCGCCATCCTGCAGGCCATTATCGGCTCAACAGGTTGACGAGCAGCCGTGACGGGTGCTGTACGGTTCGGTAGATTCGGTGCTCCGCCTTTTGGAAGTCCGACTCATTCGCCTGGTAGATATTGACGAACTTCTGGGGATTCCGGTCTACCAGGGGAAACCAGGAGCTCTGTACCTGCACCATGATTCGGTGGCCCTTCCGGAAGGTATGGCAAACGTCAGGGAGCTCCCACTTTACGTTGGTCACCTTGCCGGGCGTCAGCGCCTCCGGCTTCTCGAAGCTGTTGCGGA
>JBKJZI010000311.1:0-19820 GCA_046715155.1 Chthonomonadales bacterium | reverse complement strand
GCGCTGAGGACGGCGTCCTTTTTGAAGACCATGCGCTCCGTTCGGGAGTCGACGTCCATGACGTAGCAGTCGAAGAATCGCGGGTCGCGGGCGTTGGAGGTGTAAAAGATCTGCTTCCCGTCGGATGACCAGCCGCCGAATTCGTGGCGGACTTTTGGGTTGGAGGTGAGCGCGGTCAGGCGGCTTCCGTCCGGTGTCACGGTGTAGAGCTGAAACTGCTCGTCACCATTATTGTCGGCCGCTACGAGGATCAGGTCGCCGCGGGGGGACCAGGAGACGCTGGAGACGCTGCTGGGGAAGAAGGTGAGCTGGTCCGGCCAGCCGCTATTGGAGGAGACGCGCCAGACCTGCGACGTGCCGGTGAGGTTGGTTCGGAAAGCGATTTGGGAGCCGTCAGGAGAGATGGTTGGGAAGCCTGCGCCGCGGATGTTGAGGTACTGCCGGAGCGGGTATTGCTGACCGTTTTGAGAGGCGGCCGGAATCCGAAGGGCCGGGATGAATGCGAGGATTAGGGCGATGGTTAGGATTCTACGTGCTCGGTACATTTCGGATTTCCTTTTTCGCGAGTCCAAGCGTTATCACGCATGGCTACCTAATGCCGCCCTTCCAGGGCTATCGTGAGGTTTGGTCCACCTCATCACCACAAAGAACGGTACGCGATTGTCGTACTTAAAATCCGGGTGAGTGCGGACGTAAGCCTCGGGATATGCGGGTTCTTCGAAAAAGTCGAGCGTGAGGCCCGTTCCGAGGAACGCTTTCATATAATCGGATAACGGGCGGTGATAATTCACTACTTCGATTCCGCACCAGCTAACGCGAACGCCGCGCGGTTCCAGGTAACGGTCGATGGCGAAGTAGAGTTTCTCACCGGAGTCGCTTTTTGTCCAGCCGGTCATGCTGGCGGTGGCGTGGCCGTTTAGATTGGCGACGATGAGCGCTCCGCCCGGCTTCAGAATCCGCGTCATTTCCCGAATTGCTAAACGATAGTCCTCAATGTCGATCAGGTTCAGATAACTAACCCCCAGGTCGAAGGATTCGCCATCGAATGGGAGAGATTCCGCGCCGGAAAGGATGTATTCGCCGGACGGGTCTCGCTGTTGTGCGGCCCTTATGAGGGTACGGGTCGGATCGGTCCCCGTGACCCTGGCGCCTCTTTTCGCGAGAATTCGGCAGAATCGCCCTTCCCCGCAGCCTATGTCACAAATCCGCTTGCCATTGACATTGCCGGCGGCCCCCACCATCACCGGGTCGAGGAGAATATCGCGGTTCGGATCGCCTTCGTCGACAAACCGGATCCACGCCTCGGCCGAGCGGTCCCAGTCCGAGACGGAAGAGTTGAGGGTTGAGGGTTGAGAGTTGAGAGTCATGGCTGCCAAAGCTGAACGTGGCGGTGTAGGGACGAATAACCTGCCAAGGAACGTTTCGTTGGCCGGCAGACATTTATCGGCAGGTTATTCGTCCCTACGTCACAACTCGGGGTTCGACAGATGGTCAAGTGAGATTTTGAAGATTCCATTGTCACTCATGTGATCAGCTCATGGGGTTGGAACCAGAGGGCGAGCTCGGATTCGGCGGTCTCGGGGGCGTCGGAGCCGTGGACCAGGTTGGTCTGAATGCTGGTGGTGTAGTCGCCGCGGATGGTGCCGGAGAGGGCGTCTTCCGGCTTGGTGGCGCCCATCATATTGCGGATCAACCGTATCGCATTGTCGCCTTCCCACGCCATGGCGACGACCGGGCCGCCGGTGACGAAGCGTACGAGCTCTTCGAAGAATGGACGCGCGCGGTGGACATCGTAATGCTTCTCGGCAAGTCCGCGATCCGGAACCAGCAGCTTAAGGCCGATGAGTCGCAGCCCGCGATTCTCGAATCGCTGGATTATCTCTCCCACTAGCCGACGCTCGACGCCGTCCGGTTTGATCATGACGAAAGAACGTTCCAAGAGTATCTCCTTGCATCTGAATCCGCTGGATTATACCTGTCGGGGGTGTAGGGTGTCGGGTGTTGGGAGTAGGGGTATCGCGAGGGTTCGGCGTTGTGGCCAATTCCGCGCGCGAAAATCGGTGGATTCCGGGGTGATGGGGCTGGTAGATTATTCCTATGAAAACAATGCCACCGATGAATGAGATGGAGCGGGCTTATCTGGAGAGGGATGCCTCTTACAATGGGGTGTTTTTTCTGGGGGTTCGCTCGACAGGGGTCTTCTGCCGGCCGACTTGTCCGGCGCGGAAGCCGCTGCCGGTGAACGTGGAGTACTTTCCCACCGCGGGGGAGGCGATGTTTGCCGGGTATCGGCCATGCAAGCGTTGCCGGCCGCTGGAACCGGACGACCGGCCGGGATGGGCGTCGGAGTTGATTGCGGATGTAGAACGCTATCACTCGGTACGCATTACGGATTCCGATTTGAAGGCACGGGGAATCGACCCCGCTACGGTCAGGCGTTATTTTCTAAGGGAGTTTGGAATGACTTTTCAAGCATATACACGGTCGCGCCGCCTGGCTGGGGCGTTTACGCGGATTCGGGAAGGCGAAGAGATCGACGCGGTGGTTTTCGACAGCGGGTATGACTCCCACAGTGGATTCCGGGATGCCTTCACGCGCATCTTCGGCGAGACGCCGGCTCGGCTGACGGGTGAATGCGTGCACCTGTCCTGGCTGCGGAGTCCGCTCGGTCCAATGGTTGCAGGCGCCACGGCGGACGGAATCTGCCTGTTGGAGTTTACGGACCGGCGGATGCTGGAAGCGCAGCTCGCCACGGTTCGCAAGCTGTTTGCGGGCGCTGTCGTTCCCGGGACCAATAGTCATCTGAGTCTGCTGGAGACTGAACTGGGCCGCTATTTTGACGGAACGCTGAGGCAGTTCACGGTCCCTCTGGTTTTTCCCGGGACTCCGTTTCAGCAGCGCGTTTGGGGACAACTCCTGGAGATTCCGTATGGCGAGACGCGTTCCTACCAGCAGATAGCGGCGGCTCTTGGCGACTCGAGAGCGGTCAGGGCAGTGGGACGGGCGAATGGGCTCAACCGAATCGGCATTGTGATTCCGTGTCACCGCGTGATCAATAAGGGCGGGGAGCTCGGCGGTTACGGCGGCGGGCTCCGCCGGAAGCAGTACCTGCTCGACCTCGAGAGGAAGAACAGCGAACTTACTTAGAACGGTGGATTCCGGGATTCGATGTGCGACAGCATTCTTAAGTCGAATTCGCTTAGGGTGAGGTACGCGGAATCTTTGAGGTAAACGTCGAACATAGAGACCGGTTCGTCGTTTTCCGACAACTGCATTCGCATAACGGGATTGCGCTATGCCGGTTTCCGCCACGCCTCAAATAGCCATTCCGACGGTCCTTCTCGTCATCACGCTCTGCGGCGCGTTAGTTCTGCTGCTGCTGGACATATGGCTCCGACGTAAGGGCGTCAAAGATCCAACATTGGTCTGGCTCTACGTAAGCGTGTTGAGCTGGTCCGTCAGCGCAGCTACACAGATGCTTCCGGCGAGTTGGCTTGCAAACCAGGTAGGTCTCCGCGCCGATCAAGTCCCGTACGTATTCTCCCCGATAAGCAGCCTGCTCTTCACGGTGACGGCGTTTCGACTTTCGCGCGTGCGGGATGTCTTTCGGCGAGAAGAGCTTCAGGTTTGGCCGCCAGCGATCATTCTCGTAGTCCTTGGGCTATCCTTTGCCGCCATAATGTCACTCTTCCTCGGGTATCCAGAAGTCGGAAAGACGCTGGATGCCACGGCATCCTGCCTGGCCCTCATGGTGCTCGCGGGAGGACTTCTCTTCTCATTCTATAAGTACGGCAACCAGCTTCTGGCCGGTCTGTCCGGCGTTACTTTCACTTTCCTTATCGCTCGTCAGTTCATTGGCGCGGCCCATGGCGAGATGCAGGGTCTCATGGCTGCCCTGCAGATCGCCGGCACGTCAACCCTCGTCATGCTGTTGATAGCGCTCACGGTCGCCTGGGGGCTATCGGAAACTTCACGATTGAGAATTGTGGGGACGCCTTCGCAGGTGACTGTCATCGCGATGTTCTTCGACCTTCGCGGATCAACCGAATGGACTCACAAGGTGATCCGAGGCGATTACAACTATGCGGGGACGTTCATCGACCATCTGCGGACATGGGCATGGGAGAAGGCGGAGGTTCTGATGCCCGAGCGACCCAATCTGGTCAAGTTCCTCGGCGACGGTTTTCTATTTGTGTGGGAGTCGCCCCAGAACGCTCAGGCAATCGATGACCGTACGCGGGCGGTCGCGCAACTGGCGTGGACGCTCCATCGCGAGTATCCGACTTGGGCCGGCGGAAACTCGGCGCTGTGGAAAACCGTTCCGGGCGCTCTCGGAATCGGAATGGACGTTGGGTCGGCGATACGACTGACCTTCGAGAATGGTTCAGAAGACTATCTGGGCGAACCGATCAGCAACGCGGCAAAGCTGCAAGATGCGGCGCGACCCTCAGGTGGTGTCGTTATCAGGTCTGATGTCTTGAGCCGATTCGCCGAGTTCGAGCAGCTTCAAGAGAAGTTTCCACGATCCGGCGAAGTGAGACTACTCGACGGTGAGGCACTCCGCGTTCATGCCACGGAAGAAGTCGATATCTGCAATCAAGACGCAGTGGGCACTAGGCTCGGTGCGTGAATCATGCCGCTGATCGTCCCTCAACGACTTGAAGCAACTTGCAGGAAGACTCCGGAGCGCGCGGCTTGGCTGAAACGTTTGCCCGAGGCGGTAGGCGAACTGGTGGAGCGGTGGTCATTGACTCTGGGACCGCCTTTCGATGGTCCGGAGGTGAGCTGCGCGTGGGTGGCGCCGGTCAGGGGGGCTGACGGGACTGCTGCAGTACTCAAGCTGGGGATGCCGCACATGGAGGGGCGGGACGAGATCGCGGGGCTGCGATTCTGGGCCGGCGACCCGACGGTTCGCCTATTAGAGGCTGACATTGAGCTGAATGCAATGCTTCTCGAGCGTTGTGAACCCGGCACATTCCTTCGATCCCTGCCGGAATCCGAGCAGGATTTTGTGATCGCGGGACTCTTGCGCAGGCTCTGGCGCGCCCCGCCTGAGCCTCACTCCTTCCGACCCCTCTCGTCGATGATCGGCCAGTGGAGCGTTGAGACGCGGGCGGATTCCGCGCGGTGGCCTGATTCCGGGTTGGTCAGCGAGGGACTTCGGTTGTTCGAGGAGCTATCGAGGAAGGCGCCTACGGACGTGCTGCTGGCGACGGATTTACACGCCGGGAATGTGCTGCGGGCGCAACGAGAACCGTGGCTTGCTATTGACCCGAAGCCTTTTGTTGGCGACCGTGCCTATGATGCTACGCAGCATTTGTTTAACTGCGAGGGGAGGCTGCGTTCTGATCCTGAGGAGACTATCCGCGGATTCTCCGATCTGTTGGGATTGGACCACGAACGGGTGCGGCTCTGGACGTTTGCGCGGGCGGCTGCGGAGTCACGAGACGTTTGGGATGAGGAATCCATGATGCTTGCTCGACAACTGGCGCCAGACGGGGATTGAAATCCCCGTCTGGTTGGAATCGTCCTCCGGACGAACGGGACGGGCTTCGCTTCACTATACGTGGACTGTGCTGGCTCTGAGACATTTACGGAATCGGGTTAACGGGCGACTAGACCCTTGAGAGCGGGTTGGGGTATTCTTTGGCCGGTTGGTGGGACTCTGTGAAATACAGCACAGATTTGGTCCCGTATTCTCCGACGCAGCGCTGAAGAGGGCTCTTGATGACCCGGACCCGCTTTACCTCGTTTGCCTGGGGCGTCCTTCTCTACTGCATCCCCGTTATCGTTTTTGGCGCGTTCGTGCGCGCGACCAATTCGGGGGATGGGTGCGGGAGCCACTGGCCGCTTTGCGACGGGCAGGTGATTCCGACTCCGCGGAATACGAAGGTTGTCATCGAGTTCACGCACCGCGCAATGAGCGGTATTTTCGGATTCCTCGTTTTGGGCCTCGTGATCTGGGCATTCCGGGCTTACCCGAAAGAGCATCGGGTTCGCAAAGCGGCGCTTGCGACTCTTCTATTCACCATCATCGAAGCGCTGATCGGGCGCGCGCTGGTGAAGTACGGATGGGTGGGGCGCGACGCGTCCGTGGCCCGCGCTGTGGCGATGGGCCTCCACCTGACGAACACTTTCTTCCTGGTGGCGGCGGCGACGGTGACGGCGGTGTGGGCGTCGGGCGTGGAGCGGTTGAAGCTAAAAGGGCAAGGGGCGGTCGCGTGGGCAATCGGTTTCGCGCTTTTCGGGCTGACACTGCTTGCGGTTAGCGGGGCGGTGGCGGCGCTCGGGGATACGCTGTATCCGGCGAAGAGCGTTGTTCACGGAATCCGCCAGGACCTATCGCCGACCGCACATTTCCTGATCCGACTTCGCGTGCTCCACCCGCTGATAGCGGCGGCGATGGGGCTGTACCTCATTCTGATTGCGGGACTCGTAGCCCACTTGCGGCCTTCTCCGGAAGTGAAACGGTACTCGCAGGCTATCGGGGCGATTTTCCTGGTGCAGGTCTTCGCGGGGTTCCTCAACTTCCTGCTGCTGGCGCCGATCTGGATGCAGCTCCTCCACCTGCTGCTCGCGGACGTGGTTTGGATCACGGTGGTGTTGATGGCCGCGGCGGCGTTGGCGGAGGGTGTGCCTCAGGCCGAACTGGTGAAGGATTCCGCTCCGGTCGGCGCTGCGTCCTTGAAGGATTATGTTGCGCTCACCAAGCCCCGAGTCATCAGCCTGTTGCTGTTCACTACGTTGGCCGCCATGTTCATTGCAAAACCGGGATGGCCGGGGTTCTGGCTGCTCATCGCGGTCGCGCTTGGGGGCTATATGGCGGCGGGCGCGGCCAATACGTTCAACATGGTGATCGAGCGAGATCTGGATGGAAAAATGGCGCGTACGGCATCCAGGCCGACGGTGACTCAGCGGATAAGCTCCCGGAATGCGCTGGTTTTCGGATTTATGCTCACGGCGGCGTCCTTTGGAATCCTGTGGGGAGCGGCGAATCTGCTGGCGGCGGTGCTCGCGTTCGCCGGGTTGGTGTTCTACGTCATCGTCTACACCCTGTTCCTGAAGCGTCGGACCTGGCAGAACATCGTGATTGGGGGCGCGGCGGGGGCCTTTCCTCCGCTGGTGGGTTGGGCGGCGGTGCACAACGATCTGAGCGCGCTGGCGTGGTATCTTTTCGCCATCATCTTCGTCTGGACGCCGGTCCATTTCTGGGCGCTGGCGCTGTTGATCAAAGAAGATTATGCTGCAGCGGGGGTGCCCATGCTGCCGGTGGTGCGCGGCGACCGGTTTACTGTGGGACAGATCGGAATGTATACGGGGATCACGGTTGGGGCGTCGGCGCTGCCGGTGCTGATGCCTGACGTGGGATCGGTTTACGCCGCGGGAGCGCTGTTGTTGAACATTGCTCTCATAATGCGGACCGTCCAGCTTTACCGGACTCCGGACAAACCTCGGGCTTCAAAACTGTTCCATTTCTCGATGTTGTATCTGGCGCTGCTCTTCTTGATTCTGGCGGTCGACCGATCGATGCACTTGCGGAATCCGATTCGGGCGGCCGGGGAACGGGCCGCGCCCCGGTTCGTAATAGGGGTGTTTTCGCATCCTGAAGCAGGCAAGCGGTCACAGATGCGTAAGCTCGCCGATTCCGCCGCCAATAATCGCTTGACTCACGTTAAAACGCTCGGGTACGCTTACGCCGTCCCGTTGATGAAGAGTTCGAAGTTACACTGCCAAGACACATCGTGAAAAACTGCACAATCATGATGTGGACAGGGCACTGACAGGGGAAGCTTCGATGGCTCAGCTCTTTCCGTCCAGCGCCAACACGCTCGCGAAGGCGAGCCTCCTCGTGGCGGTCGCCGCGCCGGTCCTCCTTATTGCAGGCGGTTCCGCAGTGGCGCGATCCTCCTATGCCACTCGCGTGAATGACGCCGCGCGGCAGCCGGTGCCGTTCAGCCACGAACACCACATCAACGAGCTGGGCATCGACTGCCGGTACTGCCATTCCTCGGTGGAGAAGTCCAGCTATGCCGGGATTCCGCCGACGCACACCTGCATGACGTGCCATTCGCAGATCTGGACGAACAGCCCATTGCTGGAGCCGGTGCGAGAGAGCTTCCGCACGGGAACGCCGATCAAGGATGATACCGGGTCGCCGGGCTGGGCGCGGATCAACAAAGTCCCCGAGTTCGTTTACTTCGACCACAGCATCCACGTCAACCGCGGAATCAACTGCAATATCTGCCATGGCCCGGTGCAGAAGATGCAGCTCACGTATAAAGCCAAGCCGTTCTTCATGTCGTGGTGCCTGGACTGCCACCGTAATCCGGAAGGTTACTTGGGCACGCCGGACGAGGATGTTTTCGGGCTGTATAAGAAGGGCCGGACGACTCCGTCTCATGACCTCACCGCCGATGAGCGCGGGATACTGAACGATCCAAATTGGACGCCTTCCGCTAAACGTATCGAGCGCGGCAAAGAGTTGATGAAAGTTTACGGCGTGAAGAAAGACCAGTTGATGGACTGTTGGATTTGCCATAGATAAGACTGGTGTTCAGGTGTTCAGGTGTTCAGGTGTTCAGGAACGCCGACCGACAACGGACGACGAAACTGGAATCTTTGATGGATCATTCTGAAGACAATATGGTGGAGGCTGCCGCGGGGGCGCCGACGCAGTTTCGGAGTCTGGAGGAGCTGGCGGATTCCGACGAGTTCCGGAAGTTCCTGGACGACGAGTTTCCGCACCGCGCGACCTTACTCGAGGCGAATCTGGACCGGCGTCAGTTCCTGACGCTGATGGGCGCTTCGTTGAGCCTGGCGGGACTGGCGGGGTGCGGGAAGCTGCCGGGCATGCCGGAGGAGCGGATCGTTCCGGCGGTGCGGGCACCCGAGGAGTATGTGCCAGGCAAGCCGCTTAACTATGCCAGCGCGATGCCGTTCAAGGGCTATGGGCTCGGCGTGCTGGTGGAGAGTCACGAGGGGCGGCCGACCAAGATCGAGGGTAACGACCTGCACCCGGCGACGCTGGGCTCCTCCAATGTGCACATGCAGGCTTCGCTGCTGGAGCTTTACGACCCCGACCGTTCCAAATCCGTAAGCCATCTCGGGCAGTCCGGCACCTGGGACGAGCTTCTCAATACGGCGCGGACGGCGTTGGACGGACTCCGCGGGGCGGGTGAGGGTCTGCGGATTCTGACGGAGACGGTCACCTCCCCGACGCTGGCGGACCAGATCGCGCAGATTCAGAAGGCATATCCCGGCGCGGTCTGGCACCAGTACGACGCGCTCGGTCGCGACAATACGTATGCCGGGGCGGTGGCGGCGTTCGGGGCGCCGGCGAATCCGGTTTACCACTTCGATCGCGCGGACGTCATCCTCTCTCTCGATTGTGACTTCCTCTCTGATTTACCCGGGAGCATCGTGTACGCCCGACAGTTCATCGATCGGCGGCGAGTGCGGCTCGGCCGCGCGGAGATGAACCGGCTCTACGCTGCGGAAACGATGCCGACGATTACCGGCGCGATGGCAGAGCACCGGTTCCTGGTGAAGCCGTCCGGGGTGGAGCAGTTCGCGCGGGCGGTGGCTTCCAGGCTCGGTGTGGGCGGCGCTGCCGGGACAGAGGGCGTAGGCGGCGTGGATGAAGCCCACCTGAACGCGCTGATTCAGGACCTCCAGGGTGCGCGCGGGCGGAGTTTAGTCACCGTAGGGGAGCAGCAGCCCGCCGTGGTCCATGCCATCGCGCACGCGATAAATCAGTCGCTCGGCAACATCGGCGCGACGGTTACCTTCACCGACCCGATAGAGACGCATCCAGTGGAAGGAGTTGCGTCGCTTCAAAAGCTGGTTGAGGACTGCAACGGGGGGCGGGTGAAAGTCCTGATCGTGCTCGGTGGGAATCCGGTACTCACGGCGCCGGCAGACATTCCCGTGGCGGATGCTTTTTCGAAGGTCCCATTCAGCGCACGGCTAGGGTTGTATGAAGATGAGACCAGTGGCGCTTCACAATGGCACATTCCGGAGACGCACTTTCTGGAGGCGTGGGGCGACATCCGGGGATTCGATGGCACGGCTTCAATTATCCAACCGCTGATTCAGCCGCTTTACGAGGGGCGGTCCGCGCACGAGCTCCTGGCTGGCATATTGATTCAGCCACTGCGAGCGTACGAGATCGTACGCGAGTACTGGCGGAAGCAGCAGCCGGGCGCGGATTTCGAATCCAGGTGGCGCACCTGGCTGAACGACGGGATCATCCCCGAAACAGCGGCGCAGGCAAAGACCGTGGCGGCGAATCCGGGTCCCTTACCGGCGCCTGGGCCCGCAGCCGTCGAAGGGTTGGAGATCAATGTGCGGCCGGATCCGAATGTGCTGGACGGACGGTACTCGAATAATAACTGGCTCCAGGAGCTCCCCAAGCCGCTGACCAAGCTGGTGTGGGACAACGCGGCAATAATGTCGGGCGCTACGGCGGTCAGGCTGGGCTACGGATCGGAGGCCCGACCGGATAAGGCCGTGGGGCAGATGATCGAGCTGGACGTGAACGGTCGTAAGGCTACCCTGCCGATTTCCATCATTCCCGGCCACGCGCATGACTGCGTGACGGTCCATATGGGCTACGGCCGCACAGAACTCGGCGGGAGTATCGCTAACGAGAAGGGGTTCAACGTCCACCAACTCCGGACGGCGGCCGCGCCGTGGTTCTCCGGCGGGCTGAAGGTGAGCAGAGGGCGTGGGACCTACGAGCTGGTGACCACGCACTATCACAACAGCATGGACATGCAGGGCCGCGATCCGATCGTTGTCAAGACCCTGGAGCAGTTCAAGACCGAGCCGCACAAGCTCCGCAAGCTCGTTTCCGAGTATAAGGCGATCACCAAGCAGGACTCTCAGCCTCCCTCCATCCAGGGCGCGCTGCCGAAGCCCCAGGAGCCGGGCGTCGATTCCCCAATGCAGGTGTACGAGACGCCGGAAGACTTCCGGAACTACGACGGCTACCAGTGGGGAATGTCGATCGACAACAACGCCTGCATCGGCTGCAACGCGTGCGTCATCGCCTGCCAGGCGGAGAACAACATCCCGGTAGTCGGCAAGCAGCAAGTCTCAGTTGGACGCGAGATGCACTGGCTTCGGGTGGACCGCTACTACGACAAGGTGACTGCCGCCAAAGGAAACGTTCTCCCCTTGATGGAGAATCCGAAGACGTTCTTCCAGCCGGTGCCGTGCATGCACTGCGAGAAGGCGCCGTGCGAGCCGGTGTGTCCCGTTTCGGCGACGGTCCACAGCCACGAGGGCCTCAACCAGATGGTCTACAACCGCTGCGTGGGGACCAGGTACTGCTCGAACAACTGCCCGTACAAGGTGCGCCGATTCAACTTCCTGAACTACGCGAACGACCATACCAAGCCGGTCCTGAAACTGGTGAGTAATCCCAATGTGACGGTCCGCGGCCGCGGCGTGATGGAGAAGTGCACCTACTGCGTTCAGCGGATAAATGCGGCCCGGATCGACGCGAAGAAGCGCGGCACGCCGATCAAGGATGGGGAGGTAGTGACCGCTTGCCAGCAGGCATGCCCGACGAAGGCAATCATTTTCGGCGACCTGGCGGATGAGAACAGCGAAGTGCGCAAAGTGAAGCGCGAGCCGCAGGACTACTCCCTGCTCGCCGACCTGAACGTCCGGCCGCGCACCACCTACCTGCCGAAGCTGCGGAATCCGAATACGACGATCGAGAAACCCGTGGTGGCTGAAGAGGCGGGGCATTGATGGACCTGGTCTTTGACGTCATTCTGAGACGGCACTATTGTCGAAGAATCCGGCGGTCCTGGCCGATCAATGGCGCGTGCCGGATTCTTCGGCTGCCGCCTCAGAATGACGTCAAGAACGATTTGCGCAGGAGCAACAGGAGTGCGTAAAGGGCCTTCGGAAAGGTTCATAACGGGGGTTCAGACGTACGGGACGCTCGAGAACAAGATCGCTCGCGTGGTCTTCGAACAGCGGAAGCACCCGTTGGCCTGGTACGTGGTCTTCGGCATCGCCTTTATGTTCGTGCAGGTGCTGATGCTGACGGTCACCTACTTGCTTTACCGAGGCGTAGGAATCTGGGGGATCAACTGGCCCGTCGGTTGGGGCTTCGACATCATCAACTTCGTCTGGTGGATCGGAATTGGCCACGCCGGGACCCTGATTTCGGCGATCCTCCTGTTGATGCGGCAGCAGTGGCGGAATTCGATCAACCGGTTTGCGGAGGCGATGACGCTGTTTGCGGTCATGTGCGCCGGGATGTTTCCGCTGCTCCATACCGGGCGGCCCTGGGTGGCTTACTGGCTGATGCCGTTCATTCCCAACACGCTGAATATGGCTCCGCAGTTCAAGAGCCCGCTGGTGTGGGACGTGTTCGCGGTAACGACATACCTGACCGTTTCGGCCCTCTTTTGGTTTATCGGGTTGATTCCGGACTTCGCCACTCTGCGGGACAAAGCCACGAAGCTGCCGGCGAAAATTACCTGGGGCATGCTGGCAATGGGTTGGCGGGGGTCGGCGCAGCACTGGTTCCGGTACGAGACGTCCTATTTGATCCTGGCTGGACTTTCGACGCCGCTGGTCCTTTCGGTCCACTCGATCGTAAGCTTCGACTTCGCCGTCTCCATCGTTCCCGGCTGGCATACGACGATCTTCCCGCCCTACTTTGTCGCGGGGGCGATTTATGCCGGATTCGCGATGGTATTGACGCTGGCGCTTCCGGTCCGCTCGTGGTACGGGCTCAAAGACGTGATCACGATGAAGCACATCGACTGGATGGCCAAGTTCATGCTCGGCACGGGGCTGGTGGTGTTCTACGGGTACGTGATGGAGGCGTTTTACGCCTGGTACAGCGGCAACCAGTACGAGCAGTTCATGATGGTCAACCGGTACGTTGGCCCGTATGCGCCGCTTTACTGGTCGCTCATTATCTGCAACGGGCTGATTCCGCAGCTCCTCTGGGCGCTGCGGAATCGTCGGAGCATCCCGGTACTGTTCGCGATCTCGATGGTGGTGAGCATCGGCATGTGGCTGGAGCGGTTCGTGATTATTCCGGTCAGCCTGCACCGCGACTTCCTGCCGGGCTCCTGGGGAATCTATGTACCCACGATCTGGGACTGGTCGATGTTCCTGGGGACGATCGGGTTCTTCGTGATGATGATGTGGCTCTTCATCCGGTTCGTGCCGATGATCAATATCTTCGAGATGAAGGACCTGCTGCACCGGCAGAATCATCCGCACGGTTCGCATCCGAACGGGCACGAAGAGTCTGGTGACCCGACCTCGGACATGGCGACGGTTTTCGATGAGAAGACGGTGGCGCATCCGAAGCCGGAGGCGGAGGGGGCGACAGGGTAGCATTGCGTATTGCGTAATGCGTACCAAATACGAAATACGAAGTACGCAATGGTAGTTCAACCATGAGACAAGAATCCGTTTCACCGATATACGGCCTGGTGGCTGAGTTCGACAATCCGGAAGATATCACCGTGGCCGCGCATAAGGTGCGGGAGGCGGGGTATCGGCGGGTGGACGCGTACACGCCATTCCCGGTGCATGGACTGGTGGAAGCGATCGGGTGGAAGGACAACCGGCTGCCGTGGATCATCTTTTTCGGCGGGCTGATCGGCTGCCTTGGCGGGTTCGCGCTCTGCGCGTATTCATCGTTTGGGTACTACCCGATCAACGTGGGTGGGCGGCCGTATATCGCGTGGCCGTCATTCATGCCGGTGACGTTCGAGTGCACGATCCTTTTATCGGCCTTCGCCGCGGTGTTTGGGATGCTGGGGCTCAACGGGCTGCCGAGGCCGCATCATCCTATATTCAACGCGCCGAGATTCGACCTCGCGAGTCGGGAACGGTTTTTCCTGGCAATCGAAGCAAGCGACCCGAAATTCAAGCTGGATGAGACCCATGCGTTTCTTGAGAGTTTGGACCCAGCGCACGTAGCCGAGGTGCCGGAGTGAAGGCAGGGTACAGGGTGCAGGGTACAGGGTACAGGGCCGCCCCACCGGTGGCTCGGTCGCTGGTCGTCGGGACCGTCGCGCTGCTGTTGGCGGGATGTCATAGCGATATGTGGGTGCAGCCTAAGGTGCATAAGCCTTATCAGCCGAGCGATTTCTTTACGGATGGGCTTTCGGCGCGGCCGCCGGTGCCGGGGACGGTGGCGCGCGGGCATGCGAAGCTGGATAGCGCCTATTACACCGGAATCGTCAGCGGGCAACGGACGCCTATCGGAATCGGGGGCGGGCAGCCGGTGGATACGGGGATCTTCCGCGGCAAGTATGTGGAGCAGTTCCCGTTCACGATGACGCGCGACGACTTGAACAAGGGTCAGCGACTGTTTAATGTGTTCTGCTCGCCGTGCCATGGGTTGACGGGGCGCGGCGACGGGATGATCACGCAGCGCGGACTGGTGCTGCGGCGGAAGCCGACCAATTACCATTCGGATAAGCTGCGCAAAATGCCGGTGGGTCACTTCTACGACGTGATCACGAATGGATTCGGAATCATGTTCAGCTACGCATCCCGCATCCAGGACCCGGCGGATAGGTGGCGGATCGCCGCCTACATCCGCGTCCTGCAGGCGAGCCAGAACGCGACGGAAGCGGACGTCCCGCAGGGTACGAGCCTGGATCTACCGGCGGGAGCGCAACCGGAATCGCCGGCCGGATCCGCTGCCACGCCCGGGGAGGCGCACCCGTAATGGCCGAACGCGAAGATACATTCCCGAGACAGTTCCGGATCATCCAGACGGCCGGTGGAATCCTGGGTGGGGTGGGCGTGGCTGCGGCCGTCGCTCTCCTGATGTCGAATCCGCAGCGGTTCTTCCACGGCTACATGTTCGCCTACATCTTCTGGCTGTCACTGACTATGGGCTGCTTCGGGTTGACCATGGTCCAGCACATGGTTCGGAGCTCGTGGGGGGCACCGATCCTGCGGTTTCTCGAAGCGGGGACGGCGAACCTCTGGCTGATGTTCGTGCTGACGATTCCGCTGCTTTATACCATTTGGTCTCCGGATGCTAATATCCGCGGGATCGTCTATCCCTGGGCGGACCCGAATATCGTGCACGGCAACCATCACCTGGAGGGGAAGGCTTTCTTCCTGAACAAGGAGTTCTTCACGGCGCGGATCATCCTCTACTTCGCGGTCTGGCTGACCTGGGCGACGAAGCTGCGGGCGTGGTCCAAGCTGGAAGATGAGACGTTGAGCCGGGAGGTGAACCAGGCGCGGGTGAATTGGAGCGCGCCGGGAATAGTCGTGTTCGCGGTTACGCTGACCTTCGCGTTCACCGACCTGGTAATGTCACTCGATCCGCTCTGGTTCTCGACCATCTGGGGAATCTGGTGGATGGTCTGCTGCGGACTGACGGCGAGCGCTTTCGTCGTATTCGTCTTGAGCCTGCTGACGAACGTCAAACCCTACACGGACGTCATCACTCCCGGTCTATTCCGGGACCTGGGGAACATCCTGCTCGCGTTCACGATGTTCTGGGGCTATATCTCGCTGTCGCAGTGGCTTATCATCTATTCGGGGAACCTGCCGGAGGAGATCGGCTTCTACATCCAGCGGGGCCTGGGCGCGAACGCGCCGGTTGGGGGCTGGTGGCTGCTTGGGTCGCTTATCGTCTTCGGACAGTTCTTCGTGCCGTTCCTGCTGCTGCTGTCCGGCCGAACCAAACGCACGCCGGAGATTTTGGGCAAGCTGGCGGTCTGGATTCTGATCATTCGGGTGATGGACGTCATGTGGACCGTGATGCCGTTCTTCCGGATCTCCAAGGTCCAGCCAAACATGATGACATTCGCAATCGCGGCCGCGGCCTTCATCGGAATCGGCGGAATCTGGCTGTTCCTTTGGGTGAACGCGCTCACGAAGGCCGCGCTGCTGCCGCGTCATAACCTGTTCGTAAAGGAGGCCGTAGAGCATCAGCATGCACACTGACGGCCACAGCTCGAACGGGCACACTGACGGACACAGCGGCTACGAAACGCGCGACGTCGCGCTCAATACGCTCGTGAAGTGGGTCATCGGGCTCTATATCTTCATCGGAATTACGGCAGCGGGGACGATTCCGCTCTACTTCCTGCTGGTGCCGAAGGATGAATCGCGCACCCAGCGGACCGGCCAGAATGAGCTGCGGCCCACCATCGGACCGCTACCGGAGCCGGTGATCCAGGCGAGTCCGATTCACGACATGGCGGAGTTCGAGCGGAATCAGGTCCGCACATCGACGAGTTACGGACGCGTCGAGAGCGAGCCAGGAAAGGTCCATATTCCGATCGAGCAGGCGATGGAGCGGGTGTTGGCGGAAGGGCTTCCGTCTAAGCCGAACAGCGTAGCGCCGGCCGCGCCCAACGGAATCTATACGCCGGGGGATACGACGGCGGCGTGGACGGCTGACGGAGGACGACGGACGGGGTCTCCAATTCGCACGCCCCTCGGGGCCACGGAATCTCCCGGCCATCCGCCGGCCGAAGGACCTGCCGTCATGCAGCCAGGCGTGATAACGAATGGAGTCCCACTACGCGAACCGTTGACGATTCCCCCCGGAGCGCCCGGGACCGATTTGCGCGGCGTACACCCAGGCGAAACTCCTGCGCCCAGACGGGACGAGCCGAGATGAAAGCTAACCATACAGTTCAACAGTCGGACGAACCGGGAGGGCGAGGCTCCCGCCGAGCCGCTCGCTCCCAGATTCACGGATACGAACGTCAAAGGCGGCTCGGCGGGAGCCTCGCCCTCCCGGGGCTCACGGCCGTGGCGATGCTGCTTGCGGTCGGCGCTGGCGGACAACAGGTGCGGACGGCGGACCCGTCGCGCGGAATCGATCTGGAGCAGCGGTTGGATTCTCAGGTCCCGCTGGATGTGCCGTTCAAGGACTCGACTGGCGCGGACGTGATCTTTGGCCAGTATTTCGGTAAGCGGCCGGTGGCGCTCAACCTGATCTTCTACAAGTGTCCCGGAATCTGCATTACCGAAATGGATGGGATGACGAAGAGTTTCAAGCGGCTCAACAAGGAGATCGGGAAGGATTTCGAAGTCGTCACCATCAGCATCGATCCTCGGGAGAAACCGAAACTTGCCTCGTTCAAGAAGGACGAGACGCTGAGTCGGTTGGGTAAGCCCGGCGCGGAAAGGGGATGGCACTTTCTTACGGGGACGGACGAGAATATCCGCCGGGTCGCGGATGCGGTCGGTTTTAAGTACGTTTTCGACAAGAAGCGGGGGCTGTTCAATCATCCGGCCGGGGTGATCATCCTTACACCGGAGGGGCGGACCTCGCGGTACATGTACGGGACGACCTACACGTCGACGAACATGAAGTTCGCTTTGATGGACGCTTCGAAGGGACGCATTGGATCGTTCGTGGAGAAGGTGCTGCGGAGCTGCTATGAATACGACCCGACGAAGGGCCGCTATGGGTTGGTTATCATGCGGGTGGTGCAGCTAGCCGGAATCAGCACCGTGCTCGTGCTGGGTACGTTTCTGTTCGTGATGTTTCGCTGGGAGAAGAGGCGGGGATACAACCTTCCGATCAGTTCCGATCAGTCGGATCTGTCCGATCGGTCGGATCGAGCTTAGAGATGCCGAAGATTCCGTTTTTGCCGGAGAGCGCTTCGAATTTTTCAGGAGAGTATGACCTGCTCTTCTGGCTGATCACGGCTTTGACGGTGTTCTTCACGACACTGGTATTCGTGCTGCTTCTGTTCTTTGCGGTGAAATACCGACGGGGCTCGAGCGCGAGCCGGCGGAATCCGAAGCACCATAACACGCTGTTCGAGGTTTCTACCATTGTCATTATGATGGTCATGGCGATGGGGGTGTTCGTGTGGGCGGCATCGCTGTTCGGACGAATGTATGGGCCTGCTCCGAAGAACGCTATGGAGATCTTCGTGGTGGGGAAGCAGTGGATGTGGCACCTGCAGCATGCGAACGGCGTGCGCGAAAATAATGAACTGCACGTGCCGGTCAACAAGCCGGTGAAGCTGAATATGATCTCGCAGGATGTGCTTCACGCGTTTTTCGTGCCGGCATTCCGCATCAAGAAGGACGTCCTTCCCGGTTACTACTCCACGCAGTGGTTTACGCCCACCGTGGTGGGGCGCTACCGGATGTTTTGCGCGGAGTATTGCGGTACGGAGCATTCCGAAATGGGCGGATGGGTAACGGTGATGGACCAGGCCGACTTCGATGCCTGGCTGGCGGCGGGCGGCGAGAGCCGCGGTCCAGGGCGGCGCTCGATGGAAGAATCCGGGGAGCAGATGTACCTGAACCTGGCGTGCAACAACTGTCATGGACTTTCGCCGGCTCGAGCGCCTTCGCTGGTAGGCCTTTACCAAAAGCGCGAGAAGCTGGAGAACGGAGAGACCATTATCGCGGACGAGCGGTATCTCCGGGAGTCGATCCGGGATCCGGATGAGAAGGTGGTCGATGGGTATCAGCCGGTGATGCCTTCCTATAAGAACCAGCTCAGCGAGGACCAGGTCCTGCAGCTAATCGCATTCATCAAGTCGTTGAAGTCTCCGCCAACTTCCGGAACAACGCCGGGGGCAGTGCCTGCCACGGCGGGTCAGGCGGGGGCCCAACCGACTACGACGGGAAGCACGAATGAGCTCAACAGCCGTTAGGCCGGACGACTACGTTGGCGAGCCGCGGGAGAATTATCTCAACGCGAGCCATTCCATTCGCTCGTGGCTATTTACGCTCGACCACAAGCGGATCGGAATCCTCTACCTGCTGAGTATCAGTTTCTTCTTCGCCATCGGCGGAATCTCGGCAGCGCTTGTGAGGACCGAGCTGGTGTCGCCGCGCGGCCTGATGATGAATCACGAGCAGTACAACCGGGCCTTTACGACGCACGGCGTGATGATGGTCTTCTTCTTCCTGGTGCCATCGATTCCGGCCGTATTCGGGAACTTCGTGCTGCCGCTGATGATCGGCGCCAAGGACGTCGCTTTCCCGCGACTCAATCTGTTGAGCTGGTACCTATTTATCACGGGAGCGAGCTGCGCATTCCTGGCGACCGTATTCGGCGGAGTGGATACGGGCTGGACTTTCTACCCGCCTTACAGCAGCATGTACAGCCGGTCTATGGTGACGCTGGCGGCGATCGGCGTGTTTATCGCCGGCTTCTCGTCCATCGCTACGGGTGTGAACTTTATCGTCACGATCCATAAGATGCGGGCGCCGGGGTTGACGTGGTTCCGGCAGCCGCTCTTTGTGTGGGCGATGTACGCCACGAGCCTGCTCATGGTGCTGGGCACGCCGGCCGTGGCAATCACGCTCCTTCTTCTGGTGGTGGAGCGCACGCTGCACTTAGGAATTTTCGATCCGGCTCTTGGCGGCGACCCTGTCCTCTTCCAGCACATGTTCTGGTTCTATTCGCACCCGGCGGTCTACATCATGATCGTACCGTCGCAGGGGGTCATTAGCGAGATCGTCGCGACGTACAGCAAGAACCGCATCTTCGGGTATCCGTTCGTCGCGTTCTCCAGTATTGCCATCGCGGTCTTCGGATTCCTGGTGTGGGGACACCACCTGTTTACGTCCGGACAGGGAATGTATGCGGGTATGGTGTTCTCCGTTCTTAGCTTCCTGGTGGCGATTCCGTCGGCGATCAAGGTGTTTAACTGGATCGCGACGCTTTATAAGGGGCACGTGACGTTCGAAGCCCCGATGATCTACGCCATCGGATTCATCGGACTATTCACCATCGGCGGGTTGACCGGGCTGCACCTGGCGGCGTTGGGGCTAGACATCCATTTCCAGGACACGTACTTCGTGGTGGCGCACTTCCACTA
>JBKJZI010000310.1:0-17255 GCA_046715155.1 Chthonomonadales bacterium | reverse complement strand
TCCCCGACTCCCGGCTCCCAGCTCCCGACTCCCTGGTCGTTGAAGCGAATCCACCGGCTGATCGTCACGTCGGATACTTATCGCCAATCCAGCAGGGTGACGCCGGAGGGGCAGGCGAAGGATGCGGGGAATAGGCTGCTGTGGCGGGGGCCGTTGCGGAGGATGGAAGCGGAGGCCGTTCGGGATTCGGTGTTGGCGGTGAGTGGCAAGCTGGATCGGCGGATGGGAGGGGCCGGATTCCGGCTGTTCAAGTATCGCGTGGTGAATGTCGCTATCTACGAGCCGCTGGATGAATTCGGGCCCGAGACCTGGCGGCGCGGAATCTACAGCCATAACGCGCGGGCGGTGAAGGACGACGTGCTCTGCGCATTCGACTGCCCTGAATCCTCCCAACGCTTCCCCCGCCGCGAAAGCACCACGACCGCTCTGCAAGCCCTTAGCCTCCTCAACGGGGCTTTCATCGTCCAGCAGTCCCAGTTCTTCGCCGAACGCGTCCGCGCGGAATCGGGGGCGAATCCGCGAGACCAGGCGCGCCACGCATTCCAGCTAGCATTCAGCCGGGCTCCCGATTCCGCCGAATCCGCCGCCGCCGAATCCGTCATCAAAACCCAGGGCCTCCCAGCCCTCTGCCGCGCCCTCTACAACGCGAATGAGTTTCTTTACTACTGACTTCGAATGGCTCGCATACATGTGATTCTCGCTCGGGACGCGCCATTGGCGGTAGTGTTCCGTCGCGGCCCGAGCCGGTGGGTGCAACTATCTCTGTGGGATACGGCTAACGATGCCTTCGCATTCGGACAGTGGTTCCACGGCCGGATCTATTGGGAAAGTTCGGATGTCAGCCCGGACGGGACCATGCTTATCTATTTCGCGGCCAAGTTCGAACGCGCTGCTACCGGAGAGATGTATAGTTGGACTGCAGTCAGCAAGCCGCCATTCCTGACCGCGCTCGCGCTTTGGAAAGGATGCGGAACATATGGCGGCGGCGGATTGTTTGAATCTAACAGCAGGTTACGCCTAGACACGGGAAGTCTCGAGCCCACGAAGGGCGAATTACCGAGAGACTTAAAAGTCGAGGGGCGGTCCTGGCTGGAATACGGCTTGATCTATTCGCGGCGTCTGGAATTGGGGGGCTGGATGCCGCACCAATCCGCGCGCCATTCAGCATCATTCTACAAACAGAATCCAAGTGGGCGTTTTGCGCTTCTTCAACAATGGAATAAGGCGGATTTTCACCGTCTATTGAAGTATGGGTTGACTGATCTGAAAGGCGGATACCGCCCTTCGCTCGACCAGGTGGAGTGGGCGGACTGGGATTACCGCGGCCGGCTCGTCTTTGCTCGAAACGGCCGATTGTGGGCGGCCAACGAACCAGAGCGCCTGAAGCAGGATGCCACGATGATATTAGACTTCAATGACCTCAAGCCGGAGGAGAGAGCCGCGCCCGAATGGGCAAGACGATGGTAAAAGCCAACAGCACTCGATTGACGGAGACGCGCACCATGCACCATGATCGGAATCCGCTTACGTTCGACCGCCTCTTGAACCGCCGGGACTTCCTCGGGCAAATGGGCACAGGTCTCGGCTCTATCGCCCTCGCCTGTCTCTTCGCTGAAGAATCTCTAGGCCTAACACCCAACACCCAACACTCAACACCACGCATCTCGCCGAAGGCGAAGCGTGTGCTGCAGATATTCTGTCCGGGCGCGGTGAGTCAGATGGATACATTCGAGTATAAGCCGGAGTTGCAGAAGCGGCATGGGCAGGCGATGCCGGGTCTGACGGGCAGCAATTCGTTCCAGGGCGGCAATGGGAACCTGTTCAAGAGTCCTTGGGGGTTCAAGCAATATGGACAGAGCGGCAAATGGGTGAGCGATTTGCTCCCCCATATCGCGCAGCACGTGGATGAGCTCTGCTTTATCCACTCGTTGACCGCGAAGAGCAACACGCATGGCCCGGCGATGCTGCAGATGAATACAGGGTTCGTGCTGGAGGGTTTCCCGAGTATGGGCGCGTGGCTGACCTATGCGCTTGGGAGCATGAACCGGAATCTGCCCGCCTTCGTCGCCATCCCGGACCCGCGCGGCATGCCTCCCTCCGCTACCGCCAACTGGACCAACGGATTCCTCCCCGCGGCGGTCCAGGGCACGCATTTCAACGCCGAAACGCCGATTGCCAACCTGAATTCACCCAAAGGGACCACCGCGCGAGGCGAGCGCGAGACGCGCGGATTCCTGCAGAAGCTGAACCGCAGGCATATGGAGGAGAACGCGGGGCACAGCGACCTGAGCGCCCGCATCGCCGCCTATGAGCTCGCCGCTCGAATGCAGCTCAGCGCGCCCGAAGTGACCGATCTTTCCGGCGAATCCGCCTACACGCGGAAGCTATACGGCGCGGACGATTCCGACAAGACCAAAGCGGGGTACGCCCGCAACGCTATCCTCGCCCGCCGGCTGCTGGAGCGCGGAGTCCGCTTCGTGCAGCTTTACTGCGGCGCCCATGCATCCCAGGTGGACGGCCTGCTCAACTGGGACGCCCATAAGACCCTCAAGCCTGATTACGAGCGTCATTGCCCGATACTGGACCAACCCACGGCGGCGCTTCTCACTGACCTACGACAGCGCGGAATGCTGGACGACACGCTCGTGCTGTGGACCACCGAATTCGGCCGCATGCCCACGCACCAGACCGGCGCGGAAGGACGCGACCATAATCCCTTCGGCTTCACCGCATGGATGGCCGGGGCAGGCGTGAAGCCCGGATTCAGCTACGGCGCCACCGACGAATTCGGCTGGAAAGCCCAGCAGGGCCCCTGCACCATCTACGACTTCCACGCCACCGTCCTCCACCTACTGGGGCTGAACCACGAGAAGCTAACCTTCTACCACAACGGCACCCAGCGCCGCCTGACGGATGTGCATGGCCACGTCTTGAAGGAAGTGCTTGCTTGACGGGTGACGATTCTCGTTTCCTTGTTCAGTCATCCGACAAAATGCGTATCAGCGAACTCAAGAATCTGGGCGCGGCGAGCGAGAGACGACTAGCAGCCATCGGAATCAAAGCCGCTGAGGAACTGGAACGCGTCGGCGCGCTGGAAGCGTATCGCCGGGTAAATGAAGCCTTTCCTCGCGAGACTACTATCGTCTGGTACTACGCCCTTGAGGGAGCGCTGCTGGATGTGCTATGGAACGAACTTCCGAGCGAAGTGGTCGCGAAGATGAAGGAAGAGGCACGACGAATATGAGCGGTTTTCGAATAACACTTGGGTTTCTCGTCCTTGGCTGCCTTCCCGCGCTGGGGGTGCGCCAGGATGCGCAGTCACGTGTGAAGTACCCGAACGGCTCGGGGACCTGGAACAACCAGTTATGGATGGCGGAGGGGCCGGACGGATTGAACTTCGGTCGGCCGCGCCATTTTACCGCAAGCGCCGCTTCTCCTTCACTCATCAAAGACGCTAAGGGACGCCTGATCGCCGCATTCCAGTGGTACCCAAAGGATGAGAGGAACGGATACGAGCAAATCGGCATTAGGATAAGCACGGACGACGGGAAGACGTGGACTGAGACGCAGGCCGCCCAGTTCAAAGGTCACCCTTCCGAGCACGCCCGGCCTCGAAATCCGACTCTCGCGCTCTTGGATGATGGCAGAATCCGGCTCTACTACCGGGGGTCCGCGCCGACCGGCGGAGGTTCAGCAACCTGGTCCGCGATATCGCGGGACGCCGTGAATTACGAAAGAGAGCCCGGAATACGGTTCACGGTCGAGAGGGAGACAGTAGTAGACTGCACCGTCGGTCGAATTGGCAAGATGTGGCACCTCTATGCGCCAGTCTTACTCAAGGACGGACGCGGCTACCACGCCGAATCCGCGGATGGACTGCAGTTTAAGAGGCTCCCCGATGTCCAGATGACCGATGGCCGCGCCTGGTTTGGCTCCGCAGTCTCCCTTCCGCGCGGAATCCGCTTCTATGGAACAGGGCGAAACATCTGGTCCGCCGAATCCCTCGACGGCCAGAACTGGGAGCTAAACTACGGCGATCGCGCCATCGGCGCGGACCCCGCAGTACTCAAAGCCGCCGATGGCCGCTGGCTCATCGTCACCAGCGGCCCCAAGGACCTAATCCAGTCCGTCATTCCGGATTCTCCGCCCCCGCCGCCCTTCCCTTAGCGATCAAGCTGGCAGATTCTGAAACCTCTCCTTTTTCTCCAGAGTACCTACTTCAACCCCTCCAAAGGAGCGCCACGCATGTTTCGACTACTATCCGTGACCCTCGCCGTTCCGCTCATGGCGCTAATACCAGCACCTATTCGCGCGGATGAATGGAAAGACCCTTCGCCTCACAAATCGCAGTTCGTCACCGTGAACGGCGTGAAGCTCCATTACCTGGATTGGGGCGGGAGCGGCGCGCCGCTGGTCTTCCTGGCCGGCATGGCGAGCTCCGCCCACACCTTCGACGACCTGGCGCCTCGCTTTACAGACAAGTTCCGCATAGTCGCCCTCACCCGCCGCGGCACCGGCGCGTCCGAGCGGCCGGAATCCGGCTACACTCTGAATCAGCTCGCAGACGACATCAAGGGATTTCTCGACGCTCTCGGAATCCAGCGCGCAAGCTTCGCCGGTCATTCCCTCGGCGGCGACCAGATCACGGTGTTCGCAGGCAAGTATCCGGACCGAGTGGACACCTGATGCTACCGGCCCGCGTCTCCATACTCCTGGCGTTCGTTTTGCTCGTACTGCCTGTCCGGTCGGTGGCGGAGCCGCAAAAAGTCTACGTCGGAATGTACGTAGTCAACATCAATGAGCTCGACACCAAGTCGGGGACCTACCTGGGTGACTTCTACGTCTGGTTCCGCTGGACCGGCTCTCTCTCTCCCACGTCCTTCGAGATCATGAACGGGACCGAAACGACCAAGGAGCGCAATTACTATTCGGTTACCAACGGCGTGAAATATGCGGTCTACCGCTGCCAATCCAAGCTCAGTCGAGTCCTGGAGTTCGACGCCTTTCCCTTGGATTCGCACGAGCTGACCATCGAGGTGGAAGACGGTCAGCACGAGGTCGCCAATCTCGTCTATGTCGCCGACACGCTCAATTCGAAGGTTCACCCCGATCTACGGCTGGCCGGCTGGCAAACAGGCCCGGGGAAATGCCATGTCCGCCAGTGGACCTATCCGACTAACTATGGAGACCCTGCGCAACCGCCCGATTACAAGGCAGGCTATTCCCGCTTTGTCATGGCTATTCCGATCAAACATGAGGGGCTCGGAGTCTATCTCAAAGCTTTTCTCCCCCTCTTTATCTCCGTGGCGATAGCGCTCCTCGCCCTCTTCGTCCCGCCCGACCAGCTTGAAGTTCGAGTCGGACTGGCGGTCGCGGGGGTCTTCGGAGCAGTCTCTTCGCAGTTGGTGGTTGCGGGCAACCTCCCGGAAACTCCGGGCCTCACCCTCTCCGACAAGATCCACATCACCTCCCTCTCCTTCGTCTTCCTCGCTCTCGTCGTCTCCTGCATCTCTTTCACCTTCGTCAGCAAAGAGAAACTCCCGCAAGCCGCCCGCATCGACCGCTTCGCCCGCCTTGCCATCCCCCTCGCCTACATCGCCGCCATCATCGCCGTAACCGTCCTTCGCTGATTCGCGCACGGATTGCCCTTCAGACCGCGAATCTGATAGCCACTTCCGCGCCGCCGGATTCTCTGTTCGCGAAGGAGACTTGCCCGCCCGGGTCCCACTCGCTCACGCTCCTGACAAGCTCGATACCGGTGCTTGCCGGCATTTCCCGCTCCGGAGCTTGGCCGAATCCGGGCCATCGTCGGTTACTGAAAGGACGGCTGTCCTGCCCGTCACCGCAAACCCGGCCCCGACATTGCGGGCAACCCGGTAGGCATTGTGGACGAGCTCGTTGGTCAGGATGCATACCGCCGTCACCTGCCGCATGGGGAGCGGAACGTCGTCCGCGGCGAGCGAGATCCGCGTCAATGGCGTTCCCTGCTGAAGCAGGGGGATAAGGTTCTCAAGCGCAGCCCTCGACGATACGGTTTCGGCGGCTGCATCGTCTTTGGCCTTTTGCGAACGCGGGCTTGTCTGCCAGCATATGCCAGATGTTGGCCCGGCTGTCGGGGCTGGTGCCATGATCACCGAGCGCGGTGAAGGTGAAGTCTCGGACTCCGCTCGGGGCGGTTCGGAAGGATGCAGGGGCGCTGAAGCCGCCCTCCGCACTCCCGGCCCGATACCAGTAAGTCGTATCCGGCTTGAGGTCGGTCATCGTGGCCTCGTGGATGGTCCCGGTCTGGTACTAATAGGTAACGGTCTTCCCGTCCGCTGACATCCCGAGCGCTTCGGACCTCCCGTACTGCACCACGCTGGGAGCGTCTTTTCTCGTTTGCCATACCACGGTCATCGTCGTCCGCGGGTCCCCCGTCCACGATAACCGAAGCTGCGTCGGAGTTTGATCATGCCGAATCGTTCCTGTCCACACAATCGTGGAAAACAGCGCTAGAGCGACTATGGTCCCAACCACGATCCGCATTGGCTTCCCTCAGCCAGAATCCGATTCCGGCATCGTTCCAGCTCGAGTAGGCTCGGAATGGCCCAATCCAGTTTACCGTGCAGCGTCTTCCTGTGGCGGGTCACGCGTCTTACTTGTATAATCGTGCTGACGGCGTATGAGATTAGAGTGACTATCCTCACTTACCGATAATGCCGAACTGTGATTTCTACGCGACACCCGAAGACCACAGAGGTCTCCTCGAATGGCTTTTCCTCGAGGGCCAGTGTGATGTCTACGAACTCTCGTCTGAGCCAGAGCAACCGCTAAAGCGGTTCCAGTCTGCAGATGATGTGATACGTGAATTTGACCGTACCTATCCAAACGGGAAAAAGTGGAAGAACGTAGATCTTCAGATTTACGTCAAAGGAGCAGGCCCTCCGTTTGTACCTCGTCGGTTCGAGCTCAATCCGAAGTACTGTAAAGGCGCAAGATTCAGATTTGCCGCCGATGGATTGGGGCTCGTACAGCTCTATCTGGCCGCGTCGGCCAACGGCCAGCTCGAGAATTCGCACACCAACCACTTTTCGGAGAGACGGGCCAGGATGGAGGCAGCCCCGCAAGAGTACCATCGCTGGGACTTTCCCATAATCACCAAGTTCTCTTCTCGACTTAATCGGGAAATCAAAAGACGAAGCGTGGGTAATTTTGGGAGCCGACCCATCCTCCACGGGGCTCGTGAATTGTGGATTTCTGGGACTGTCTTGTGGCCTTTCGTCCCTAACCGAGACACGCCAACCTGGAAATCCTAGATGGCCTCGGTGTTCGTTGGTCCTAGGATTCAACCGCCCGCCTGCATCCAGGATATGCTCGCACACGTAGTCGGTAGTTGCGTATAGGTGCGACGAACGCAGAGAGTCACCCGCGGTACAATGTAGTCATGAGTGTTCAGGAAATACAAACGGCCATCACGCAGCTTCGGCCAGATGAGCTTGCCGATCTGCTGGAGTGGATCGAGAGGTTCGAAGAGCAAGAGTGGGATACCCAGATCGCCCGCGACGAAAAGGCCGGGAAGTTTGACGGAATCCGGGAGCGCGTCCGAGTGCAGTCACCGGGCCAACGAACATAGGATCAATCGAATGACAATAATCCATTTTCCAACTGAAGAGGCAAAGCGCCGAGCGCTCGGCTATCTGGCCGGTAAGTTCTCCTTCAAGAGCTGGGCCACTGGAGAGATGGCGGTGCCGGAGACCGCTTTGGCCCATTTGGCGGCGGAAGGCATTCCATTTACTGTCGAAGGACCTGCTACGTATGAGCGCCTCGTTTCGTCGGTTCGAGATCCTTCTGCCGCGAAGGTTTAACGACGGCTCCCTCGCTCAGGGGCCCATTACCAGCCGTACTTCGTGCTGAAGACCTCAATAGGCGTAAGCTCGCAGTTTGTGAAGTCGTACTCTCGGATGAACGCCGCCGCCTTCGGTGATACCAGGATAACTCCCGAGCGATTCATCGCATAAAACAAATCCTCACCCGTCCACGTATCAGGTTCCAGCGACAGATACCGGAATCTGTATGAGCCGCCATTGATCTCGCCACCTCCGTCCGGCCCACAGACTCGGCAGGATCCAGGTGAGGGTAGCGTGATCCAGATCGTCTCCGCTGTCTTGACCCGAGTTCGTGAGTGAACGAATTCGACACCATGGAGAGCAGGTGGGCTGTCTTGCCGACGTGAGGACGTCTTGAGCCGAACTTCCACTGGATAGTGGCGCTGGATTCCCTTAAGTCCCTCGGCTTCATATGCAGATAGGAAACGAGCCGAGACCAGCAGATCCGCACCTCCCGCCCCTGCAACGAAATCTCCGATTCGACGCGCCTGCTTCAGTCGAACTATCCGTGGCTCAAGCCAATACAAGCTCCCGACCGCTCCTCCACATTCGGGACACTTAGGGCAATCATCAGAGTACCGCGCGTAAATGGGTTCGTACCAGGCAAAGCGATATTGCGCAAACATGCCGACTTCCAGAACATAGAAGCCGGACCGCTGCTCGGCGATTGGTTGACCTGCCGGCAGGTTGGTTCCAAGCATCACAGGTGTTTCGGCCGATTCATGCCAATCACGTTTGCAATGTCTGCACTGACGCGCCAACTCCGTCCTGAGCGCCATTCCGCAGTAAGGGCACCGTCCTGTTCCGAACCGTTTCTTAGGAAGCATCATATGTGCGGCGGGGTAAATGCTGAATTCAATTATCGCTCACTACGAAGGCCGCCTTTAGAAACCCTTCGGGCTGACTTCAAATCTGGTAAACTATTCTATGAATTTCGACGCGCTTCGGGCGCGTCTCTTTTTGTGTGAGGTGTACACAGGCGTATGATCGCAGTCAACGAAGTCACCAAGAGTTTTGGTACGCAGCTTCTATTCGATAACGTCATCGTGAAGTTCACGCCCGGGAACCGCTATGGGCTCACCGGTCCCAACGGTTCCGGCAAGTCCACCTTCATGCGGATTCTGACCGGCGAAGTGGAGCCCACTAATCGTGGGACCGTCACCCGCCCCCGCAAGACCGGCGTCCTCAGCCAGGACCAGTTCGCCTTTGACGACGAGCGAATCATCGATACGGTCATCATGGGCAACCAGGTCCTTTGGGACGCGGTGAAGGAGCGTGACGCGCTCTGCGCCCAGGAGAGCTTTACGGACGCGCAGATGAGCCGGCTTGGCGACCTGGAATCCAGCATCGCCGATGAGAACGGCTATATGGCCGAGATCGAGGCGGCGGAGATACTGCGCGGAATCGGAATCCCGGACGAGAACCACTCGGACCGCATGCGCACGCTGCCGTCCGACTACAAATTCCGCGTCTTGCTGGCACAGGCCGTTTATGGCGGCCCGGAAGCGCTTCTGCTTGACGAACCTACCAACCACATGGACCTCGAATCCATCCACTGGCTGGAGGAGTACCTGAAGGAGTATTCGGGCGTCCTGATAGTCATCTCCCACGACCGACATTTCCTCAACGCCGTGTGCACGCATATCGCGGACATCGATTACGAAACGATCATCGTCTATCCGGGCAACTACGACGACATGGTGGAGCAGAAGATGCAGTCCCGCCAGAGCGTCGAATCCGATAACCGTGACAAGGCGAAGAAGATCGCGCAGCTCCAGGAATTCGTCGCCCGATTTGCGGCCGGCCAGCGGTCCAGCCAGGTTCAGTCCCGCCGCAAAGAGATCGCTCGGCTGGCACCCACCGAGCTCAAGAAGTCCAACATTCAGCGCCCTTACATCCGGTTCGAGCAGAACAAAGGGGCAGGCCGGGAAGTGGTGATCGCCAAAGACCTCTCGAAGTACTTCGATGGAATTCCGGTCTTCGACGACCTTAATCTGGAGATCATGCGTGGGGACAGGGTCGCCATCATCGGTCGCAACGGCGCGGGTAAGACGACCCTGGTGCGGTCACTTATCGGCGAGTTGCAACCGGAATCCGGGAGCGTGAAGTGGGGCCATGGGATGAGCTGGGGTTACTACCCTCAGGACTACGGCGGGCAGATCGAGCCGGGTAAGACCGCGCTGCAGTGGCTCGCCCAATTCGAACCGAAAGGCGACCAGCAGATCGTCCGAAGCTTACTGGGGAGAATGCTCTTCAGCGGCGACGACGCCCTCAAACCGACTGAAGCCCTTTCCGGCGGCGAGACGGCGCGGCTGCTATTCGCGCGGCTAATGCTCCGCAAGGACCCCGTCCTCATCCTGGATGAGCCCACCAACCACCTCGACCTGGAATCCGTTAATGCACTGGGTGAGGGTCTTTCCCAATTCGAAGGAACGGTTATCCTCGTCTCACACGACCGAGACCTCATCTCCGACGTGGCCACCAGAATCGTCTCATTTACGCCGGAAGGAACCATCGACTTCCCCGGCACCTACGAGGAATACCTTTCCCGCCACCCTCTCCCCGATCGCGAGAAAGTCGCTACGTGGTAGAGAATGCGCTTACGCTTCAATTTGCCGGCTTTCCCAGGTGCTGAGCGAACCAGTCGGCGAGCAACTCCGCGTCTTGCTCCATTCCCGGCCAGCCGTGGCCCTTGCCTGCGCGCACGTCCAGCTTGTGCGTGACTTTCAGTTCCTTGAGCTTTGCAACGAGCCGCTCCGACTGTTGGAGTGGCACTAAGGCGTCGGTATCGCCGTGGATGAGAAGGGTGGGAGGCATCGAGGCGGTGATTCCGTAGATCGGTGAGAATGTCTTGCCTAGCTCCAGTCGCTTCTCGGCGGAAGTTGCGTCGGTCACCCCGAAGGCCGGCCAGAATGGGCGCAAGAGGGGAAAGTCGATGGCGGTCTGGCCTTCCTTGCCGTAGTTGAGGAGGTCGGTGGGCGGGAAGAAGGCGGCCACGGCCTGCACGGCGCTGGAGGCGCGGTCTATGGGGTCTCTCGCGTTGGAATCTCCCGGCGCTCCGAACGCTCCCATCATGAGAGAGAGATGCCCGCCGGCGCTGCCGCCCGCGATTCCGAGACGGTTCGGGTCTACGCCGAACTGGGCCGCGTTGGAGCGAATGAAGCGAACGGACCGATGGATGTCCTGAATGATCTCCGGCAGTATGAACTTCGGCTGGCTTCCGTGCACTACCTGAAAAACCGTTTGGCCCCGCTTGGTGAAGATCGCGGCTTGCTTCGGGTTGATTCCGGCATGGTTGGAGACCCATCCGCCGCTCACCATCCAGATAACGCCGATTCCGTTGGGCTTGGCGGGCTTGAAGACGTCCATTGTGAGCGCCACGCCCATCTTCTTGTGGTAGATAACATCCTTAACATGAACCTGCTCCTCCTGCGCCCGCGCCAGCGGCACGAGCGCAAGCAGCAGAATGAGCGACAAGAACCAGCGCCGGTTCAATCTCATGATCTCATCTCCGCGATTGGAAGGATGATGACGGATTCGCGGAATCCGGGGCATCTTCCTCCGGTCGTCGAAATGTAACCCATCTTCCGTCATGCCAGCCTAACAGTTCGACGCCAGAGGAGCGCGCGATGTCGACACGGCCATTATTGTGGCTGTTTCCGTGTCTATTGCTGAGGCTCACCCTCCCGTTGGCTCGTCCGCCGCAGGACTCGACGCCGAATGTGAGACCTACCGATTCACAGTTGGGAATCGAGCGCTTCATCACGGGTCGACAAAACCAGGCCAAGATCAGGGTCTATCACACTCACGCGGCCTATATCTCGAACGCTTTGGGCGGCACCGTGCTTACGACCGCGCCCGACCGTCCGCTCGAGACCGGCCGGCCACCAAACCCAATCCGGCCCGCTCCTTTTTTCGGGGCGGAAGCCGCCGCGCTTCTCCCGGAGGGGATCGAAGCAGTCATCGCTTACGAGCGCGACAACACGATCATAGCGGTGTTCACGGACGAGGAAGCGCTCACGCGTCTCGCGCAGGTAGTGCGGGCTTTCGATGTACCGATGACGCCGGTTCGAGTGCGAGCGAGAGGGACCATAACGGTGACGAATCCGTCGGGAATGAAGAAGCGCATAGAGCTGTCCGGCGTCGGAGTCGTCTCCGGCGAGCGTCGGATTCAGTTGAAGACGACGACCGATGGTGTCGATTCCGTTCGCGGCATGCCGACTGGCTTTACTTCCGATGCGGACATCTACGCGCGCGTCTTGCGAGGTGGCCTCATCGACGTGAGCGCGGAATGGTACGTGGACGTCGCCTGGAACAGCGGCACGGATAAAAAGCCGATTCGGCTGCGGAACGTTTTTCGCGCGAGCCGAGTTGCCCAGAGTGGCGAGAAAGTCACGGTTACCCATTCCAGGTTGAAAACTTCGGCCGGCATGGCCGAACTCTCCCTCGAAATCACCCCGTGGGCCATCTGGCCCCGCCTGAATACGAAACAGAACCCATTGTAACGGGCCGGGCGGCCTTCCCGTCTAAGGTGCGAATTCCCCTTCCCGCGCTGACAACGGAGACCGCAATGAGAATCCGGGCATTCGCATTCCTCGTCGCAGCACTGCCGGTTTCGCCGGCCGCCGCGCAGACTTCCCGCACCCAGAAGCCCGCAACGGCGCGGTCGATCCAGGCCCTGGAGCTGTCGCCGCTGGAGGTGCGCGTTCTCGGGCAGAGTCGCTGGCTCCGCGGAATCCCGGCGGCAGTGCGCGTGATCGTCACGGACCACACTACTGGCCGGCCGGTCAATGCCGAAGTACGGTTCGCGATCACTCCGGAGCGCGGCGGCGCTGCGCTGTCGAAGGTCGCCTGGACCGATCAGCACGGCACCGTGGGCACGGCGCTAAATACTGCCGGACTGGAACCGGGCAAATACAACCTCCGGGTGGAAGTCCAAAGCGATATTGGGCGCGACCAGGTCGTCCAGCCTATCCAGGTGGATTCGGGCGTCCAAATTCTGTTGACGGCGGACAAGCCCGTTTATCAACCTGGCCAATGGATTCATCTCCGTACCCTGGCGTTGGATCGGGGTACGCAGGCGGCCGTGAGTGGCGCTCCGGTGACCTTTGAGATCGAGGACGGGCGCGGTAACAAGGTCTTCAAGCATCGCGACAAGCTTTCCAGGTTCGGGGTTGCCTCCGCGGACTTCCAGCTTGCCGACGAAGTGAACCTTGGCCTATACACCCTTCGCGCGATTCTGCCGGATGGACAATCGGAAAAGAAGGTACGGGTCGAGCGATATACGCTTCCGCGCTACAAGGTGAATCTAACTACCGAGAAGAGTTACTACCTGCCCGGCGAGACGCTCCGGGGGACCGTGCAGGCGGACTATTTCTTCGGCAAGCCAGTCGTAGCCTCCGAGGTCGTTGTGTCGATCAATGGCGAAGATGTCCAGTCGCATCAACTGAGCGAGCTGCGGGGCAAGACGGATTCTGCCGGGGGCTACAAGTTCGATTACGTCCTACCTACTCGCTTCGTCGGGAGATCGCTCGATCAGGGCAAGGGCATTATCCGGCTGGAAGCGCGGCTCAAGGATTCGGCGGATCACCGACAGCAGGCGGCTCGCTCCGTGCCGCTGGTTCCTAGCGCGCTCCAGGTCATCGTGATTCCAGAAGACCGCCAGATGCGCCGCGGGCTGCCGAACCGCCTCTTCGTGGCCGCCTCCCGCCCGGACGGCAAGCCGCTCGACAACGTGCAGCTAAACCTTACGGCAGATGGCCGTACACTTCACGCCGCCACGGACAAAATGGGTCTGGCGGTCTTCGAGATCACGCCCAGGGAGCACCCCGTATCCGTGGAGATTGGCGCTGCCTCGCTCGACGGCGCCGCTGCTACCGTGAAAGCTAAATTGGGGGCCGATTTCGGCGTCGGAGGAGTCCTGCTCAGGCCGGGAGCATCACTCGTAAAGGCCGGCGATACGCTCCCGCTAACGGTGTACACCGGTGAAACTGCCGGAACGATCTATCTGGATGTGCTGCGGAATCGTCAAACGGTCCTGACGCGCTCGCAGACCATCAAGAATGGCATCGCCCGTTTTGACCTGACCGTCACGCCGGACATGGCGGGCACGCTGGACCTGAACGCGTACCGAATCCGCGCCGATGGAGAGATCATCCGGGACTCGCGCCGCGTCATCGTCCTGCCGGCTGCCGATCTGGATGTGCAAGTAACTGCAGACCGTGAGAACTTCCTACCGGGTTCCGATGCAACCCTGCGCTTTTCGGTGAAGGACCGCCAGCAACGGCCGATAGCGGCAGCGCTGGCCCTTGCGGTAGTCGATGAGAGCGTATTCTCCGTTTCCGAGATGCAGCCGGGGTTGGAGCAGCTTTACTTCACACTGGAGCGGGAGCTGCTGGAGCCGCGCTATGAGGTCCACGGAATCAGCGCCCGGCAGCTTCTGCTCGGCGAACCGGGAGCGGAAGTGCCGATGGCGGGCCGCCAGCGCGCCGCGGCCGTCCTCCTGGCGCAAGTGCCGCTCACGGCCGCTACCGAGTTCAAGTGCAACACCTATTCCGCCCGCTGGGAGCTCGTCAAACCGGTGGCGATGGAGCTGATGGCGAACGCACACCGCAAGATCATCAACGCCGTTCAGCACTATGTCCGGTCGCGCGGCGTAACACTGACTCCGTACCAGGGGCTGTTCCTCCTGGTCGACCGTGGGCTGCTGCGTGCGGAGGACCTGACCGACCCGTGGGGCGTGACTTATCGCACGGACCTGCGGGGACAGGGAAGCTACGAGGGCTGGTTCACCCTCAGCAGCGCGGGGCCGGACCGGCGGTGGAGCACGCTGGATGACATCAAGGACATAACCATGTTTGGGCTCGGCCACCCCGGTTTCGCCCAAGCCGGCGGAGGCGGTGGATTCAGAAGTGGATTCGGCGGATTCGGCGGTGGTGGAATGGGCGGAGGCGCGGGTGGCTTTGGCGGCGGAATGGGTGGCATAGGAGGCGGAATGGGCGGCGGCGGCGGAAGGTTCGGGGGTGCGTTCGGCGGCGGCTTAGGAAGCGGTCCCCGAGCGGGCGGCCCTCCCGCAGCCGCGGGAGCGCTTTTGCCGGAAGACATCGAAGCCACAATTGGTTACGACCTGGATAACTCGATCATAGTGGTCTATTCTGACGATGATGCCCGCCGTGAGATGCGTGGCCGTGCTGCCGGCCAGCGTCCGCGGGAGCCGCGAATCCGGCAGCTCTTCCCAGAGACCATGTACTGGAATCCGGCGCTCATCACGGACGAGAGGGGACAGGCGGAGGTTCGGATTCCGCTGGCGGATTCGATCACAACCTGGCGGATGAGCATGTCCGCGAATTCCGCCAACGGCCTTCTCGGCAGCGGGTCGAAGCCCCTTAAGGTCTTCCAGGACTTCTTCGTGGACGTGGACCTGCCGGTGAGTCTCACTCAGAATGACCGGGTCGACCTGCCGGTCATGCTCTACAACTATCATCCCGGCCCGCAGGAGGTTTCCCTCGCACTCGAGCCGCAGCCGTGGTTCCGGCTGGATGGAGAGCAGACACGCAAGATAAGTCTGAATAAGGACGAGGTAAGAGTCGTTTACTTCCCCATCACTGTGCGCTCGACCGGACGCCACGCGTTCACTGTGCGAGCCAAAGGCGCTCAACTTAGCGACGCCGTTCGGCGAGCGGTGGACGTGATGCCGGACGGCAAAGAGCGGCGAGAAACGGTGGGCGACCGCCTGAACGGCCGCGCCGAGCACGTGATTAAGTTTCCCGCCCACGCGCTCGATGAAGAACGCGCAATGTGGGTCAAGCTCTATCCGGGCGCGTTTAGCCAGGTAGTGGAGGGATTGGATGGGATGCTGCGGATGCCGACCGGCTGCTTCGAGCAGACCAGCTCCGCCGCCTATCCGAACGTGCTCATCCTGGACTACCTGAAGCGAACGGGGAAGGCGAATCCGGAGCTGAGGATGACGGCGGAGCGGTACATCCACGCCGGCTACCAGCGGCTCGTTACGTTCGAGGTGAAGGATGGCGGTGGATTTTCGTGGTACGGACAGGCCCCGGCGCACGCCGTTCTCACCGCCTATGGGCTGCTGGAATTCTCCGATATGGCGAAGGTCGCCGAGGTAGACCCGGCCCTGATCGCGCGCACCCAGAAGTGGCTGGCGGGACGGCAGAAGCCGGATGGCTCGTGGCGAGACCTGGGCGCCGTCGTGCGAGCAGGGGGCAGCCAGGACGAAGATGCGGTCAGGGCAACGGCATATATCGCCTGGTCTCTCGCCGAGAGTGGATACCGTGGGCCCGAAATCGACCGCGCGCTGGACTTCCTACGGCTCAAAGCCACGGGGATCAAGGACAACTACAGCCTGACTCTCCTACTCAATCTCCTCGTCACGGTGGATCCGGCCGGCGCCTGGACACGCGATGTCGCGAGAGCTCTTGCAGACAGCGCGCGGTCAGAAGCGGAATCGCTCTGGTGGAGCGGCGGCCGGCCCACCTTCACGGGCGCTGCCGATTCCTCGGCAGATCTGGAGACCACCGGACTCGCGGCATATGCGCTCGCCCGCTGGGGCCAGAACGCGGCCATCGTTGATCGCGCGCTCACCTATCTCGTGCGCAGACGTGGGAGCCATGGCGGATGGTACACGACACAGGGAACGGTGTGGGCGATGAAGGCGCTTCTTGCCGCCGGCCCCGGGGCGGGAAAGGTTGCCGGTACGATCATCGTAACCGCAAACGGCGCGAAGGCGGCGGAAATGAAGGTAACTATCGAGGACAGCGAAGTAATGCGACAGATCGACCTGTTGGAGTTTCTGCGCCACGGGGAGAACCGGATAACTCTCGAGTTTCGCGGGGAGGGCGCGCCGCTATATCAGATCGTCAGCCGCCATTACGAGCCGTGGACCGTTGCCGAACCCGAGCGCCCTGGCGGCCCGCTGACGATTTCCGTAGATTACGACCGCACGCGGCTGGCGCTGGACGACCTTGTCACGGCCACCGTGACGGTGAAGAACGTGAGCGGCCGACAGGTAGACATGCCTCTGATCGACCTCGGGCTTCCCCCTGGATTCACGCTGATTCCGGACGGCCTGGAGAAAGCGGTGCAGGACAGCCGCATCAGTAAGTTCACGCAGGGCGCGCGGCAGGTCATCGTTTATATGGAGAAGCTCCTTCCGGGACAATCAGTCACCCTGTCCTACGGACTGAAGCCCCGCTTCCCCATCAAAGCGCTTACTCCGGCCAGCCGTGCGTACCCCTACAACAACCCGGACCGAGTTGCTACTGCCAAACCGCGCCTGCTAGAGGTCACAAAGAACCCGTAGCGCCCTGGAGTGGGGCGGGGGGACCACCCCGATTTTTAAAAGAAACAAATATTTTTTTTAAAACGCGCGGG
>JBKJZI010000309.1:0-18239 GCA_046715155.1 Chthonomonadales bacterium | reverse complement strand
CTTTGAGCCGGCGATCCCGTTGGCGCAAAGGCGGGTGGAAGTCCCGTCGTAAGTGGCGACAAAGGTGTTTTCGGCCAGCGGGTCCACCGTGATCTGGGAGATTCCGCCGCTGGCGTTATGGCCGACGTAGAACTTTACCCTGGTGCTGGGGTTGTCGTACCAGAGGCCGTAGCCATTATTCCAATTCGCGTCCGCCGCCTTTATCAAGAAGCAGTCGAACTGAGACGGCATTGCCAAACAGCGGGTGCGGACGATGACCGTGATGCGGGAGGGCATGAGGGATTCCGCGTGCGGCACCGACGCATAGGCGCTGATTCCGTCGAACTGGAGGGCAGGGCCGCGCGGGGTTGCCGCCCGCTTCGCGTTTGCCGCAAGCTCCCCGTGATTTCCGTAGATTCCGGAATGCAGAACCGCGTTCCCCGCCCCTTCGTCGAAGTGCCACATGCCGACAACGTTCCGAGCGAAAGCGAGGGAAGCGTCCGGCATCGCGCCGAGGTGGATTCCGGGAGTGCGGGTGTGAAGGGCGGACATGGTTGAGAGTTGAGAGTTGAGAGTTGAGAGTCAACGGAACTGAAATCACCTCCACCCTCAATACTCGGAATCAGCATCATCGAATCGAACATCACCCGGCGCCAGCCCTTCCGCCCAAAGATCATCCTGCTTTTCGCCATCTAATTCGTCTGTAAGCATGGGCTGCCAAGACGGCTCATCATATGCGTATCTAGAATCCCTGTTCCTCCGCGTATCCGACGATGATCGGTTGGATCTGGAAGGGAACTTCCATGATACCCACCGAAAAGCTTCATCGCATTTTGAACAGACATCATCAGTGGGACGAACCTTTCGCTCGTCAGGGCTCAACTGGCATGACCGAGGGCCACCGATTCTAATGCCGCAGACAAACCGAATGCATTCGTCCGATTCGCGGAAATGCCATTTGCCATGTCGTGTGTAGCGCACCCAAGACCACAATGGCGTTCTTTCAGCACATTTTGAACAGATATTTTCAGTGGGGCGATCTCTTTGCTCCTCAGGGCTCAACGGGCGTGACCGCGGGTCACCGATGCTAATGCCGCAAACTAACCGCGTGCTTTCTTCCAATTCGCGGAAATGCCATTGGCCATAACTCGTGTAGCGCACCCAAGTACTCATTGGTGTTCTTTCAGTCAACTAATCGTGTCCGACTCGTAGACCTGGGCGAGGGCCTGGCAGACGTAATCCGCGCCGCTGGTGGACGCGCCGTAATCGACCACCACTTCCCAGAGCGCCCCGCCGTGAAGCAAGATGGGAGCGAAGACATCGGCGATTCGCGTGACGTTATCGGCAAGGGCGGCGGTATGGGCGAATCCGAGCGGAGCGTCCATCACCAGCGTCGAAGCGGCGATCTTGCTGACCCGCGCGAACTCCAGCCGAGCGAAAGCCGCGTCGTAGATACAGACCAGATCCCCGGCGACGAATCCGGTGACGCTGGCGACATTCAGAACCGGCTGGCCGGCGGCGGAATCCACATTGACGGTCGTGGCGTGGCCGGTGGTGGTGCTGGAAGCGAGAGGAACGACCGCGCCGGGATGCGCCCCGCCCGCGCCGCCGTTATTGACCAGTCGGCGAACCTGCGCCTTAATGGAAACGTTCGGGGCGGTCGTCCCTTTGCGGCCAAGACGGACAAAGAGCATCGCCCCATACCGCAGCCGCAGGTCGAGCGTGCCGCGAACCGTACTCCCGAACGCAATTGTCTGCGCCGGAATCACCGATACGTTGTCAACCCAAACGGGAACCAGGCTCGCCATCTAGAGCGTCCCCGCGAGGGCGTTCCAAACGGCGTTGACGTTGGTCTGGATATTCGCGTCCGGCGAGGCTGGGGTGAGGGCCGGGTCCAGCGCGCAGATGGCGAGGGCGAACAGCGGCATGTAAGAATCCGGGCTGTTCAGGACGAGCTTCGCGTAGTTCGCGCGGTTCGTGTGGTTCGGCGTGGCCGGCGCTTCCGCCTGAATCGCAATCGCCGCCGAGCACATAGCAATCTGCACCCGCCGCTTGAACTCATCGTCACTCGCCAGATTCCACTGGTCTTTGTAGGCCATGGCTGTGAGTTCTCAATTCTAATCGACAAACCTAGCGCTACGGAGAATGTCCCGGTAGGTTCGGCGAAACTCGTCTTTGTCAGTGCGAACGTAAGTGACAGTCAATTTTCTTTCCTTTGGCGCCCTTTTATTACGAACCCCCTGATCCACGTTTGCCGCTCCGTTAGCTCGATTTCGGGGTCACTGATCGGAGTCGAATCCGGATAAGCGTGAATTAATAGGTTAGCTTTCTCCAACTTGTCGAGCTCGAGCCACCTTCGTATCGGCGGAATCCGCAACCACTTAACGCGAGGCCCGGGCCACAGCCTGCACTCCCGGCCCACGCTACATGCAGTGTATCAAGTGCGGCGAGCGCTCCTGGCACGTGGTATCCAGGAATTCGACGCCATGAGAAGTGGACAGGACCCCAGCGGCGCCCGCAAGTTCAGGCAAGTGGCCCGCAAGTATTTCGAGTCGGAGATGGTAGCGCTGCGGCGGGAGGTTTCGGACACAAGATCGGAATCCCAGCGACTCAGGAGGGCGCTGGAGCGGATCCAGACAGCCGAACCGACCTCCCACGACGTCGGGGGCTTGAAGGATTTAGTCGGCAGCCTCCAGTCTATCGCCCGGGAAGCCCTCTCTCACGACGAGACGCCAATCGAAGTTAAGGGGGATATGACCGGCAAGAAAGGCCGCGGCCACTCACAACTCTCTGAGGGCGGGTACAATGCACGCGGAATCGGTGAACCGGGGGAATAGAAGGATTGTCTGAACGTACGGTGTTGATGCGGGGGAATCCGCTACCGCTTTCGGGGACTCAGCTTTATGTCGGCGATTCCGCGCCGGACTTCCGGCTGCACCAGCGCGCACCGGAAGGTCTGAAGGACGTCACGCTGGAGAACTATTCCGGGCACACGCTGGTTTTGAACACCGTGTTCTCTATAGAAACTCCTGTTTGCCAGGCGCAGGCGCGGCGGTTCAACGAAGTTGTGCTAGAGCTTCCGGGCGACGTGGATGTCTTGTGCGTCAGCATGGACCTGCCCTATGCCCAGAACCGCTGGAGCAATGACAGCGGGATCCACCACGTCCGCTTCGCGTCCGACCACCGCACAGGTGAGTTTGGGCAGGCGTACGGAGTGCTCATCGAATCCCTGCGGCTTCTAACTCGCGCGGTCTTCGTCATCGGCCCGAATCGCCAGCTCCGGTACGTGGAGTACACCGACGAAATAACGCGGGAACCGGATTACGAATCAGCGCTTACCGCTGCGCGCGAGCCTGCGGACTGAATGAGTAGGTGAGTACGTGAGTAGGTGAGTAGGTTAGTAAGTAGGTACATAAGTAACCCTCCGTGACATACTCACTTTTTCCCCTACTCACTTACTCACCTCCATGAAAGCCCTCCCAGAATCCGACCAAGGACAGGCGGAGTCCTCGTCTTCGCGGCGTGACCACCTAATTCTGGGCGCGGTGTGCTTCTTATGCTTCTTCTGGCGGCTGGCGTCGGTTGGGCTTTTTGATTTCAACGAAGGGCTGTACGCACAGGCGGCCCGCGAGATGCTCCTTCGCGGCGACTGGGTAGCGGGCAGTGTCAATGGCGTTCTCTTCTTCGATAAACCTCCTCTTGCTCTCTGGTTGACCGCCGCTTCGTATTTCCTCTTCGGAATCAACGAATTCGCCGCGCGGCTCCCGGTCGCAGTTGCGGCCACCGCCCTCGTGTATCTAACCTACTGGTTCGCCGCACGACGTTTGAGCCGACGGGCAGGCGTCATTGCGGGCGTTGCGCTGGCGCTGAGCCCGCTCTACGTGGGCACCGCGCGCCAGATGACCATGGACATCCACCAGAGTCTCTGGTTCGCGGTTGCGATGGTCTGCTTCTTCGAAGGTTACAGCGCGGATTCTGTCCGAGGTAAGCGCTGGTATTACCTATTCTGGGTTGGGTGCGGGCTGGCATTCATGGCCAAGAGCGTTCCAGGACTATTCCCGATCGCTGCGGCGGGCGCATTTATCGTCTTTGATCAGCAGTTCAGACTCAAGCCGTTGCTGACCAGGCTCTGGGAGGCGAAGCCGCTCGCCGGGTTAGTTATCCTCATCGGAATAATCCTTCCGTGGCACGTGGCAGCTTATCAGAAGTACGGTGACCTCTTCTACCAGGAATACTGGATACTTCACCATGTGGCGCTGCTGACGGGGTCGGACTTCAGCCACGCCCAGCCGTTCTGGTACTATGTGCCGGCGTTGTTCGCGGGCATGTTCCCCTGGAGCGTCTTTCTGCCGATTGCGCTCTTAGCCGCGCGACGGACTTCGCTTCCGTCTGAACCTGCCGAAAGGGGGGCTCCTGCTCGACGCTTCGTACTAGTTTGGGCGCTGTCTATCATCGTGATTTTCTCCGTCATGAAATCCAAGCTTGTCAGTTATCTCCTACCGATGTATCCGGCGGCGGCACTCCTCATTGGAGACTGGCTCGCCCGTGCGGTGGCTGTGGGACGGGCGACGCGCGCGTTAACAGTGAGTTTAGGTGTAGTAGCTGTTATTGCACTCGTTCTGCTCATTTCCGGTTCGGCGGCATTGTGGCACTTCACGAGACCCGGCGTTGAGGTTCGGGGTGATTTTCCACCTATCGCGGCCGCCTGGGTGATTCCCGCGCTCGCGATTATGGCGGCGGGCGGCGGATTGGCGACCTGGCAATCTTGGAGGGGACGCTATCTTGCATCTGTGACCGCTCTTTTTGTGGGCGTTTTCGGATTCACTGCCATCGCCGTGGAGGTGGGGCTCCGCACCCTCGATCGCGAAATCAACCGACCGCTGAGGCAGTTGGCGCTATCTGCAGGTGAGCTTCGAGCTCGCGGTGTGCCGGTTGCGATTCACATTGCGAGTCCGCGGCGACCCAGCGTGTTCTTCTATATGCCTGATTCTGTCTTTGGAGGCGAGCCGTTGGTCGAACGCGGCGAGGTTGAGCCGATTCGGGAGTTCTTGCGAACCAATCGGCCGGCCTATGTGCTTGCGGATTCGGGCCGTGCGGAGAAGCTGTCGCTGGATGCGCCGGACTTGAGAATAGACCGGCGAAACGGCCGATGGGTGATCCTTCATGCCCCGGATCCCGCCGCGACTTCGAGCCCGTGACACCATGAGAAAGCGGTCTCGCGCGGGGGCCCTTCCCGTTCTTCTGGTGATGGCCGCGTGCGTCCTGGCGTTCTTCTGGCGGCTCGGGAGCTACGGGCTCTTCGATCTGGATGAAGGCCTATACGTTGAGGCCGCGCGCGAGATGAATCTGACCGGCGATTTCGTTACGCCCCGTGTCAACGGAATCGAGTTCTTCGAAAAGCCTCCCCTCGTCTACTGGCAGAGCGCCCTTTCCCAGCGCGTGTTGGGGAAGACCGAGTTCGCCGCCCGTCTTCCGGCGGCAGGCGCAAGCGCCATTCTCGCGGTACTCGTCCTACTGTTCGGAAGCAGGTTTTTCGGAGCGCAAGCCGGGCTGCTCGCAGGACTTTCCTATGCACTAGCGCCGCTCGTATTCGGCGCGGGGCGGCAGTTGACGATGGACGCCGTCCTTAGCCTCTGGATCACTGCCGCGCTGTTCGCGTTCTTTCAGGGATACACAAGCAGCGATAAGCGTGCCGGGTCGTGGCTCAGTTTATTTTGGGCTTGCTGCGGATTCGGGACGCTTGCCAAAGGCGCCCCCGGTATCGTAATTCCGCTGGCCGTCGTCGCCGTTTTCTTGATGTTTGCGGAGGGTGCGGCGGCCGGATTCCGTCGGCTATTCACGGGCACGCGGATGCTGATTGGGATTCCGCTGTTCCTCCTCATCGTAGTTCCGTGGCATGTCGCTGCCTGGCAGGCCAACGGATCGGCGTTCGTTGACGAGTATGTCATCCGCCAACACCTGGGCCGATTCAGGGGCGGCGACACGGCGCATCGGGCGCCGTTCTGGTTTTACGTTCCCGTGTTCTTCCTCTTATTCTTCCCGTGGAGCTTCTTTACGATTCCGGCGCTCTTCGAGCGGGGCGCGCGGAAAGATGGCGTATCACGAAATCCGACTGAGCTCGCGAAGCTGTTATGCCGGGTCTGGTTCGCCCTGGTATTCATAATGTTTAGCGTGAGCGGGTCCAAACTTATCAGCTACATCCTTCCCCTCTTCGCGCCCGCGGCGCTTCTAGGCGCGGACTGGGCGGTGCGGGCGGCGGCGATGAAGGAGCGGCGAACAGCAATGTTGTGGGCGCTCGGTCTAGCGACGATTCTCGCGGTGAGTCTGTTCATGGGGACGCTGCTGCACGAACAGATTATCTCGCAGGTGGAATCCGCCACTCGGCGGCCTGTGCCTAGAGACCAGCTTCCCCCGGCCATGATTACATTCGTCACTGCGCTTGCTGGGACCGCGGCGGCGACCTGCGCGTGCGCGTGGCTGCTTGCGCTCTTCAGGCGCGGTTCTGAGTCTAATCTAGCTCTCGCCGGAGGAATGTCGGCGTTCTTCGGAGTAGCGGTCGGACTCGGTCTTCCGGCGGTCGATTCCGCATACATGGCCCCACTACACGATGTGTCGGCTAAAGCGGGGATTCGCGCCGGGGCGGAAAGGCGGCAGCTTGTGATTCTGACTCCAGGCAGGCGGCCCAGCGCACTCTTCTACCTGCCTGATCCGCTGCTTCCGGAATCCGCCGTCGCGCCGTCAAACGTCGTTGAGATTACGCAACTCAGGTCATACTTTGCACTGTTGCCCGTGTCTCCGTATTTCGTTATTTGTCGGCTTGCGGAAGCCCAAGAGTTTCGCCGCTCTGTCGCCGTGCAGGTCGTAGCTAAACGCGGTAACTGGGTGGCGCTGAAAGTTTCCCGGTGAATTCTGGGAATGACACTCATCAAGCGTGATTTTCGGACACCACGCAAGATTACCGGAATTCAGGTTCGGTTGAAACTTGAGGCGTACTTTTGGAACACCGGCGAAGCGAGCGGCGTCTTGCTGAGTGACTCGCCGATTTGTCCGGGCGGCAAAAGCCGCCTCTCTCACGAATTTCCGATGCATGGAGGATGCCCATCATGAAGTGGTTTGCAGTCGCCGCTCTCGCGGCTTTGTTGATTCCGGCCGCGGCGCCCGCCCAGGAAGTGCTGGAGGTCGGCAAGATTCACCCGGTCGACGATCCCAGCCCCACCGTGTGGGGAATCTCCGGATTCGAGATAATCCCCGTAAAGAAGACCGTGTCGGGCGAGACGCCGGTCACTCGGACTCTTCGGTGGGATGCCCGAACGGTGGAGATCCTTTCTCGCACCCAGGCCCCGCCGCTTAGAGGCAGCGACATTAAGCATGTTACGAAAAACGGCCGGGAAATGATCGTCGTGCGACGCTATCTCCTCATGGATGTTACGGACGCCGACGCCAAGGCTGAGGGAATGAGCAAGACGGCGCTTGCGGCCAAGTGGGCGTCCAATGTACGCCGTGTGCTTCCGCAGGTTGCACCAACTCCATCCCCGTTCGGAACATAATCGGAACGGTCGACGTAAAACAGGCCCGGCAATTGCCGGGCCTGTTTCTTGTGAAGTCTCAGCGAAGATTACTGCGCGTTTGCAGTCTGGCCCGATAAGCTGAAGCTCTTTACCATTGACTCCAGAATCGGTTTCCTGGCGTTGAACTTGGAAGCGAAAGTCCGTCCTGAGATGACATATCCGCGACCGTTTCGCGTAAAGACTAGGACCATGCTCTGAGTTCGAACGTTGGGATGGCTGGTGGGACTACCGGAGAAGCTGATGATGTTGGCGGGAAGGCCGTTATATGCGGTAGCTTCTTCAGACAGGATCTCGAGTTGCTCGTAGCCGCTGAATAGGTCCTTCTTTACTCTCTCGGCAAGGGCGGCGCTGCTGCCCTCATTTACGGGCATCGACGCCACAGCCAATCGCTCCACGCTGTCGTCTTCCTTTTGGAAATAGACGATGGTAGAACTGGAGACGGCGGCCTTATCGCACTTCCAGCCCTTGACGTAGTTGACTTTCCAACCGGGCACGCCGCTGTAACTGACGAGTCCCATCGCGCTCGGGTTGACAACTTCTACGTCGACGAAGTAGCGGGCCTTGAGCGGGACCATCTTCTCACTGCCGGCCTGCTTCGCCGAATAGCTCACGTCGAATGTGTACCGCGTGCTCTTCCTGGGGGTATCGGTCAGTGTCGATTTGCCGGTGACAAGTCGATCCTTGAAGCTGCCGCCGTTCACGACGACCTTGCTGCCAGTGAACAGCCAGCGGAGCGTAACGGTTTCGCCCAGCATGACGGGGTTGCGATTGGCGGAAACCTCGCCGGGGGCGTACGCCAGGGCCGGGACGGCGAGCGCGGCCAGAGCGGCCGCGAAGACGACGGTGTGAAAGCGCATGACATTCTCCTTGCACGATAAACGGTGTAGCCGCCGTCAAGGGCAGGAAAAAGCGGAGCGAGTCCAATGACAATGAACAATGATCAATGGTCAATGACAGACGCGCACCGCTCGGGGCTCTATGACCCTTATATACCATAGTTCCGCGAAATTCGTTTCTGCCCGTCCGTGTGCATCACGCCTGTCGTGTCGTGGCGGGAACCCGGTAACTTAACCGGATTCGGAGCGACTAAACATCAGTCGAGCCGACCCGGGGCGGTGCCCCTGCACGTAGCACAGGAATGGGGGCACTTGGAAGTATCGGCAGGTCGCCTTGAAGCAGCCGGCCGGGAACAGGAGTGGACCGATGGTCTTATGGGGTGGCGGGAGGCGCCGGGGCGCCTTTACTCTAATTGAGCTTCTCGTCGTTATTGCAGTTATTTCGATCCTGGCGGCAATACTCTTCCCTGTGTTCGCCCAGGCGCGTGAAAAAGCGAGGCAGACTTCCTGCGCAAGCAATATGCGCCAGATAGGGCTGGCGGTCGGGATGTACATGCAGGACTACGAGCACTACGTCCCAGATTATGTATTTGGAACTCCTCCTCAGTTTCTCGTGTACTGGCTGAAACACTCGACGGCGCCCCAGACCGAGCGTTACCTGCTCGAGCCTTACATCCGTAACGACGGCGTGAGGCTCTGTCCTTCTCGCAAAAAGGATGGCCGATACACGATCAACGGTTGGTTTGGCAGCCCATTCGGAGTGTCGGAAACCTCGCCGCAGGGGCAGATGGACGCCGCGGTGCCAAACCCCACTTCTACACTGCTCATGTGGGAGCATTCAATTTCCGCCTCATCCTGCCTCACGGGCCAATATGGAGGCGGAGGCGGTTCTCCCGATCCTACAGCCGGGGTAAGCCACTGGGAATCCAACCATCACCAGGGATTCAACGCCCTCTGGTGCGACGGACACGTGAAACGAATGCGCTACGGCCAGCTCCGTCGCACGTTCTTCACCATCGAAGAAGATCCGCAATAGGACTTCCGCCACGTAACAACACCCACCCCCTGGGGAGGGAGTGGGTGTTGATGGAAAAAACGCTACTGCGAGGCGCCGCTAGATTCCCAGCTTCTTCTTAATAAAGTCTTTGACGGGTCCTGAAGCCGCGTCCTTAGCGCGCTCGAACAACCCCTTGCCATGGTCTTTGAGCCAGATGAGGTTGATGACGGGACCCGGACGTGATCCATAGATCAATACGTCCTTGGCCCGCTCATTATAGAGCGCGAAAGCATCACCGAACTTGACGGATGTACCCTCAGTCCCGCCGACGACTATCCACTCGTAGACCGGCGAGTTAGAAGACGACCAACCGAGGTTGATTCCGACGGACCGCTTCTCGTAACGGAGAAAGCCGCCGCCCTTGATATTGATGCCGATCACCTCGCCGTATTTAACGTCCCCGCTTCCGGTCTTCTTGTCGAACCGCACGTTGTTCAGGCTGGTATTCTTATCCCACTTGAGATTGATGCCGGCGAACCGCGAGCCATACTTCAATCCCTCCTTGTCCGTCACGTTGTAAAGCGTAAAGGTCGAGAAAAACGACTGAATCGCTCCGGTGCCGCCCACTGCCTGCCAATCCTGCATGTTCTGCGCAAACGTTTGCGAAGGGACCGCGAGCACAAGCGCCGCCGCTGAGACCATTCCGATGCGCCCGCTAAACTGTCGTAACATCTGCTGCATCCTCCGATTATCTTTGTAAATGTCCGCCATTGGGCGAACTGCCACCGTCTCAGACACGACGTTGGTACAGCCCGTGGGAATGGTTCTGGGATATGTGCAATAGTTCACAGCCCCTAATCCCTCAAGGGGAACCGGACGCAGCAGTCCGTGAAGATCTCCCTTGAGGGAGTCAGGAGGTGTGCGGTACACTGGCCGTGTGACGGCGAAATCCGCGGCTCGAACTCTGGGTGGAAAGGTCTGAGGTTGAATAGAACTTTACCGGTGTGGTTGACGAAGCGCGTGCCTAACCCGGAGTCCGTGCGCCAGGTCGAGGGGATGATGCGGGAGGCGCGGCTGCACACGGTGTGCGAGAGCGCGCGCTGCCCGAATCTGGGAGAATGCTGGTCTAAGAAGACGGCCACCTTCATGATCCTGGGCGATATCTGCACTCGGAGCTGCGGATTCTGCGCCATCAAGGTGGGACGGCCGGAATCGGTCGACGCGCATGAGCCGCATCGCGTCGCCGAGACCGCGCGCGCCATGGGGCTGAAGCATATCGTGGTGACGTCCGTCGCGCGCGATGAGTTGGCAGACGAAGGCGCGGGCCAGTTCGCCGCGACCATCCGCGCTCTCCGCCAGGAGATTCCGAATGCTATCGTCGAGGTTCTGACGCCGGATTTCAAAGGAAAGCGCTGGTGCGTGAAGATCGTGGTGGACGCGAAGCCGGACATCTACAACCACAATATAGAGACGGTCGAGCGTCTCTCCCCCACCGTACGCCCACAGGCGAAGTACCGCCGGACGCTGGAACTGCTGCAGAGTGTAAAGAACATGGATTCCGCAATCTACACCAAGTCCGGAATCATGCTGGGCCTTGGCGAATCACGCGAAGAGGTCATTCAGACGATGCAAGACCTCCGCTCGATAGGCGTCGATTCTCTCACGATCGGCCAATACCTACGGCCTACAACCCATCATCTTGCTGTGCAAGAGTACATTCACCCAGACGTTTTCGCTGAGTATGAACGAATGGGCGAGGAGATGGGCTATCTCTTCGTCGCGTCCGGCCCTTTCATCCGAAGCAGCTACAATGCCGTCGACTTCTCCAGGAAGATTCTGTCGGATAGACTTGAGGCGCTTGGGCGTTAGGCGTCCAGTCATGTCAGACGAGTCGGACATGTCGGACGGGGTCTGACACCAACTGCCGAACGACCCGATTCATGGAACCATACTGCAGAGTAAATCGTTGTTCATAGGTAAGTCAGCCGGGCATTACTTGAATAAGCTCGGTCCCCGCGTCGTCCTCCGCCGATTACGTTTGGGACGCCTGCCCGGACTTTACAATTCCGACAAAGGCAACCCATGCGAACTGTTCACCGGTCGCTGATTACCCTGGTTGTCATCTTCGTGCCGCTCCTGGCGGTGCTCTGGCTCGGCTTCCAGTCGGTGATGCGTTTCATCGGCGCGGCGGAGCGCGACCTGGCGCCCATTCTAGCGGCCGAAATCTCGCGCTCGCTGGGACGGGAAACCACCGTTCAGAAGGTCACCATCCGCGGCGGATACGCCTACGTGGATGGGCTGGCGGTGGCTGAGGACAAGACGTTCGCCGTCAGCGAGGGCCGTTCTTTCTTATCCGCCCGCCGCCTCATCCTCGACTTCGACCTTCGCAAGATCCTGCTGGAGAAGAACCCCGAGATTCCGCTGTTCACCAAGGTGCAGGTGATCGAGCCGGTGGCGCGCCTCTCGCGAGACCACAACGGAATCTGGAACTTCGATGACCTCCTCAAGCAGAAGCGCGAGCCTGCGAAGCGACTCGGCGTCGGCAGTCTCGACGTGATAAATGGGACCGTCTTGTATGAAGACGAGGCGGCTCCGATGAACGCGCGACGAAGTCCGATTCCGTTCAAAGCGACGCTGCAGCAGGTACGCGGGAACGTCGAGTTCAACAGCGATAAGAGCATTACGGCGGCCCTCACAGGAACGGAATCTACCGGGCTGCTGCGGTCGTTCAGCGGGCTCGGCGCTTATGAGCCTAGTGACCGCCGACTCTATGTGCGGCTGAACGTGGAGGAGGGAAGCATTCCGAACATCACCCGCCTGCTCCCGCCCGAGCATAATCTTACCGCCGGAGTCATTTCGGGCCAGTTGACTTACTACCGTCGGCCGATCGAGGACGGCAAGTTTGCGGTTGAATACCAGGCGGACGTGAGCGTGCAGGGCGGCGGATTCCGTACCGCGCAACTGGCATCCCCGATAACGGATGTGGCCGGTCAGGCTACGGTCACCAACTCAGTCATCACTGCGAAGGTTGACGGCCGGTTCGCCGGGAGCCCGATCCACGCCGAAGGGACCGTGATCGGACTCGAAGACCCGGCGTTTAACGGATGGGCCAGTGGAAAGGGCGTCCAGTTGAACCGGGTACTGGCAGCGCTCAAGCTGCAGGACCGCTATCCGGCGCTGAGGCAGGTGGTGGCCTCTGCGGACGTGCGCGCGGACATTCGCGGCCGCCCCGATGCGCTGCAAGTAACGGCATCCGGAACGGCCGCCGGGTCTTTGAAGATTCCGCAAGGCCCCACGATCCCCAACGCCGATGACCTCGTCGTCGCGTTCTCAGGCACGCTGGGAGCGCCGCGATTTACCATGTCCGGAACCGTGCCGAGCATTCGATTCCGGCAGTACGAGGCGCGCAATGTTTGGGTCTCCGCCGTTTACACGGGTAAGAGGGCAGTAGCGGATTTCCGAGGGCAGCTCGGCGGCGGCATCGTTGCCGGGCGGGTCGACATGACTCCGGCCGGCAAGCGAACGCAATACTCGGTGATCGCGCGGGCGCGAGGCGTGAGCCTGGCGGCGCTCCGATTGCCGACGAAGCAGCCGCTTCGCGGAATCGTAGAGGGGGATGTTGTGGCTCGGGGACGGCTCGACCAGACCCTGCCTCAGGGGATCGCCCGACTGCGCGGGACCAATATACGGTACGGGAGTTACGTGGCGCATCAGGCGCAAGCCAGGCTGCGCACGCAGGGTGACATTGTGCTGGTTGATCGCCTCGTCGGCCGGTCCGCCACCGGCTACCTGGTCGCGACGGGGCGTGTCAACGTACCAAATGAGACCGTGGATCTCAACGTCGAGGCTAATGAGGTCGACCTGGGAATGTTCCCGTTCGCACGGGATGAGCAAGGTAGGCGCCGGCTTGCCGGCTACGTATATGTGCGCGATGGGCGGGTTACCGGACCAATTGACGATCCGCAATTCAAGGGCAAGCTTCGCGGCTATGGGGTAGCGTCCGGGTATCAGGACCGCGTGCGGCTGGACCTGATTTCCGCGTCTGTCTCGGGGAACCTCGACCGAATCACGATCGACGGCGATGTCTATCGCTTTCCCGAGTTCGCGAAGGTCGAAGGCGTAATTTTGAACCCGGCCTCGAAGAATGCGCGACTTGCGTTGTCGGGAAAATTCGAGGGCGTGGAGCTCCAGGATATCGCGACGATTGCGGGCAGTCAGATCGAGGCATCCGGCACCGCGGAAGGGTCTTTCACGGTTACCGGTACGGTAAGCAAACCGGTGGTCAAAGCCACTGGAATCGATGTGGTGTTGCCGACGATCGGGGACCAGATATTCGAGCGGATGACGGCGTCGCTGGAGTACGACGCGAGCGGCCGCGCGTCCGTCCTGCGGATTCCGGAATTCGCGATCCATTACGACTGGCCCGGCACGACAAAGAACCCGGACGCAGTGATAAGAGGCGCCGCAACGCTTACCGGCGGCGACCGGTTCACGGTGCACGCTCAGGCGCTAAACGTTCCCATGGACATTCTGGATCCGGTGGCGTTGAAGTATGCGCGAATCCGCGGCGAGGGCGACGTCAAAGTGGATATGACCGGCCGAATTCAAGATGGGAAACCTGTCGACCTCAACGGCACGGTACGAGCCAGCACATCGGAGATGATCGTAAACGATCAGGACTTCGGCGATCTGCTAGCGGTGGCGAATCTCAGCGGCCGGCGAGTGACGGGCTCCATTCATCCACTCGGTCCCGGCGGCGAATTCGCCATGAACGAACCGGGCGTGCACGTGAGTGACTTCCGTTATAACCTCGACGAACAGCAGCTTTTGATCACGGGAGTCCTCAAGTCGTTCGAGCTGGAGCGGCTTCGACTCGCGCTGAACCGCAGCCCGCTGGTGCTGAGCGACCCGCAGAACGTGATCTCGCAGTACCTCTCTCCAATTACGCGCCCGCTAGCGGGGTCGTTGGACGTGCATTTCACCGTCACCGGCCCGGCTGAGAACCCGGACACTCAGATAACCTGGAACGGCCAGGACATGGAGATCGAAGGCCAGCGGATCAGCGAGTTCAAGGGCGACATGAGTTTCAACCGAAAGGCATTGAATCTCCAGAGCGCCCGCCTTATCGCGGATGAGACGGTGGTAAGCGCCCAGGGAACCTACGCGATGACCGGCGCAATCAACGCCGACCTGACTCTCAACAACCTTCCTTTACGGATTCTGCGTTCCTGGTTCCCAGAGCGCAAGGAGCTGGCCGGCCTCAACGGCATCGTGGACCACGTTGACATCCGCGCGGAAGGGACGGCCCAGGATCTGGTGCTAACCGGTTCTGCGGGAATGCTCAACGTGACATTCCAGGACCCGAACCCTGCGCGCCATCTCTTTAGCGGACGCGTCGTCGAGTTCCCGGCTATCCGAAGCTCCAACATCTCGTACCGAGAAAAGGTGCTTACACTTGGCGACATTGCCTTTACGATTTTGGAGCCGGAACAGGCTGCTCCTGCACGGCCCGCGCCGCAGGTGCTCCGATCGGCGGCCGCCGGCGGCGTAGACCCGCGCAACGCGACGCCGGAGTCCGTAGACAGAGGCCTACCCCAGCTTGATACGCAGGCGCCACAGCCGCGACCGACGCATGAAGCGCACGCCTCGGCGACCATCGGCCCATTTATTGAACCTCCGTTACTGACCGATCAGACCCCGATTGACGTTCAACTCAACATTAAGGAGCAGGGACTTGGCTTGATCGCGGCATTTTTACCCGCCACGCGGGTGAAGCTCGAAGGGACTATACAGGACGCGTCACTGCGTTATGTTGGACTGATCGGCCATCTCACGAATCCGCAGGCGGTCACGGGCAATCCGGCCGCTCCGGGACCCAAGATCACGGGCCGATTGGCCTTGAATGCCGATCGAATCTCCTCATCGGAGACCACCACGGAGATTACGGACCTGGCGGCGGATATCGCGTTTGAGGGCGAAACGCTGCGGGTGAATAGGCTCGTGGCGAAGACGCAGGTGGTCCTTCCGCGCGGCAAGCCTCAGAAGAGCGAAGAGATCAGCATCACTGGCTCGCTACCGGTTTCGAACCCTAAGTCCGACGCCGCCCTGCGAGTGTCCGCCCCCAAGATCCTCATAGCTGAAGCCCCGCTCCCGCGGGTCGGGTCGGGGGCCATTGCCGCGGAGATCGGGACAGACAACCTGGCAACGCCGGGTGTGACGGAATCACTGACGATTACGGGTTCGCTCCTGAATCCGCGACTCTCCGGGACGCTCTATGCCCGAAATACAACCTTCCAGATGCCGGAGGCATTTCCACAGAGCGCAGTTGGCGGTTTTATCCTCCCCCTGACGCCGAGGTTTGACCTGACCTTCGTCGCGGAGAAGAACGTCCGGATTGCGGCACTGCTTTTGAACGCTGAAGTGCGGACCTCCGAGACCGAGCCGGTAACTCTTACGGGGACGGTTGACTCCATTCGTTTAGGCGGGAAACTGGTGATCGAGCGCGGGAATCTCACGTTTCCGACCGCCCGATTTACGATCGATCGGGGCAGCGAGATCGAGCTGCGCTACCCATACTATGCGGTGGGCGAGCCTGACCCATCGCTTGGAATCGTCCTCGACGTAACGGCGAAAACGCGTCTCTCCGCCACGTCCGACATCACCGGGCAGAGGCGGAGGTATACTATCACGGTCGAGGCGCGAGGCCCCCTCAACGACAACGCCCCGCTGCAGATCACGGATAATACGGACCCGGCAGCCAATCCGTTCAATTACCGCGGGCTCCGCCTGACCTTCCGCTCCGACCCTCCGGACCTAGCTTCGAACCCGCTCGGTCTGCAGCGAAAAGTCACCGGAATCCTGGGAGGGCAGGAGCAGATCGAAAGCCTGTTCGCGGGCCGGTTGAATGTTGGGGGAGTACTTTCCGGATTCGTGTCTGACGTGTTCTTGCCGGGCCTATTCGAGCAGTCCGGAATCGGCCGCATTCTCGGACTGGAAGAGTTTGAGGTCGAAACATCCGCGCTGAACGCGTTTTCTCTGCGGCTCACGCGACAACTTTTCGGGCCGGTCTACCTTACTTACTGGCGTAGGCTCTCGGGAGTGAACCAGGGAACCGTCAGTGAGTTCAGTGATTGGGAGATGCGGTTCAGCTACCGGCTCCCCCGGAACCTGCAGCTCACATATACCTTCAACGAACAGAGACAGAACGCGGTACTCTTCGAGGGAGTCTTCCGATTTAGGTGAAAGCCGGCGCCAAGGGCCCGATTCCCGCTTTGAGGTGAGCAAGCAGTCTGGAGAACCGCAAGCAGAACCTTATGGCGGACCAGGGAGTGCGAGAAGACCGGCCCGCGAATACGACGGAGGACTCCGCCCCCAGCGGCGTTATCCGCTTCGACGACCTGGTCACAGATTACGAGAAGAAGATTTTCAATCTCATCTTCCGGATTCTCGGCGACTATGACGAAGCGGCCGACTTAACCCAGGAGACATTCATAAGCGCATTCCGCGCGTGGGACCGGTTTCGGGGCGAGTCCAGGGTCTACACCTGGCTGTATCAGATTGCTCTCAACCACTGCCGGAATCGGCTGCGACAACGAGGACGCTCACGCGCAATACAGGTAGAATCGCTTGACCAGGCGCTTGATCCCGAGGGGTCCGCGAGGGAGATCCCCGACGAGAGCCAGGCGCCGCACATCGTTTTAGAACAGAAAGAGCTCAACGAGCGGATTCTCGCCGCCGTGCAGTCGCTGCCGCCCGATTACCGTGAGATCGTGATCCTCCGCGAGATGAAGGGACTCTCCTATAACGAGATCGTAGAAGTCACGGGGATCTCGCTGGACAATGTCAAGACGCGCCTTTCGCGCGCCAGGGCAATGCTTCGGAGGAAGCTGGAGCATTACTATAAAGGCTAGGGGCGTTCAGGTGTTCAGGTGTTCAGGTGTTCAGGTGTTTTAGCGTTTAGGCGTAAGGAATGAAGCATTCCGCTTTTCGTTTTTCGTCATTCGACGTTCGTATTTCGGCTAAGGAGATGAGCTTAGTGTTTCATAGGACCAGAAGATTCCGCGCTTGCCTTGCGCTCACCGTGGTGGCGGCGCTTCTGGCCGGCGTCCCGGCGAGCGCGCTGCAAGACCCGCCCAAGATTACGGACATCATCGTCATTGGTAACAAGACGCTCAACCGCTCGACTATTATCGCGACCTCCGGCCTGGAGATCGGCCAGTCGGTCACCCAGGAGCTGCTGGATTCTGCAAAGCGGCGTCTGCTCGCCCTTGGTAATTTCGGCGCGGGACCTGATCCGGAGAACGGCGTCAAAGTCACCGCCGAGGTGACCGGTGACGCTGCAAAGATCGTAATTGAGGTGGTTGAGAATGACATTGTCAAAAGCTTCGAGATCACCGGCTCGGGCCCGATAAAGCCAGCCGAGATTCTGGAAAAGCTGAAGCCAATGGAGGGCGCCGTCCTTAATTTGCCTACGCTGCAGCGGAAGGTAAGCGAGATCCGGCAGATGTATGAGGACCGCGGCTACCAGGGGTTCGTTTCCGAAGACCTGTCGATCAAAAACGGGGTTCTTCACGTCCCCATCGTCGTCGGCAAGATAACGGATCTGAAGCTAACTGGTCTTCGCAAAACGAAAGGCTTCGTCGTCACGCGCGAGATGAAGCAGAAGCAAGGCGAGTACTACAACGTCAACCAGCTCAAGCGGGACCTGACGCGAGTCCTGAACACAGACCTGTTCGAGAACGTCGAGCCATCCTTTACGTTCCCGCGGCCGGGCGAAGTGGGGCTGAATCTGAATATGCAGGAGAAACGCACCGGCACCGTAGAGCTGGCGGTGGGCTATGGCAGCCGGGGATTGATCGG
>JBKJZI010000308.1:0-10367 GCA_046715155.1 Chthonomonadales bacterium | reverse complement strand
CCACACTTCCACACTTCCACACTGCACCTGACCTGTCTCTCCGGCTGCCGCAAGGGCGTAATACCGTGGCTTGTCCGCAAGCACGACTATACCGAGGCGCTTAATACGGCCACCCGAATCCGGGATGCGTTCGGCGCGGAATCGTTCTTCATCGAGCTGCAGGATGACCTGACGCCGGACTGCTCGCGCGTCAACCGGGAGCTCTCCCTGCTCGCGCGCCACCTGGGCGTTGGAGTCGTGGCAACCAATAACGTACATTACGCCACCCGCGAGGACTACGTGGCGCACGAAATCCTGCGCTGCGTCGCCACCAAGACTACCCGCGAAGAGATCCACCCGGACAAGCCGCTCAACTCGGAGCGCTATCTCAAGTCCCGACAGGAGATGGCTGAGCTCTTCGCCTGGAAACCGGAAGCCGTCGAAAACACCCTCCGCATCGCCAAGCAGTGCGAATCCGCACTCCCCGAGCCTCGAGACGTCACTCCCAGCTATCCCCTGCCGGAGAAGCACGCCAATGCCGCAGCATACCTGCGTTACCTGACCTATAAAGGCTGTCGGGCGCGCTATCGATTGGATAGTCTCGAAGTACGGAATCCGAAGCTCACGGAGAAGATCATGAACCGGATCGAGCACGAGCTAAATGTCATCTGCGAGCTGCACTTCGCCGACTACTTCTTGATGTGCTGGGAGATCGTGCGGTGGGCGCGCAAGCAGGGAATCCGCTGCACGGGGCGGGGTTCGGCGGCCGATTCCTGCGTCGCCTACTGCCTCACCCTCACCGACGTGGATGTGATCCAGCGGAATCTGCCCTTCGCGAGGTTCCTGACTCCCGGCAAGCTGCCGGATATCGACATGGACTTCCCCTCGGAGAACCGGGATGACGTTTTCAAGTACATCGTCCAGAAGTACGGGAAGGAGCACGTCGGGATGGTCTGCACCTTCCATACTTACTGGGCCAAGGGCGCCGTCCGCGACATCGGCAAGGTCCTCTCCATCCCGCCGGACGCGCTGGAGTGGCTCTCGGATAACCTCTCCGGATTCATTCGCGCGGATCAGGTGGATGAGGCGTTCGGCCGCTTCGCCGAGCTGAAGCCCTACGAAGGAATCAAGGACCGATTCAAGTTCTTGTTCGAGATGTGCGCGAAGATCGCCGGATTCCCGCGCCACATCGGCACCCACTCCAGCGGAATCGTCATCAGCCGCGAGCCTTTAGCGAATATTGCGCCACTCCAGCCCTCCGCCCGCGGAATCACCCAGATCTGGGAGCTGGACAAAGACGACGCCGAATCCGTCGGCGCCATCAAATTCGACGTCCTCTCGCTCCGAATGCTGTCGGCAATTCAGGATTCCGAAAAGGACATCGCCGAATCCGGAATCCTGAATGCGGAATCGGCTGACGAGCAGGGCAATCCAAAATCCAAAATCCAAAATCCAAAATTCAGCTACGACAGAATCCCCTTCAACGACCCCGCCACTTTCAAGATGATCCGGGCGGGGAAGGCGATCGGGACGTTTCAGCATGAATCCGCCGCCCAGATGGCACTGGCGGTGACGCTGCAGCCGGAGCATTTCGAGGACCTGGTCGCCGCAGTCGCGCTGATCCGGCCGGGGCCGATCCAGGGGCACGTGGTACAGCGGTTCGTGGCCTGCCGCAACGGCTGGGCGCGTGCCGATGTGCTCCATCCTGCCCTCGCGGAGACACTGGACAAGACCTACGGCTGCGTTGTCTTCCAGGAGCAAGTCAACGAGGTCGTGCGCATCATGACCGGCTGCAGCGACGCCGAAGCCGACAGATTCCGAAAGTCCATTACTCAGCACACCAAGTTAGGGACCATGCAGCAGCTCAAGGATCAGTTTATCGCGAGCGCGTGCGCTTACCGGCCGGACTTCGACATGGAACGGGCGGAGAGGCTCTGGGAGCAGATACAGGGCTGGGCGGGTTACGGATTCACGGAGGGTCACGCCGCGTCGTTCGCCCTCACCGGCTACCGCAGCGCCTACCTATCGGTCCACTACTCAGCCGAGTTTTTCGCCGGCCTGATGAACCACCAGCCCATGGGCTTCTTCAACGCCAACACCCTCGCCGCCGAAGCCCGCCGCCGCGGAGTCCAGATCCTGCCGGTGGACATCAATGAGAGCCAGGATAAATGCCACGCCATGCAATTTCCAATTTCGAATTTCCAATTGCCAATTTCGGAATCCGGCTGCCGAATTGAAAATGGAAAATCGCAAATTGAAAATAACGCCATCCGCCTCGGATTCCGTATGGTCTCCGAGTTGCGCGAGGAGGACATCGAGGCCATTGTAGCCGCGCGGAATCAGGGCCAGTTCGCCTCGCTGATCGATTTCTGCGCGCGCGTACCCATGCACCGCGACCGCCTGGAAAACCTCATCCTCGCCGGCGCTTTCGACTCTCTACACGAGCATCGCCGCGGATTGCTATGGAGGCTGGATGAGACGCTCGGGACGGCGATGAGTTACCGGAATCCGGAGTGTGGAAGAGTGGAAGAGTGGAAGAGTGGAAGCAATGGCCGTGAGTCTTCCACACATCCATACTTCCACTCTTCCACTCTGAATTTCGGCCCGGCCCGTACCCTCGCGACCCCCATCGCTTGGGACATCGAGGATTTCTCCGTGTGGGACAAGTTCCTGTGGACGTGGCGGCTCACGGGGGTCTGCGCGGAGTGCCACGTCTTCGCCTACCTGCGCGAGGAACTGAAGAAGTGTGGAATCATGACGACTTACGATGCCATGCGGCAGAAGCATGGCACGCGGGTGAAGGTCGCCGGACTCAACATCCGCCCGCACCGGCCAAGAACCGTCAGCGGGAATCCGGTCCTCTTCAGCCTGGTGGAGGATGAAACGGAGATGATTCAAGTGACTGTTCTCGGCGAAGCCATCTGGGAAACCACTACCGTCTTTCTGACCTCTCCCGCTGTCGTCGTGGAAGGCATCATCGAGCGCCGCGGCAAAGGCGCCGGCCTCCGACTGGAGAAAGCAAGGCCATTACGAATGCAAGAATTCACCCAACAATCCGGCGACCTCATCGCCGTCCCGCCGTCCACTCGCACCTATCCGGGAACAAAACTTCGCGAAGGGGTGTCCGCCCAAAACTAAGACTAGCCGGCCGTGCTAAGATGATTCCGGAATCATCACCGATGCAGAATTGGGTTCGTTTCGCAAAAATTGCGGATTTCATGGAGATCAAGAATTGCTTGAAACGCGGAAACTGGGAAAGAATGGGCCAGAGCTGACCACCATCGGATTCGGCGCATGGGCGGCGGGCGGGCCGTGGAAGGTTGGGTGGGGACCGCAGAGGGACGAGGATTCCGTCGCAGCCATCCGCCGCTCCATCGAGCTCGGCGTCAACTGGATCGATACCGCTGCAATCTACGGACTCGGTCATTCGGAAGAAGTCGTCGGCCGCGCCATAAAAGGAATTCCCCGAGAGCAGCTCTCCATCGCCACCAAATGCGGGCGCGCGATGCACGAAGACACATCGCTTCACAGCGACCTCCGCCCGGAATCCATCCGGCGCGAGACGGACGCAAGCCTCCGCAGGCTCGGCCTGGATTACGTCGACCTCTACCAGATTCACTGGCCGGATAACGAGACCGGTACGCCAGTCGAAGAATCCTGGTCCGTCCTGGCATCGCTGCAGGATCAGGGCAAGACCCGATACCTTGGCGTCAGCAACTTCGACGTGTCGCTGATGGAGCGCTGCGAGCGAATCCGGCACGTCGATTCTCTCCAACCTCCATACAACCTCTTGAGACGTAACGTAGAAAAGGAAACCCTCCCCTGGTGCCTCCGAAATGGTACGGGCGTCATCGTCTACAGCCCCATGCAGTCCGGCCTCCTCTCGGGAAACTTCGACATCCATCGAGTAGCGGAAGACGACTGGCGGCGCCGCAATGCTTTCTTCCAGGAGCCAAACCTTTCGCGGAATCTAGAAATCGTCGAACGACTGCGTCCCATTGCCGAGGGCCACGGCAAGACGGTCGGCCAACTCGCAGTCGCCTGGACGCTCATGAACCCGGCGGTCACATCAGCCATCGTCGGCGCCAGAAGACCGGAACAGGTCGAAGAAAACGTCGGCGCGATGGGTTGGAGCCTAACGGGCGACGACATGGCGGCGATCGAGCGGATTCTCGGCGGGGATGCTTAGAATGCGATAAAATGAAGGGGTTCGTTCACCTACTTCATTCGCATTCAGGAATCATCCTTGCTCTTCAGCTCCCGTCTCCGAGCCGGCCTGTTAGCGCTCTTCGGATTCACAATCCTACCGACTCTGCCTGGATGCGGGAAAGCGCCTGCCGCCCAGAAACCTGCGACCGCCGCCCCAGCCAACGGAATCCGACTCCGAAACGTTGCTGAAGAAATCGGCCTCGACTTAAAAATGCCCCTCCAACCGCGCCCCATGCGCAACGTCGAAGCTATCGGCACCGGCTGCGCGTTCATAGACTATGACAACGACGGCTGGCAGGACATCCTGCTCGTCGCCGACAAACGAGCGGACTCTTCCGCAACCTCCAGGGCAAGCGATTCGAAGATGTTAGCGGGAAGACCGGAATCGCATCCGTTACGGGAGACCTGAACGTCTGCTCAGTCGCTGATTACGACAACGACGGCGACCTGGACATCCTCCTCACCGGGATCAATAAGCTGGCGCTGCTGAATAACCATAGTGGACGCTTTACGGATTCCACTTCTGAGGCAGGGCTGAATCCGAGAAACCGGAATCACTGGGGAAGCAGCGCGGGCTGGATGACCGGCTCTTTTATGGCGTTACCCCGCGCCTCAACCGAAAGTGGAGAACCAATAAGCCCCTTCCCGAATTCACACACAAGACTTGGCACTACCCAAGAATCGTCATCGTCATCTTAATCGGTCGTTTGGTTCATTGCTTTGTGTAGAGCATTTCAAGCTCCTTCACCTTGGATTCCAGAATTGAAAATGCATCAGAAACGAGCTTCGGGTCTTTGAGGTCGATAGACAGGTAACTCTTCAGGATGTTTGTCGGCGTGTCGTTGAATCCGTTTCGGACCATTGCCATAAACTTCGGCACGAAGGTCTGTGGACCGCGCTGGTACATCTCGTAGTACTTCAAGGCGAGGAAGTTGGCGAAGACGTAATTGACGTAGTACATCGGAGCATCGAAGAAGTGATGAACGTCAATCCACTCCATCTTGAGGTCGTCGTGCTTCTCGAACCACATGGAGAAACGCGTTCCTACCTGCTTCGCGAGCGCATCCAGCTCATCCGGCCCCTTTACCTTGTCCCCTTTCACCGCGTCATAGACCGCCTGCTCGATCGCAGCCTGGCGCGTAATTGAGAACACTCCCATCGCCTGAGTCAAGAACTGTTCCAAAAAGTAGGTCTTGCGAAACAGGTCCGTCGCATTCTTATACAGGTGGTCCGCCAGAACCAATTCGTTAAACATGGCGAACGATTCTGTGAAGTAGGTGGGGCCGGAGGCGAACGGCGGCAAAACCTTGCTGTTTGTCATCAGCTCATAGTGCACCGCATGGCCGGCTTCGTGAGTCATCGTGGAGACGTCTTGATAGTATCCCTCGAAGTTAAAGCTATAGAAGATGCTGATCTGGGACCCCGGGAATCCCCATGCGAATGCGCCGGGAACGCGGTTCTCACCCGGAACCAGGTCCAGCCGCCCCTGTTTCGGGTCGAACAGCTCTCCCAGCTCGCGGAGGTACTCACCGCCGAGCGGCTTGAGTGATTCTGCGATGATCCGCTTAGCCTCAGAGATGGTAAAGCGCGGACGACGCTGACCGGCCGGAATCACCGTAAGGTCCCAAACGTTAACGTCCTCGAAGCCGGCGACTTTCTTGATCCGGTCCGCGCGCAGCTTTTGGTATCGCTTGTTGAACGGACCCTGCTGCGCCATCCTTTCGAACAGGCTCTTCACCTGAGGCGTGTCCAGGAAGAGCCCGAAGTGCGCCTCATGTGGATAGTCACGGTAGTGTCGCGCCTGCGAGACCTGATTCCGCGCCTTAACCTGCTTGGTCAGCGCGAACGCATAGAGGTCCCGATGTTTCTTGTATCCTTCATAGACCTTGGCGAACCCGGCCTCTCGCACCTTACGTTCCGGGCTGTTGTTGATGGCGCCTCGCTGCCTCCGCACGTGCAGCCCGCCTTCGACCGTCCCCCATTCCGTCCGGTCCAGCGATTTCTGGTACAGCTCGGCCGGCCAGTCGTTTATCTGCGGCGCCAACCCGTTGAGCAGCTCCTCCTCTTTCAGTGATAACGTGTGAGGCTTGAGCCGTCGGGCGGAGAGGATGGAGAACGCGTACTTTAAGAGCGCGGGATTCTTCTTAACATAGGCCTCCCACTTCGCCGGCTCGATCCGCATCAACTCCTGCTGGATAAAGCTAGTTCGCGTGTTCAGGTCGGCGAAGAGCTTGGACTGCGCCTCGTTCGCCTCCGTGTTCTTAGTATTGGTGGCGTATTGCAGGTAGAGAAAGACGGCGTGGCGCATCACGCGCCGGATCGATTCGTCGTAAAGTTGGAGAGTCTTCAAGAGCGTCTCCGGCGATTCCGCGACTCTTCCTTTGTATCTTTCCAGCTCCGCCAGCCCGGCGTATACCTTCGGCCGCGCCGCTTTCTCAGCGGCTGTATTCGCAAAGAAGTTCTTCGGAAAGTTAAACCGGTAGAGCGGCTTGTCGCTCGCCGGAATAGCCTCGAACTTTTCGTCCGTCGATTCCGGAACTTGCCCGAACGCCGGAATCACCGCCAAAAGACCGAGCGCAATCCCAATTCGCCAAACACGCTTCATCGCTCACCTCAGAATAGTCATCTTGCAAGACATTATAGACGCCGGGAATCCGATTCGCCCCACGACCCAACGAACCATCCGGACTGGAACCCGAATCCCTGTCCGCTCGTAACTGGCACTGAGACATTTAGCAGGAGCGAGCGGAATGAGCGCTGAGCGAATCCCTGAGCAGACCACCGTAGTGACGGTCGACACCATGCCGGACCCTGGCTATCTGATGAAGCTGGCGACCGGTTACTGGCCCTCGGCTGTCCTACTGGCGGCAAATGAACTGGATGTTTTCGCCGCCGTGGCGGAGGGAGCGGATTCCGCGGAATCCATCGCCGCGCGGACGGGAGCGAATCCAGCCGCAATGGAGCGACTGCTGGATGCATGCTGTGGCCTGAATCTACTGGTTAAGCAGGCCGACCGATACATGGCGCCGCCCGCAGCCTCCGCTTTCCTGACTCCCGGGCGGCCAGGTTACCTCGGGAGCGGACTCCGATGGGCGTGGGAGCAGTACCCCGCCTGGGGAAAGCTTGCGGAATCCGTCCGCAGTGGTGAACCGGCAGTGGATCCGCGCCGCCATCTTGGAGACGATCCGCAGCAAACGCGCGATTTCGTTATGGCGATGCATGAGAGGGCGGTTGGGCTCGCGCGCGGTGTGATCGAATACCTGGACCTCGACCCCCAGGCCGAGCGCCTACTTGATGTCGGCGGCGGCGCCGGGACGTACGCTACGCTTCTAGCTCAGAGGCACCCTGACCTGCGCGTTACGGTGCTGGACCTCCCCGGAATCACCGCCGTGGCTTCGGACCTCATCGCTCAGGCCGGGGTGAGCGACCGCGTGCAGGTCCTACCGGGCGACGCCACCGGCGCGGATTACGGCGAATCTTACTATGACGGGGTTCTCTTCTCCGGAGTCTTGCACCAGATGGGAACCGATACGATTCAGAAGATGCTCGCGGGCGCGTACCGCGCATTGATCGACGGGGGCCGGGTTTATGTCTCCGATATCATGGTGGACGCCACCCGCTCCCAACCTGTCTTCTCCGCGCTTTTCTCCCTACAGATGCTGCTCACCAGCCAGGACGGGGCCGCCTTCGCCGTCGAGGAATGCCAGCAGTGGCTGCTGGATTCCGGATTCCGAGACGTGGAAATCCGCCGCCTGCCAGAGCCGCTGCCGTACACCGTGTTGTCGGGTAGGAGGTGAGTGGTGAGTAGGTGAGTAGGTGAGTAGGTTAGTAGGTGACAGCGCTGCGAACCACTCACCTACTCACCACTCACTCCGTCACACGACCGAAGCGATTCCGTTTCAACAAGAATGCCGGAGCAATGCCGCCGGCCCGGTCCGCCCCGAATGTCGGGGACCCCTTCGGAACTTGCGGAGGATACTCCGTCCGGCGGCTCCATCCGGCCCACCCGCGCTTTACGCGAAAGTACGGAAGGGGATTCGGTCCCCAGCGCGGAATCCCCTTATTGCTCTAATCTCCGATATCTCTCATTCACATTGCGAGGAAGCGAAAATGTCAAGACCTGACGAACAAACGACACTGTCCCGCCGCGACCTGTTTCTAACAGGAGCCATTGGGGCCGCGTCGCTGGTATTCGGCGCGGAATCCGCCCTGGCGCAGGAAGCGCCGCAGCAGCGGCGGCAGCGACGACAAGGGCAAGGACAGGGTCAGCGGCGCGGCCCGTACGCGCCATTCCGTATGGGGATTCAATCCTACTCTCTGCGCCACTTCAAGCTGGATGAAGCGCTGGCAAAGACGCAGCAGCTCGGCTTGCGAAACTGGGAGGCCTACCCGGCCCACATTCCCCAGACCGACGATCCTGCTAAGATTAAGGAAATGCTGGACAAGCTGCTCGCCCACCAGGTGCGCCTGCGCTCCTGGGGTGTGGTTGGATTCGACGCCGATGAGGCCAAAACCCGCAAGGTGCTCGACTTCGCGAAGGCCATGAACACCGGGCGAGGCGAGGCGGGCTTCGTGATCTCAGCGGACCCGAATCCGGATTCATTCGCTGTGCTCGATAGAGTCCTGGAGCAGTATCCGAACATCTTCATCGCGATCCACAATCACGGTCCCGGCCACCGCTACGACAAGATCACGGACGTAACGAAGGCAATCCAGGGCCACCACGAACGGATCGGCGCCTGCGTAGATACCGGCCATTACCTCCGCAGCGGCGAAGATCCCGTCGCAGCCGTCAAAGCCTTCGGCAAACGAACCTACGGAGTCCACCTGAAGGACGTGAAAGATAAGACGAAATTCACCGAAGTTGGCAAAGGCGACCTGAAAGTCGCGGACCTACTTAAGGAGCTGCGCGGCCTCCAATATCGGCAGATTGTCTCCCTCGAATACGAGGAGCATCCGGAGAACCCGATCTCGTATATTGAAGAGTGCCTGGCCGCGACGCGGGAAGCCATCAAGCAGATCGCGCCGCCCGCGCGGCAATGATTGTGTGGAGGTGTGGAGGTGTGGAAGTGGGGAGGAAAAGGCTTCCACACTTCCACACCTCCCTACTTCCATACTGATTCCATCAAGAAGGGAGCTAATCCATGACGGATTTCAACCGACGGGAATTCCTCGGAACGATGGCTGCGACGGCGGGAGCGCTCACGCTCGGCACGCCTGCTCTGGCCGCCCAGCGACCGAAGAAGCTCTCCGATAAGGTGACCCTTGGTAAGACCGGCCTGAAGAGCTCCCTTATCGCCATGGGCACTGGGAGCGTCGGCTTCAACAAGGGCTCCAACCAAACCCGCCTCGGGCAGGAGAAGTTCACCGCGCTGCTGGAGCACGCCTGGAAAAGCGGCGTCCGATTCTTCGACGTAGCCGATTCCTATGGCTCGCACCCCTACCTCCGCGAAGCCATCAAAACTCTCGAGCTGCCCCGCGACAAATATATCCTCATGACCAAGACCTTCAGCCGCGAGCCTGAAGAGGCGAAGGCTGACATCGAGCGATTCCGAAAGGAGATGGACACCGACTACGTCGACATCCTGCTCATGCACTGCGTCACCGAGCCGGATTGGAACGTCCGCTTCAAGGGCGTAAAGGACGTGATCTCCGAGGCCAAGAGCAAAGGGTATGTAAAAGCCCACGGCTGCTCGTGCCATTCCTTCGAAGCGTTGAAAGCCGCAGCCGCCGATCCCTGGGTGGAACTGGACCTGGCTCGCTACAACCCGTGGGGCCTGCACATGGACCACCAGCCCTCCGAATCCAAGGACAGGACCCCGCAGCTCGTGGGAGATGTTCTTCGCGGTATGCGCGCCGCCGGCAAGGGCGTCATCGGCATGAAGATTCTGGGACAAGGCGACATGCTGAAAGGACCGGACCGCGTACAGCGTATACATGAGACCCTCAAGTTCGCATTCGGCACCGGCGCAATCGACATGATGAGCGTAGGATTCGAATCCGTGCAGCAGATCGACGAGGTATTCGGCCAGGCCAAAGTCGCCCTCGCAGAGCTAAACCAGCGTACCGCCTGATCGGACTCTGCGACAGCCATGGAGTGCGAGACTCCAAATAGGTCTTCTCCGGTTTGAGATGTGGTACCTAGTCTGGCCCCGATTGCACGACTGCCTCTTGCGCCG
>JBKJZI010000307.1:0-21195 GCA_046715155.1 Chthonomonadales bacterium | reverse complement strand
CATGTTGGCCTATGTCACAGCATTCAGGGGACCAGTAAAATGATGGCCCGAGTGATCGACGTCCCGCAAGAAGACATCGTCTATCGGGCCGCCGGAATCAACCACCAATCATGGTTCCTCGAATTTCGGCGCAAGTCCACCAGGGAGGACCTCCTTCCTCTCGTTCGTGAGACGATGGCGCGCGAAACTCTCGGGATCGGAGGGCCGCCGCGGATGGAGAGGAATGGTATCTACGAGGGTCCGCACAACGATAAGACCCGTACGGCCGTGCTCGAATACGTCATTGGGACCGGCACATCGGCCTTCATCTCGGAATCTCCGCACCACACCAGCGAGTACTTTCCCTACTTTCGTAAGACGCCCGAAGACACGGCCACGTGGATTCCAGATCGATGGGACTACTACGAAGTCTGCAGCGAGCACGATGAATCCGGGCAGGTCGATCAGGTGCTCGAGCGCACGCGGGAGGGATTCAAGCCGAGCCACGAGTACGGGGCCGGGATCATCCATAGCGTGGTCACCGGCACGCCGCGCGTGGTCTATGGCAACGTCCCAAACACCGGACTGATTACAAACCTACCGCTAGGATGCTGTGTAGAGGTGCCCTGCCTGGTAGACGGCAGTGGAATCCAGCCAACTTTGGTCGGCAACCTTCCCCCAGCGTGCGCGGCCATCAACCGAACGAACATCAACGTACAGGAGCTCGCGGTGCTGGGTCATGCCCACAGGGATCGGAATCTCGTGCGAGCGGCCGTCGCGCTGGACCCGCTGACCGCGGCAGTCGTTCCCCTGGAGCAGATTCCGCAGATGGTGGATGAGATGTTCGAATCTCAGCGAAAGTGGCTGCCACAATTCTACGATTGACTCCGCCTTCATGGAAGCCAACCCCCACTCCGCGGATTCCGTCGACATCTACGAGGCCGATTATGTTCGGCAGCTCTTCGATGAGATGTCGGAATCCTACGACCGGGTGAACTACCTGACCTCTTTCGGATTCTCTCAGCGGTGGCGTCGCCAATGCGTCGAGCATGCGCTTATCCAGTCGGGAGAAACAGTCCACGATCTCATGTGCGGTATGGGAGAATGCTGGGGATACATGCGGAGCGTTTCGCAACTGTCGCGGCATGCACCGAATCCTTCTCCAGGCCGGACTCACCGCCGAGTACCGCGAATACTTCTATGGCTGCGCCACCGGAGTGACGGGCGCCAAACCATTAATCTGACGAAGGATTGGTGACGATGCCAGGTAAGATACGCGGCTGGTGGGAGAGGCGGCATGAACCACTGCTGCCGCGCACCGCCTTCCTCATGCGGCTCGCAGCGCTCGGCGCCGCCGCGTTCTCGCTCGCCCTATTTGCGCTCATCGTCGGGGTGCTTGGATATCACTACTTTGCCGGCCTGCCCTGGGTGGATGCGCTGCTGAACGCCTCCATGATCCTCGGAGGCATGGGACCCGTCGATCCCCTGAAATCAACGTCCGCGAAGCTGTTTGCATCCGGTTATGCTCTCTTTTCAGGGCTTGTGTTTCTGGCGGTCGTCGGAATCCTGGCCGCGCCTTTCATTCATCGCCTCCTCCATCACTTCCATCTGGAGGGCGGCGAGGAGGATCAGGATGAACCCCGCTGAAGGTAAGCGATAGCGCGAAGCGCGGAAGTCTGACTTACTTCAAGAATGGCGGGGAGTTCCACAAACATCGGGTGTGCGATGAACCGCAAGAGTCCGTCGCCTATGGTGCCCTCTCCCGGCGGGGCGTGGCGGTCGCGGTGGCTGCCGCACGGCGCCTGGGCATCGTTTAGGTGCAATGCAGTCAGAAAGGGCGTGAGACCGGCGGACTCGATTTCCTCCGCAATCTGATCCGGCGCATCGGGAGAACATAGATCGTATCCGGACACGTGCAGGTGACAGGTGTCCAGCACGAACCCAAGCGTCTCCGGCCCGCACCCAACCGCCCGCGCGACCGTACCGACCTCGGATATGGTCTGCCCCAGCTCGCTGCCCTCAGCGCCGTTCTCCAGCAGGACCCGCGCGCCAGGCTTCAATCGGCCGACCACGTCCGTAAGCTTGTACACCACCGCCTCGATTGCCCGCTCCTGGGTGTCGTGGCCCTTGGCGTAACCGATGTGGAAGCATACACCGACGAGCCCAAGTTCTGCGGCCAGGTTCGCATCCGCAACCAGTGTGCCCGCCGAGCCGTTCCGGATTCGCGGGTCCGGAGAACCGAGGTTCGTGAGCATGGATGCGTGCACGATCCCCCAGTGACCCCCCGCCCGCTTCGCCCCTGCGACGTATGCCTGCTGGTCATCTTCATCCGGGACGCTTTCCTTGGACAGTCGTCGCGGATCCCGGAGCGTCGTCTGAAACACATTGAGGCCATGCTGTTCGAGGATAGGCGGAATCAACGCAAGGGGCGGATCAATATGTGGGCCAAAGCGCGGCAAGGTCAGTCCCCTGGAAACGTGACATCGGCAGTTTGTCATCCTGAGCGGCCGTCAATCCCGTCATCCTGAGCCGTCGTTGCGAAGGATCTGTTTTCCCACCTTGCTACGGCTACATTCCCTCGATTCGGCGGACGGGACGTGAACTCCTATTGCATGGGATTCCGAATTTGTGAAAAAACTCACAGAATTAGGTGCTCCATGGCGGCCAACCGAACGTATAATACTAATAGGGACCCTTGCGGGAGGATAACATGCCCAGGGCAAACGGCAGAACTAAAATCGGCGCGATTGGCGGATTGGTTTCCGTACTACTTGGCCTGGGTGCCTACGCTTCGGCCGTATCGAATCCGGACTCGACTAAGAAGCCAAAGGACGCAAAATCGGCGGTGACCTACTCGAAGGAAGTGGCGCCGATCCTCTACAAGAACTGCCTGCCCTGCCACCGCAAAGGCGAAGTCGCCCCCTTCACATTGGAAAGCTTCCATGACGCATCTTCCAAGGCGGCGCTGCTCAAGGCGGTAACCTCAAAGCGCTCCATGCCTCCCTGGAAAGCGGAATCGCACGGAGAGTTTCAGGACGAAAGACGCCTATCGGACAAAGAGATCAAACTGATTGCCGCATGGGCGGATTTCGGCGCGCCGGAGGGAGACAAGAAGCAGCTTCCCCCGATGCCCACGTTCCCGAAAGGATGGCAGCTCGGCGAGCCGGACCTCGTGGTGGAGATGCCGGAGAGCTATAACGTTCCCGCTGACGGCAAAGACGAGTACCGATGCTTCGTCATCCCAACCAGTTTTGACAGCGACCGGTACGTATCAGCGCTCGAATTCCAACCCGGCAATCGCAAAGTCGTTCACCATATTATCGCCTACCTCGACCAGAACGGGAAGGCGCGAAAGTTGGACTCCGGAGATTCCGGTCCCGGTTATGAAAACCCCACCGCCGGCAGCGGCCCCGGATTCTTTCCCGCCGGCTTCATGAGCGGCTGGGCGCCCGGAAATGATGCGCGGTTCCTCCCGGATGGCGTCGGCAACCTCCTGCCGAAGGGCGCCGACATCGTTCTGGAAGTCCACTACAACAAGAGCGGTAAACCGGAGAAGGACAAATCCCGCGTCGGAATCCACTTCAGCAAGACGCCTGTGGACAAGCGCGTGCGGATAATCCCGGTGATCAATCCGTTCCTGAACATCCCGCCCGGCGCTGAGCGGCAGGAAGTGCCTGCCAGCCACTCTGTCCGCCGCAACATCACCGTTCTCGGCGCAATGCCGCACATGCACATGGTTGGTAAGACCATGCGCGTGATCGCCGAATATCCGGACAAGAAAGAAAAGCAGCTCGTCTACATCCCGGATTGGGATTTCAACTGGCAGCTTAATTACATGCTCAAGGACCCGATGAAGCTCCCGTCCGGCTCGCAGATCAAGCTAGTGGCCACCTACGACAACTCAACGGGAAATCCGCGGAATCCCTACAACCCGCCGCGCGCCATCACCTGGGGCGAATCCACCAAAGACGAGATGTGCATCGCCTTCGTCTATTACACCGCCGACGAAGAGCACCTTACCAAGGGCATCTCCGTCTCCGACCCGTTCGACATGATACGCCCGACAAGCAAAACCGAGGCCGCCAACGGAACGAAATAGCCGACGTTGGAGCCACGGAATCCCGGCGGCGGTGGATTTCCACCGTCCCTTTCGTTTGTCTCCTCCACCGGTTGAATGCGTCCTATGCCGCCCACTGACCGGCCGAGCCTTTCGATGGCGTCCGCTGAATCCCCAGACCTTAACCCCCAACCATCAAGATCGAATATGTGCCGTCCCGTTCATATATCGCCAGGTCGACACTGCCGGAATCCTCGCTTTCACCGTCTGAATAGCCGATGTTCACCGCATTCTCGGTGCATTCAAGGACACTTTGAGGCGCCATCTTCAGCCAGAGGAGACTGTGATCGGGCAGCGCACAGAAGGGGATAACCTTTACCGCGATCTTGCGGCTCTTTAGATCGTCGAATATGGGTTTCACCTTGCCCTGCCATCCGTCCGGCAGGTGAATGCCATAGATCTCTTCTTCGATGCGGGGCCAGTCCCCGTCCACCAGCAGCCCCGCAATCTTCTGACCATACTCCAGTACTGTCATCGCACATCCCATTCGGCCCACTGCCACAGTTTAGCCGTTGCTGGAAGCCTTTCTGTCGGATTCGCCGTTCAAGACAGGAGTCCGCCCGCCACCGTATGACCCGTCATAGACTTGCGGATTCACTAAGTGCGCCAGGCGGTTGCCCTTAATACCCGCGGCGAGGTTTTCGGCGGCGAGGACTGCCATTTTGGTGCGTGTGGCCACGGACGCGGAGCCGATGTGGGGCAGGACAACCACGTTGTCGAGCGCGAGAAGCGGGCTCTCCATGGGCAGCGGCTCTACCTCAAAGACGTCCAGACCGGCCGCGGCGATCGTTCCATCGCGTAAAGCCTCGTACAGCGCGGATTCGTCCACCACCGGGCCGCGAGAAGTGTTGATGAGGATGGCTGACTTCTTCATCAATTGCAACTCCTCGCGGCCGATAAGGTGCAGAGTTTCCGAAGTTAGCGGCGTGTGGATGGAAACGAAGTCGCTCTGAGCAAGCAGAGAGGGTATGTCAACATAATCCGCGCCGAGCGTCTCCTCGGATTCCGGGTCACGAGTTCGGTTGTAGTAGAGAATCCGCATGTCGAACCCGCGCGCTCTCTTCGCTACCTCGCGGCCTATTCGCCCCATGCCCACGATTCCGAGCGTCGCATGATGAACGTCCGGGCCGGTCAGCAGCATTGGCGACCAGGTCGTCCACTCTCCTGCTCTCACGAACCGGTCGGCTTCCACCACCCGCCGGGCGGTCGCCAGAATCAGTGCAAATGCCAGGTCGGCGGTCGTTTCCGTGAGTACCCCCGGGGTGTTCCCTACCGGGATTCCACGCGCGGTACACGCCGCCACGTCGACGTTGTCGACCCCCACCGCCATCTGGCTTACAACTTGGAGTTCCGGGGCGCACTCCAACAGCTCGGAATCGATTCGGTCTGTGAGCAGACAGTAGAGGCCGCGGATTCCGGCAACCTTCTCGAGGAGGACGTCGCGGGGGGGCGGTCCTGGTTCGGGCCACAAATCCGTTTCGGCCGCCTCCCGAACTATCTGGAGAGCTTCGTCGGGAATCCGGCGTGTGACGAAGACCTTCATGGAGTCACGAAGCGTAGAGTATCTCGATTCCGTCGGAAGCGAAGGTGCTCTGAAGCTGGGCGCTCAGGCGCTGCAAACCTGCCGCGACCGATGCCGAATATCCTACGTCGATCAGGACCGTTGTGCTCCCGTCTGCGAGCATGCGGTCTTGCAGCGTAGCGCCGCCGGTGATCAGCGCGCCTGCCCCGCCACGGGTGGCGGGCCAGAGCAGCCCGTCGCTTTCCCCGCTCGCCACCGCCAGTGAAGAGATGGGAAAGTCCGGCCGGTGCGAGAGGCGGATGGACTCGATCTCGAGCGCGTCCTGCACCTGCGCAAGGACTGTCTCCAGCGACACCGCCAGCGGCAGCTCCCCTATCCGACCGCGGCCGTACAGCACTCCCGGGTTCTTTACCACGAAAACGTCGTATGCGACTTCCTCGTATGGGTGTGCACCGAGTATCGCCGCGATGACGCCCTGAAGCTCGCGCTGCGGGACTATCATCTCGATGCGCACTTCCTCGACCTTCTCCAGCTTACCCACCGATCCGATCGTCGGGTTCGCGCCCGATCTGGGCAGATACGTCCCCGTACCGGTCGTATTGAACGAGCAGTGGGAATAGTTGCCGATGCGGCCGGCTCCTGCTTCGGCCGCCGCCTTTCGCACCCGGTCCGCTGCCTCCGGAGGCGTATATACGGCGATCTTGTATTGGGGCTCGAAAGTCGTTGGTAATAGAGCAGAAGTCGCGGCAAGACCAAGGCGCTCTGACAGGCTGTCGTCGAATCCGCCCGGCGCGGCTGCATAACTATCGGACAGTGTGTACAGGTTGATCCGATGCTCTGTCAGGTAGGCCGCCTTTCCACCGATTGGGCTGTCTCGCCGTATCGCAGTCAGCGGTTCCGTGATGAGAGGGGCGGCCGTTATCAGGAGAGCCTGCTTACGGGAGGCCGCGGTGGAGAGCGCGTTATACGTAGCCATGGGAGCGACTACGATTGAGCGCAAATCAGACGCCATCGCGCCAACCTGCAGACCGTACGGTCGATCCGTGGATCCAAGCGTGGGAGGAGCGAGGTACTCCAAAAAGTCGACCACCTCTGCTGTGCTGAGCGCAGGTCTTCGCCGCCTCCGGGGTCTTTCTTCGGTGATATCTCGGCGGCGAATGCTCATCCTACCTCCCTCAGATACTCGCGCAGCTTGGCCGCGTACTGTGGAAATACCAGCTCTGGCTCGCCAATCTCAGGATGCCAGCGCTTTTCCCACTCCAGAGAAAGCCAGGGCGTAGGCCGCTCGGCATTGTTCGTTAGACGTTGAGAGATGAGCGCCAGTATCGCTTTTATTGGTACATCGCCGTCGCCGAGCAGGCAGTATTCGCCGTTCCGGCTGTCCTTCACGTGGCAGTGCTTCAGGAAGGGACCCAGGAACCGGTCCGTTTCCTCAGGGGATTCCCCTTCGCGGAAAGGGTGGTGGAGGTCCCAGAGCGCGCCGACAGTCGGGTGATTCACGAGATTAAGCACTTCCGCTACATCTCGCCCGGTGGAAAAAGCGTCATGTGTTTCGAGGGTCAGGGCAATACTGCGTTCTTCAGCATAAGGCGCGAGTTCGGAAAGGCAATCCGCGACCGAGCAGATCGAATGCCGGTGCGGTTGTCCTGCTGCGGGCGTTCCTCCGAAAACGCGAACCAGCGGAGAGCCGATCTCAGCGGCGATGTCCATGTAGGCGCGCGCTTCGTCCATGGATTCCCCGCGTCTGTCCTGGGCTGCGAAACTCGCCGAAGAGCCGAGGCAGCAGATCGAAAGTCCGGAATCCTCGAACCGACGGCGGATGCCAGCCCTTTCCGAGGAAGTGAAAAGCGGAGACTGTCGCAGGTCCACATGTTCCTGAATCCCCCGAATCTCCACGCCGTCGTAACCGTAATCCACGGCCGACTGTAGGATTTGATCGAGAGTCCACGCCGGGCAACCGAGCGTGGAAAAGGCCAGGCGCACCGTCCCACCTCCTCCAGACGAGCGAGTATATCAAGAATCGGCGGCGGGTGTCAAACACACGAGCATGCGAGTTCAGGGGGAGGATTTCGCCGGTGTCTTTGCGAATCCGTGAAGTCGCGTTCGCGGCATCGTAGGCAACCGAAGAACCAGACGCAAAGTTGCGAGCATGATGGAAGCCCCGGTCATCACCGTCCAACAAGCCCAATTCTTTCAAGAGAAGGGTTATTTGATCGTGCCGGGCGTGGTAGTGGAGGAGGAGTTGGACCGACTCCGCGCTGCACTTGGGCAACTTGTCGAGTTTGGCGCAGCCGAAGTGCGCGACGACCCCGACTTCATGTACGGCGAGGGCCATCTCACCGGCGAGAAAATACTGAGGCGAATCGAGTACGTGATCGACAAGCTGGACGAATGCAAGACATTACTCGGCCACCCGTTCATTCTTCGCTCCGTCGAAAAGCTGATGGGCCCGGACTTCATCCCAACCTGGGATTCGATGGTCCTCAAGATGCCCGGACAGGGAATCGCCGTCCCCTGGCACCGCGACGCCGGTACTGACTTCCTGGGTGACAAACCGATCTTCAACGTAGATTTTTATCTCGATGAAGCGGACGAAAATACGTGCGTCTGGGTGATTCCGGGAAGCCATCGATGGTCAGGCGAGCGAATACTTAAAGAGTTGGCGCGGCGAGCCGGCGCTTTCGCCGACGAAGGCGCCATTCCGGCCCTGATGCGGCCTGGCGACGTACTTTTCCACAACATACTGGTGCTCCATGGCTCACCAGCCAACAGCTCCGACAAAATGCGAAGAGTCCTCTATTACGAGTTCCGGCCCGCGCACGTCGAGGATGAGCTTGGCCCACACGTGCCGGCGTATATCCCTCTTAAGCAAAGGGTGCTGCTGAGCTGCATCCATCGCCGTTCGTGCGCTGAGTATGTCCCCACGGATGAGCAGCCGTTCTCCTACCATCCCCCTTCGCCGTACAATTCCACTTCTCTGGCCGAAGACGAAGAGCTTTCTACGTACCGATACCCACACGGCGAATACTGGCGCACATGATTCCTCTGAAGTTCGCTGCGTGGCAGATGACATTGGCGCCGATGCTTTTGTTATGCATGGCTGCCGGAATCCGTCAGACCGAGTCGCCGCTAACGGGAACACGCACATTCAAACTCGACAACGGCTTGATGGTGATAACGCGCGAGCAGCGTGACGCTCCACTCGTTGCGATAGACCTGTGGATACGAGCGGGATCGGCCAGCGATCCGGCAGACGGGAACGGCACGGCACACTTTATCGAGCACCTCGTCTTCAAAGGCACGCCCACCCGAGCGCCCGGCGAGATCGATGCTGCGTTCGAGGATATCGGCTCAACCCTCAATGCTGGGACCACTCGAGATGCGACCCACTTCTTCGCCACTGTTGCCTCCCCGTATCTTTCACAATCCCTCCAGGTCCTCGCCGATGGCGTGAGCAGCTCCGCCATACCGGCCGAGGAAGTGGAACGGGAGCGTGCGGTCATCCTGGACGAGAGTGCGCGTACGCGAAATGACTGGAAGCGTACGGCGATCAATGCGGCTTACGCGTCCGTCTACGGCAATGCCAATTTCGCGCGACCGGTCCTGGGGACCGCGGAATCGCTCGCCGGTTTGAAGCGGGACGCAATCGCTGAGTTTCATCGCCGATGGTACGTTCCAAACAACGCTGTCCTCGTGCTCGTTGGCGCCATAAGCCCTGAATCCGCCCGAGAGGCCGCCAATGCGGCATTTGCCGACTGGAAGACTGCCACAATACCTGCGGAATCGCCGCGACCGGAGTCAGTCGCCCTTCAAAACGGAATTACTCGCGAATCGAGCTTGTCGGATGCCGTTGTCTCCATTGCTGTCCCTCTTCCCGCGAAAGTGACAGAATCTGAACGGCGCGCGGGAGAGATACTGGCGGCGCTCCTCGGCGACGAGCGTCACGGCCGGATTCTTGAATCGATCCGGAAGGTCGTCAAAGGACCCGCGGCGTCCGCGGAGTTAGCCGCTTCGCGCGGCCCCGGAGTTTTCGCTGTGATGGCGAAGGGCGCAGGAAAGTCTCACGACCTGTTGCTGAAGACGCTTCAGGCCGAATTGGACCGGATTCTGAAAGAGGGCATCACGGAAGGTGAAGCGGAGTGGGCGCGGCGTAGGCTGCTCGGCGCTTATCTGTTCGAAGCCGAAACCTTCTCCGGCCAGGCCCGCTTACTGGGCCAACACGAAATGCTCGGCAGCTACCAGACTGCCGTAACATATATGGATTCCGTCCGTGGAGTGTCTGCAGCTCAAGTGAACGAATTCGCGCAAAAGTACTTCGTCGCCCGCCGACGCTCCACATCGGTATTGAGCCCGAAATGAAACTGATGCCCTGGTTCCTCATGCCTTTTGCGATGACCTGCGCGATCTCCAGCGCAATGTCACAGCCTGCCGCCCCGATCATCGAAAAGGTGACCCTAAACACGGGTCTGCGCGGAATCGTGCGGACTGAGCCTGCCAGCCGCACTCTGGCGATCTGCGTATTCGTGGGCGCCGGCGTGGCGGAGGACGGCAATCAGCCTGGGATCGGCGCGCTGGTGTCGCGAGCGCTCTTTGGAAGCAACCTGAACCAGACCCGCGAAGAGGTGCTCCACGCCATCTACGACGTCGGCGGCAGCCTGGAGACCGAGTGGAATCCAGACTACACGCTCTTCACATGCGTCACCAGCCCCGAGCTCTTCGAGGAGGCGATGTACGTGATCGGCCAGGCGCTGAAGGGAGCTCAGTTCGACCCGGAATCGGTATCGGTCGCTCGCGAAGAAGTACTGGCTGACATAGCGCGCTCGGAGCAGGATTCCTACCTGTCCGCCTACACGGCTCTCCGCCGGCGGATGTATCGAGTAAGCCCATATCGCGAGCTATTTGGGGGTACTACAACATCCGTAAAGAGGATCACCGCCGAGCAGGCAAGGGGGTTTTACCGGCGGTATTACACACCGGGAAACACGGTAATCTCGATCGCGGGAAATATCAACGCAGCTCGCGCCCGCCGGGCATTGCAAAACTATCTCGAAGATTATAGCCGAACGGATACATTGCGCCCGCGATCCAGCGCGCCCGATCTTCTCGCGGAATCTGGGTCAATCTCTCGATTTCAGCCGACGAGCACAGCAACTCTATTGGCAGGGTTCACGGGTCCGGGAATGTCTCACCCGGACTATCCCTCGTGGCAGATTCTAGGAGCGATCATCGGCGGCGGAAAGAGTTCCCGTATCTGGCGAGCAGTAAGGGACTCCGCGGGCCTGGGATACATAGTGCGCGCGAACGCGGTCCCGCTCTTTCGCGATAGCCCTTTAGTGGTTTACGTGGAATACGACCCGTTACGACCGGCGGCAGGCGCCACCTCCCTCGATCCAAAGGATGCCGGCGAGCTCCTGGTGAAAACCGCGAAGTCCGTGATTGAAAGCTCGCCCACGGAGCGGGAGCTCGACAGAGCCAAGACGTACCTCACCGGGGCCTACGCACTTGCTCATCAGCGCGCCCGAGACCGTGCCTTCTACCTGGGCTGGTACGAGCTGCTCGGCCTTGGATATGAATACGACTCGCTCTTCCCTTCGCGTATCGCCGCCGTTTCGCTGAACCAGGTGAATCGCGCCGTAGCCACGTATCTCCAACGCGAAATTCGCCTGATATTGTTACCTGCCCGACGTTAATCGGCCAATTCAGGGCTTCGCGGTGATGACCTCTAAGTTGACCAGATGCTCCCGGCCGGATTTAAGAGTACCGTTGAGGAGTCCGACCGCCATGCGTACGCCATACTTCCCCATGAGGTCCGGATGCTGTTCGATGGTTGCTGCAAGCTGCCCGCTCTTCAGAAGCGGTTGAACGTCTGGAATATTGTCGTAGCCGATCACTTTGATCTTCCCCGTCTGCCCGGCTTCCTTAATCGCCTTCACGGCGCCGAGGGCCATTTTGTCGTTCGCACAGAAGAGCCCGGCCAAATCCTTGTTTGCGGCGAGCATGGACTGGAACTTGGAATAGGCTTTCTGCGTGTCCCACTCTGCTGAATCCTTGGCGACTACTTCCAGCTTGTCCTTCACGGCGTTCTCGAACCCACGCCTGCGTGCTTCGGCATTATCCGCCCCGCGTATCCCCTCGAGAATTGCCACCCTTCCCTTCCCGCCCAGAAGCTCTACCATCTTCTTGCCCGCAAGCTCACCGCCGCGTTGATTATCGGCGCCGACGTATCCGTCGATGTCCGCGTCAATACTTATGGCAGCTCCCCGGTCCACGCGATTGTCGAGGTTTACAACCAGTACGCCCTTGTCATGGACCTGTTTAAGGGCCGGAAGAATAGCTCGCGAATCCGCCGGGGCGAGGAGGATCGCGTCCGCGCCCCTTGCGCCGACCGCCTGAACCATGGCAAACTGCTGCTCTTTATCGCTCTCCTGTGCCGGGGCCTGCACCTCGGCTTCGCAGCCCAGCAACCGGGTCTCCTGCTCAAAGGCGCGGATCATGGGCTCGAAGAACGGGTTGTTTCGCGTCTTCACGATCAAAGCAAGGCGGTAGGGCTTGTTCCCCTTCTCCACCTTATCCAGTTCGGCCGCGGTTATCGGCGCTGCGCGCATTCTCTCAAAGTAGGAGCCCGGACCGACGCTAGACGCTGGGGGACCAACAGCCCTATTGGCATTCTCTTTGCCGCATCCGCTGAACGAGATCCCCGAACCGACCATTAGAATTAACAAGAGCCGGAGTCTCCGCATCAATACCTCCTAGCGCGCAAGGCGCAAAGCGGGACCGTGCCCGCGGTACTGGTCGATCATCACCGTCAGCACAATGACCGCCCCAATGATGACCCCTTGAAGCGTGTCGGGCACTCGAACTATTACCAGTCCGGTATTGAGAACCGCGATAGTGAGAGCCCCCACAAGGCTGCCGATAACACTTCCCCGCCCTCCGCTGAGACTCGTTCCGCCTATGACGACAGCGGCAATCGCGTTAAGCTCAGCGCCGGCTCCTGCGTTCGTGTCCGCCACGAGGAACTTCGCCGTGAGCACAACGGCCGCAACTGCAGCAGCGAGACCCGAAAGCGCATACGCAAGCGTCTTGTTGGCCGTAACGTCCACTCCTGAGAGTCTCGTCGAGTCCTCATTGCCTCCGATCGCGCGGATATACCGTCCAGGCGCCGTGAGATTCAGCAGGAGTGCGCCCAAAACGACGACGGTGAGTGCGATTCCGACGACCGACCAGCCTTCGCCCAACGTTCCCATCCGCAGCGGGACCGGCACACTCTCGCCCTGGGTTGCAAACAACGTGAGGCCCCTTGCCGCCGTCAGCATCCCCAACGTCGCGATGAAGCCCGGCACCTTCCCTACCGTCACCAACAAGCCGTTCAGAATGCCGCAGCCGGTTCCCAGGAGTAAGGCAATGACGAGAGCGCCTTCCAGCCGGACTCCGCCAGCCGTCACATACCGCGTAGCTGCCCACGCAATGACGAGTACCGTCATGCCGGCAAGAACACCCGCGATAAGTGTTAACCGGGCGTTGACCCACAACCCGACAATCGCTGCGGGGACGCTTGCCGCTATCAACGCCAGGTACCACGGGACGGCCCCGTTGATCGTCAGGCCAATGGCCACACCGCAGAGTGCGAGCACAGAACCAACCGAAAGATCGATTCCGCCGGTCAGAATCACGAAGGTGAGGCCGACCGCCAGAATGATGTTGGTCGACGCTTGCTGAAGGATGTTCGGAAGGTAATCCGCCGTCCAGAACGTGTTGCGGAAGTCCGGATGAACTGTAAAGGCTGCCAGCACCAGACCGAGCCCCAACCACGGCCGCAGTGCGACGGTAATCCACTCGCTCGCCGGTCGGCCGCCGAGGTCCATCAGGCGGTCAGGGCTCCCCCGTTACGTCCGCGCGGGCAATGTAGGCGGCTTCCCATGCCCACTTCCGTTCCCCACCTGCGCGATTCTCCACGCGAAGTTTCACCTCACGCCCGGCAAATGGCATTAGGTCGATTTCCACATCCTGCCACTTTCCCATGGTCCGCACGACTCGCGAATCGACTTGCTTACCGTCCACGAGCGCCCGCAGCTCCCAGTCCGATTCCTCCTGATCGGCGAAGCTCGCCAACGTAAGAATGAACCTCGGATTCCGCGATGGGATTCGCACCGTCCGCTCGATGATCCCAGGCGCCGATTCGTTCACCGGGTGAATCACCAGTACGCCTTCACGATCGCGCACCTTGTGTACGCCGGGCTCCATGTCCGGTCCGGTCGCCACGATCTTCCAGCCGTTCCAGCTTTCGGGCATCGTGAGACGGATTCTGCGAGCCTCGAACTCTTTGGCCCACGCCAGGTGCCGTTCCAACGGAAAGTCCTTAACTTGCTGAAGCTTTCCAGGAGCTGAGGGCGTCTGGAGCGGAATCTCGAGCACTTCCCGGCCGTTTCGGATCGCCACGCGGCCACCATTCTCTAACAAAACCCGGAGAGCCACCTTCTCACATACCTGAATCAGCTCCGGGTAATCGTAGTCGGTATACTCGAACTTCCGTCCGGTCAGGGCGGGAATTCCGGATGTGTACTTCGCCGGAATCCGACTGTACCCAAAGAGCGCTCCCAACACTCCCGCAGCGTTAGATGGATTGCAGTCCGCGTCCTGGCCGCAGCGCGTGGTGATTTCAAGCGTTTTGTCAAAATCGCCTTCGCCATATAGCAGTCCGATTGCAATATAGGCGCCATTTACCTTCGCGTCGATGTTGAACGGTCGGTTGAATCCCTCGGGACAGATGTCCTGATCTCCCCACCGATCTTGAATCGTCTGCCACGTGAGTTGCCAGTCGCCTGGGTACAGCTCAAATCCGTCGATCACATCGCGAATAGTCCGGGCATAGTCGCTGTTAGCCGGTATTGAGGCGAGGCCTGCGTCTAGACACCGCCGCACGGCATCCTTGGTAGGGGCGGATTCGAGATATGCCCGGCAGTACATGCCCGCTACGAATCGGCCGCCATACAGCCCATCCCCATAGTTGATGATCGATCCGAAGACATCGCACATTCTCTCCATGGCCCGCGGCATACCCGGCGTGATGAGCCCGAATACGTCGGCCTCGATCTGAAAGTCGATGTCGTCGGAGTGGGGATTGTACCGGGGGTGGCCGCTTTGCGGGGGCATGATCCCCATCTGCAAGTTAGTACGACCGGCCATATTTGCGTGCCAGAGCCGGTACTTGCTGTCCCGGAAGTCCAGCCCGGCCTGTTTTTGTGTGGCGCGCGGTCCGTGCGTGTCCAGAGTCTTCAGAAACGTCATCTCGACGTAGATGTCGTCCTGATTGATGCTGTTCGCGATAAACTCCGGCTTCCACTCACGCAGCGGCCCGAGGATGGGTCTGTTCAGAGAACGGAACTCGTAAATCGAGCCATAGCTTACGCCTATCATCTGTCCCGCCCAACCGCCACGAAGCCTGTCCCTGAACGTTTCCAGGTCAAGCGCACGCGTCGGAATGGAAGCTCCTATGGAGGAACACGCCAATAGGCAGAGAACTGCGGTTAACAAGTAACGGAGAGGCATCCCTTCCACCGTATAATTCGATGAGCCGGCTTTCTAGGAACTGATCCGGATTCCTGCCGTAAGAGAGAAACTGATATCACTCGGTCGACGGGTGAAAGGAATTTAATCCCCGGGCTGTAACCTGCAGCGTGGAATTCGCGGTATGGAGTCTGCGTACAAATGCACAGAGCCGGCGCCTACCGGGCGCGTTGACTCGCGCTTGGGGCATCGGTATAATATTCGCACTCTACCCCGAATACGCGATGCAGCCGGCGGGGAAATCCCGCCACATGCACCAGCCAACGCCCCTGATGCTTTTCTGCAAATTGGTCCCGTCCCCACTCTTGGGGAACTTTGAGGAAGCGGTGCCAGGTCCAATAGCTAGCCGGATTCAACGGCGCTTTAGCCGCCAGACCGGCAGTGTCATCCAGGAGCGTCTGCATGTTTTGTAAGTGGTGCGGACTGGAGAGCGAAACTGCCGACTTCTGCAGTTGGTGTCGTCAGCCCTTCACCACGCCTGCCACCCCATCGCCGCCACCATCAGATTCTGAGATCGCCGCACCATTGCTGCCCGCGGATTCAGCAGAGGCGGCACCGACCCAGCCTTCGTCCGCGGAACCCGTACTTTCGGCGCCCGGCCTCCTTGGCGGCCCACTTGATGTCGAAGACGACCTCCCCCTAATAGCCCGCGCTGCACCGCCGCCATTGCCGCCCGCGCAGGCGCCGCCCGCCGACACGGGACTGAGGACAACCGGGCCGCAAACGCCGGAAGACCGGCCCGACCTCCAGGCAATTCCAATCAAACGGGCGCCTTCTGACGGTCTTCCACCATCGGTGATTCCGATTTCCCAACCTACCGCCCGGCCGTCGGCGCCTCCGCCCTCCATCACACCCCCGTCGATCCCACCCGTCTCCGCTCCTCCGCCTTCGAACGTCACGCCCTTGGTAGAGGCCTATCCTGACGCAGTGGCTCCGACTTCTCCACAGGTAGACAGGGCGCCGCAGCTACTTGGAGATGCTATCGAGGTTGAGCCGCAGATCGGCGCCGCGCCTGCGCGCCCCGCTGGACCTTCGGAATCGCCTACGCGCGGACCACAGCGAACGACACCATCGCCACAGCCTTTAACGGGGGGTACGGCTACCGCTACCCGAACCGCTACCCGGGTCTACTGCCGCTGGTGCGGAATGGAGAGCGACACTCCCGATGTGTGCAGTTGGTGCCGAAAGGATCTGAGTTTTAAGCCCATACCGAAGCCGGTTGAAGCGCTGAATCGCGGCCCCGAGCCGGTTAAGAAGGGCCTGCAGCGCAAAGAGGTCAAATCGCCGCCTCCAGCGCCGGCTGAAGGGAACGGTAATGGCGCTGCCGCCGGGGTTCCCGCCATCGGGACCTTCACCGCCCAAAAGTCCCGCTACTATCCTGAGAAGGTATATGACCCGGTGTCCGGCGCGCACTACGATGCCGACACCGGAGTAGCGGAACCCCCGCCCAGAGTCGGAGAAGACTCCGATCGGGATATTGAGCCTATCTATCCGCTGAATCAGCTCGCCATCAATCTGGCCATCTTGATCGGATTAGCCGTCATCGGCGCCCTGACGGTTCGAAGTCATCCTGATTGGTATCTCTCTTTACTGGGCGTAACGAACTTCCTCGCGGGCATGATTATGCCGATGCTGCGCACCGTGCCCTTCGGAGACGACGACTCAACAGACATCGGTGTGGTGATAGCGCTAATATTGATTCTGGGACCGTTTGTTGGGGCAATCCTTTACTTCTTCTTCTGCTTCGTAAAGCAGGATTTCAGTCCGGGCATGGTGGGGGTCTTTGTGTCCTACCTGGTTCTGCGATTCGCTCTAGATGCCGTGCTGGGTCTCCCGATTGCGAAGATCATGCCCTGGTACGAGTTCACCCCGGAGACCATCGGAGCGCAGATAATGCCTTTCGTAACAATCGCCGGGTGGTACGCAGCTGATGTTTTCCACAAACCGGATGAGTGATGTTCTGATCTAGATGTATCAGGTTGAAACGAAAGGGCCCCGCTAATCGCGGAGCCCTTAATACATGCGACCTCGAACGACCGCTACCTTCTCCCCGCCGGCTGCTCGGTTTCCGTGGGTCGCACAATGGCCGTTGCGCCCAACTCCCTTAAGCGCCGCCGAACAGCGTCGGCCTTCCTCTCCGGAACATTCCTCATAACGGTAAGGGGGAGCTTCTCCATCTGCCGGCGCGCCTCCGGGAGGTTGCACACCAGGATTGACTGAAGCGCCATCGCCACCTCGTTCTTCTGTCTGCCCACGTCCGTCAATAACACGTCATAGTTCATCAGCAGATCGGAGCGGTCAGGAACAGGGGTCGCGCCAGGCTTATCGGTGAGCTGCAGCATGCGGTTGCAGCGGTCGCACGTAAATGTCCGCGCTTTCGCAGATACCTTGTGGACGGTCTTGCAGAAGGCGCATGTGATCTTCTTGATCTCTACCGGATGGCCGTTTTCATAGTAGACCCGGCGATGGCATCCTTCGCAGTCGTAATCGTCGACCGGCGCCTCCTGGAACTGCATCGGGAAGTCGCAATAAGGACAATTCTGGGTTACGTAAGGCGAAGTCCGCGCCTGCTGGACTCGAAGAAACGCCATGACGGCCCAAACGAAAGTCGCAAGCGCGCCCGCGCCGAGTAGGATTTGAAGCGTCACCCTAGTCGAAAACTTTTCGATGAAAGAGCAGAGGTAGACCGCCAGGAGGAGCCCGAGGAAAAGGATCGTCGCGAATATAACCTGGGTAAAGGTCCGCTCCCCTACTCGTTCCAAAACTTCAGACTTGCTTATCGAGCGCTGAGCCATCTCGGTCTCCTCGGGTTTTGCAGCCTCTCTCTGACTGATGCCGCGGTCACTCGTCTGCAGAATCCTGTCCAGTATAGCCAGCCGGTATCTCCCTGTCAAGAAATCCGGCTCTTCAGCCCGCTTACACGGCCACCGGTACCCGACGTCCATTTCTAGCGGATTCGATGGCGGCGAAAACCATCGCTAGGCTCTTGATGTTGTCGTGGCATTCGCCCATTGGCGCCGATCCGGTCTTGAAGGCCGTCACGAAATCTCGCAGCGAGCCGGCAATTCCGGAATCATACCCTTCTTCCACGTCACCTGGAACTTCCGTAACCGTGGATAGGAATCCGGACGAATCCTGTACAATCTCCGCCTTCGGTGCCGCCGTTCCGTCCCATGTCGCTGTTCCGCGAACGCCCACGGCACGCCATTCGGAGTCCCAGGACGTACGCCGCCCTTCGCTGCACCAGCTTCCGCGGTACGTATATCGCAGCTCTCCGGTCATCTCAAAGACCGCCGTCGCACATGCATTTCCCTTGAACCAGCTCCAGGAAGGATTGAACTCGTCACAGTAGACGCTCACGGCGTCCGAATTGGATAAATATCTAGCGGCGTCAAACGTATGGATTGCCATGTCCAGAATCAGCGGACTCTCCATCTCATCTCGGAATCCGCCGAAATGAGCGCCGATGTAGAAATCGGAATTTAGGATTTCGAGTGGGCCAACATGTTCGTTAATGAGATTCCGGAATCCGAGAATACGCGGATCATATCGCCTGCTCTGGCTGACCATGTAGAGCTTCCCCGCCTTCTCCGATTCTGTGACCATCGCCCGCGCCCGCTCCATGCTATCCGCCATCGGCTTCTCTCCCAAAACCGGCACGCCTGCCCGCAGCGCTGTGACAGTTACGTCATAATGCGCCTCCGGAGTCGTCACATCCACCACAAAATCCGGCGACAATTCCTCAATCGCCTTACTCAGTTCATCGCCGACATAGATTCCGCCCAACTCCAGTTCTCCCGCCGCAGATTCCGCCGCCTCGCGCCGTATATCGACCCACCCGACTACCTCCACTTCAGGATGCCCCAACAGATTCTTCCCCCAAGCCTTCCCCATCGAGCCGGCGCCAACCAACAATGCACGTAAATGATCCATCTTTCGACCCCCCGAATTCCAAAGCAAATCGTTTAGCCCGACACCCGAATGCTATAATCATGAGGCGTGTTGGAGGAGGAGTCAAGCGGATGGCGTTGACGCCCGAAGACGTGCAGAAGGTGGCCCTGCTGGCGCGGCTTGAGCTAACGGAAGAGGAGCTCGACACGCAGATGGGCCAGATTAACCAGCTTCTTGATAAATTTGAGAAGCTGCAAGAACTGGACGTAACCGGCATCGAGCCCACTTCGCACAGCATCCCGATGTTCAACGTCCTGCGCGACGACGTCGAGCGCCCTTCCTTACCGCGCGATGAGATCCTGGCTAACGCCCCGGAAGCGCGCAATGGCTGCGTAATCGTCCCCCGGATTCTGGAAGGCTAAAGGACTGGGTGGGTGTGTGGGTGCTTCGTATTCGTACTCGTAATCGGTCGCTCACCTGTTCATCCACACACCGACACACACGTTAATGTCATTAGAGCTCTACAATCTAACCGCCAGGGAGATATCCGACCTGCTCGTGCGAAAAGAGATTTCCGCCCTGGAAGTGGCAGAATCCGTCTTGGGGCGGATCGATTCCGTCGAGCCGCAAGTGAACGCCTATTTGACGGTAACGCGAGACCAGGCAATGAAGCGGGCAGTAGAGGTGGACGAGCGACGGGCGAGGAGCGAATCACTCTCTCCGCTGGCCGGAATCCCCATCGCGCTCAAAGACAACATCTCAACGCTCGGAATCCGTACCACTTGCGGCTCGGCCATTCTCCCGCAATACATTCCACCGTACGATGCTACCGTTACGCGGAGAGTCTACGATTCCGGCCTCATCCTCGCAGGGAAGGCAAATTGCGATGAATTCGCGATGGGCTCTTCTACGGAAAACAGCGCTTACGGGCCGTCGCGGAATCCGTGGGATATCACCCGAGTCCCGGGTGGTTCCAGCGGCGGTTCTGCGGCCGCCGTTGCGGCCGGCGAGGCAATAATAGCCCTTGGATCGGACACAGGCGGCTCCATCCGCCAGCCCGCCGCTCTCTGCGGAATCGTCGGCCTCAAACCCACATACGGCCGCGTAAGCCGCTATGGCCTCGTAGCCTACGCCTCGTCCCTGGATCAGATCGGCCCGCGCGCCAGAACGGTTAAAGATGCGGCCCTGCTGATGAACGTGATCGCCGGATATGATTCAGCGGATTCCACCTCCGTCAACGAGCCTGTTCCGGATTTCACGGAATCCTGCCGCGCGGACGTAAAAGGACTCAGAATCGGCGTTCCGCAGGAGTACTTCGGCGAGGGAACGGACCCTGCGGTGGCGTCCAGCGTTAAGTCCGCTATCGATAAAATGTGCAATCTCGGCGCGACCGCGGAAAGCTGCTCGCTTCCATCCACCGATTACGGGCTCGCAGCCTATTACATCATCGCGCCAGCCGAGGCTTCGAGCAATCTGGCCCGCTACGATGGCGTCAAATTCGGCCACCGCACTAAAGAGTTGGCGGGCCACATTGGACTGACCGAAAAGACCCGAGACGAAGGGTTTGGCGACGAAGTCAAGCAGCGCATCATGATCGGCGCCTACGCCCTTTCAGCCGGATACTACGACGCTTACTACAAGCGCGCGCAGCAAGTACGCACGCTCATCCGCAGCGAATTCGACCGCGCCTTCGAGCAGTACGACGTGTTGATCACTCCAACTTCGCCCACCGTGGCGTTCAAGATCGGCGAGCGCAGCAACGACCCGCTCGCGATGAAACTCGCAGACGTCTGCACCATCCCCGCAAACCTCGCCGGAATCCCCGGAATCTCCCTCCCCTGCGGATTCCATCAGGGTCTCCCGATTGGTATGCAGATACTCGCCAAACCGTTCGCGGAAGAAACCCTATTCCGCTCCGCCCATACCTATGAGCAGTCAACCGAGTGGCACAAACAGAGACCAGACCTATCATAACCGTCCGTCCCGCGTTGCTGGACGATGTACCCGCGATCCTGGAGATCTACAATTACGCGGTGATACACACCACTGCGACAGCGGACTATCAAACACAGACGCTGGAGCAGCGGAATCAGTGGTATGAGTCGAGAACCGGCAAAGG
>JBKJZI010000306.1:0-16751 GCA_046715155.1 Chthonomonadales bacterium | reverse complement strand
ATCTCACCCTACACCCTACACCCTACACCCTACACCCTGGTCCGCGCCTTTACCTTGATCGAGCTCCTAGTCGTCATCGCCATCATCGCCATCATCGCCGCGATACTCTTCCCCGTATTCGCGCAAGCGCGGGAAAAGGCGCGACAGGCGAGCTGCCAGTCCAACCTCCGCCAGCTAGGGCTCGCGACCCTCATGTACGCCCAGGATTTCGACGAAGTCTATCCCATCGCCCAATACTCGGACGCCATAACCTTCTGGTTCGGCAAATGCGTGGCCAACTGCGCCGTCTTCGGAGGGAGGACTTTCGACAAATCCCAGGGACTGCTCTATCCGTACATCAAGAATCACCAGATCCAGAAGTGCCCGAGCTGGACCGGGCGTAACATATTCGGAGACGGAAACGGCTACGGCTATAACTGGGGCTACGTCGGCTCCGACTACTGGATCACGTTCCAATGGCCGCCCGCGAATCCGGCTTCCGTCGCCACCTTCTCAACCACTTCCGACAAAATCCTCTTCGCGGATTCCGGCTTCATCAACGCCACCTGGTGGGGAGGAGACGGCCGGATGCAGGAAACCCCCTACATCGATCCGCCGTCCCAGTGGTGGGGCAACCCGAGCATCGACTTCCGCCACGTCGATAACTCAAAGCAGATAGATTCCGCCGCCCAAACCGTCACCCACCGCGGCCTCGCCAACCTCGCCTTCCTGGACGGCCACGTCAAACCACGCAAACAACCCACCATCACCGACCTCAACTTCACCCGGGATTAATTCCGTCCGCGGTATTCACTGAAAGGAGTTCGCCTTATGATTCGCTGAATCTCTAGCAGTCCGCTGCAGCTCCGGAACGGGCGTCCCCTGCGAGCGCTCACCGTACACTCCAATCAACAACGAACGAAAGATAGAGACCCATGAATGCGGAAAACGAGGCCTACGCAAGTCTGCTTTCTGACCATCTGCGCGTGATGGTGCGGCGGCTTCGTCAGATACCAGCGGACCAATGGGACTGGACCCCTCATGCCGCTGCCCCCACCGCGCGAGTCCTCGCGGCCCACGCATGGCAGTGGCTCTTTTGCGACCGCCAGCATATCGACGAACCCGATGCCCTGAAGCACGCGCGCATACCAGATCCTCCCCACGACCCGCAAGCGATGTGCGATGTCCTGGAAGAAGAAACGGACCGCTGGGAAAAGTTGATTCTTGCATTGACGCCGGAGCAGTTGGCAGCGCCGCGCCGGCAGTTCAATGATGATTATCAACTGGATATTCGCTGGTTCATCTGCCACATGATTCAGAACACCCTCTACAAGAGCGGCCAGCTAGCCACTCTCTACTTCGCCCTGGAGTTGGATGGTACCGAGCCCTACACCGCCCCCTTCCCCAACCCCATCTATGAGGAATTGCAGGCAGAGAAGGCGTCAACTCGGGAATGGTAAAATGGGCATGCAGGGAGTCCAGGCTTTCCAGCATGACGTCGGAGGAACACGATGGTCGATGTTCTAGGGCAGCCGAAGGTATCTGCGGACGAGGCGCTGCGTGTGGCGCAAACGGACGCACAGACGGCATACCGCGACCTAACGCCCTACCGAATCCGCGTCGCCCTGGAACAAGACGGCTGGCACATTGACTACGAGCTCAAAGACCCCCATGCCAAAGGCGGCGGCCCTCACTACCTCATCCATGCCGGCACCGCCGCCATCCTCTCCAAGCGCTACGAACAATAGCCCCAGTTGCGCCCAACACCAGCCGCATCCAATCCCTCGCCTTCTCCCCGACAGCAAAACCCTCGCCACCGGCGGCGACGGGCGGCGGCGACACCTCCGTCATATTGTGGGACCTCACGTATAAGCAGGCGGAATCTGGGGAATGGTAAAATGGATTGGTAGACGATCTGAGAATGATCGATAGGAAACATTATCGTCACAATTGAGGAGTGGTCGTGAGCGTCTTGAACGAAGCCGAAAAAATACTGGCGGAGATGACCCGCGCTGAGAAAGCACAGCTCCTCCGCTGGGTCGTAGACGACCTCGGGGACTCCCAACCAGGAATCGAGAGCTCCCCTGGCGTAAGCGGAGGTGAGCCCCGGATCCTCCGAACGCGCATTCCCGTTTGGGTACTCGAACAGGCCAGACGGCTGGGCATGTCCGAGGGGGAAATCCTCAACAGCTATCCAACTCTTCGTGCCGAAGACCTCGCCAACGCCTGGGCCTACGTCCGCAATAGCCGCAAAAAGATCGATCGCCATATCCGCGAAAACGAAAAAGCCTAGTGGCCAGGCTCTACGCCGACGAGAACTTCCCGCTCCCGGTCGTTCAAGCTCTTCGCGCCCTCGGTCACGATATCCTGACAATCCAGGAGGCAGGCGATGCCGACAAGGCGCTTCCCGACCGACATTCTGGCCTACGCCACCGAGCAGAAGCGAGCTGTTCTTACGATCAACCGAAGACACTTTGTCCGCTTGCACCGGCATCAGCCCAATCACGCCGGTATTATCGCCTGCACGTTCGACCCGGATTTCCAGCGTCAAGCCCAGAGAATACACCTAGAGCTTGCGGCGCACGCAGTCTTGTCTGCCCAGCTATTACGCGTCAACCGCCCTCCATCCTGATCGCTGTACGGGTATCCTCGTTGAAGTGTGGTTGCGCGGTACCGCTTTGACTAGCGGATTAGGTGCCTCTAGTCATATTAATTCCACCGCGCCTTTCTCGCACCCCTGTTCACGACTACCGCGCCACGTATTGCACGACACAAGCGAGCTTGCGTACGGCAACTTGGTTTAGCTCGCTGGTCGTGACCGAGCCCATCCGCAGGAAGAGGACTTCTTGGCGGCCCTCGGGTTGCAATTCCGGTATCTCATTTGAACCGCGACCCGTCTAATTGCAACAAGTGCCTCATCGAAGGAAATCCTGCCATGGGAACTGTCTGCCGACTTGAGATCGGTTAACAGCGAGGGAAATGAAAACACCGATTCAAATCCAGTTAGAACTCTCCCATCGCACCTATTGGAGAGAGATAAAGGCGCTCCCGGTCGCGATCTTGGTGGCGGGACTGGCGCTCGTAGCGCCATCCCTGGCGGGTGCGGTCCGGGGCCAGGCCGATTCCGAGCCGCGCGATCTGGCTCGGCGGTTCGAAACCCTTTCCGAAGTGGAGAAGAAGGCTATTACCGATCTCGGAGAACCTGGATTTGATGCTCTACTAAAGGAGGTCCGTCACCGGCTCCAGACAAAACGCGCATCGTCAAATCCCGAGGAGAAAAATGATTTCGGGTCCCATTCCGACTTTGCCGATCTCGTTTTCTTCATGTGCGGCCGGATGCCGCCGAATCGCACGCGTGAGGTTATCGACCTACTCTCATTCGCCGACCGACGGAAGCTCTCGGAAGCCAAGGAACCGATCCTTTTAGGATTGACTATCGGGGGTGATGAGTCAATCACCGTCCCCATGTTCCTCAAGTTCGTGGATTCCGGCGCGGCGCGCGGCTCGGCCGTCTACGAAGTCATCGCCTTTGCCTATACCTCTCAGTCTGTCCATAGCGCTGCCGTGTCACTGCTGTCGCGGTCCAGTCATCCTGACGCAGTCGCCTATCTAATGCGCAAACTCGTTGACCCAAAAGCAGAACCAGCGCTCCGAAATCTGGCGTTCACGCGGCTTGCGCGAACCGGCGGAGAAGTGGGACTCAGAGCCGTTCTCGCGGCCAAGGATCGTGAACGCACGGTGCTGTCGCTGAAAGAGCGATTTTCCCGACGCAAGATTCCCCTCAAACCCGTGAAGCCGAAGGCATGGTGGGGCTTGAAGGCAACCCGCAGGTCGTCTGACGGAGTCCTCTGGGGCCTCCTCATCAGTCCCGAATTCACTTACAGCGACACCTGGCTGATTCGCCATGACGGTACAAGGTGGGTCTCACCGTTAATGATGCGCACTTCCTTTCGAGATGGAATCCCGAAGGACTGGCTCGAAAAGCTGACCGCGGATGCAGAAGCGATGCGGGATTCCGATGGAGACGGATTGAACGATGTGTATGAAGGTATGACCGGAACGAACCCCATTGAGAAGGATAGCGACGGTGATGGCCTGACCGACGACATTGATAAGAACCCGCTTGCGGCTCCGCGGGAGTTGACGGATGAGGAGAAGGTCCTCGGAGCCGCTTTTGAGGGATTGATGCGCTTCGTCGGAGAAAAGCGCAATCCCCTGGTCGTCCGATTTCCTGCGGGAGTCGAGCCATTTGAGATGTTCGGAGTCAGTGACGCCATTGTCGCCCGCAAACATGATCCGACGGGACAGAGCTACCGCAAGATCAACGATCTTTTAGGGGTGTCCTTCCGGGCACCGGAATACGACCCTGCCGATCAGAAGCTTCCCTGGATGGAAGGCCGCCGACCGGTAATCTTCAGTAAGGATGGAGCCGAGGCTGTGGTCCAGGTGGTTGGCGGTCTTGACCACGCGGGATACGATCTCCGACTAAAGCGTTATGGCGCTGAATGGATCGTGACCAACGCGAGAATGGCATGGATCGAGTAACGGTCACGTCGGGTCTATCCAGGGAGGAGTGTGGAACGTCAGCGGCAGTCTTCGTGCTAATTCTGCTGTTGCTATCAATTCTCGGTTCCTCGGTTACTCTCGGACCTCAACGGAGTGAGCGACCATTTGATAGCGTTCCGCGCTCCAAATGGGCATACGCGCCTGTCGGTGATCCGCCTGGTCCGCGCTGAAAAAATCTCGCAAAATTTCTGCTAAAACTATTGACATACGTTTCTGTCTGTGCTAAACTAGCCCCAACAATCGATCCGCCAAACAGAATATCGGGTTATCCAGGGCGCGGTCCGCGAGAGGGATCGTGCCCGCTTCCGTTTCCACCCGCTGCCCGCGACGGCAAACGGGCTTCTAAACGGCAGACACCCTCTCCGGATTCCCCCTTTAGGGGGCTAGGGGGTTAGGGTGGGGGACGGAATCGTTTCTCCCAAAAGGAGATATTGGCGTACAAGAAAGGCATTGGAGCCCATAGAGGCGTTGGCGTACAAGACAAGCAGCGGAATCAACCTCCGCGAAGTGGCCGAATGGCCGTTGGCGTACAAGACAAAGCCTTGATACGGCCCCGCCCGTCCCACCAGTTTTCAATTGATCATTGATAACTGATAACTGATAATTGATAATTGATCAATGCGGTGGGTCGTGAGCGTTGAGAACCTGGTGAAGTGGAAAGAGCGGTGACCAGCCAAGAAGCCTCACCTACTCACCACTCACCTACTCACCACTCACCAACATGGGAGGGACGCGCCGTGGTCCAACGTTCGCCGAAATCACGATAAATCGGCCGGTCGCGCAAAAGGCCCAAAGAGGCTGCGCAACCGTGACACCAGCTCGCAGTGCAAACCCGCGAGATCCTTGACAACTGAAATCGATCGCGCGGAACCACCTGCCAGTCCACGCAGGTGGACTTCGTAGTGCCAGCGCGGGATTTCCAATCACTGCGGATTTGCCGTTTCCAATCCCTGCGGATTCCAGTCCCCGCGCTCCACGACTCGACTAACTCGGATTCGGGAATCATTCGTGCCCATTCGTGCAATTCGTGGTTTCGGAATCCCGCGTTTACGCATCACGCAGTACGCATTAGGAGCAGACATGCAAGCTAACGTATCGACCTTCGACATCCACGGCAAGCTAGCCGAAAGCATCAAAACCGTCGAAGACATAATAAACCAGCTAAAGAACGATGCGGACCCCCGCGTCCGCTTGGCCGCCATCGCCGAATACCGCCGGCATATCCGACTCGCCGCCCAAACCCTCGAGATCGCCATGCGCGCCGAAGCCCTCAAGGAATTCCAGGCCGGCGTACTCGAAGCCCTCGCCGAATCCCGAGTAACCATCCGCCGCAAAATCATGGGCCTCTTCGAATCCAGAGCCCGCCTCACAAACAGCCCATAACGGGTGCCACTCTCCCCCTCTCCCGCCGTCTGGGAGAGGGGGCACACTGCAGAACCTACCACACTGAACAAACCGGGGGTGAGGGAAAATGGACACCACAACCATCAAACAGCGTTACTACCGTGACCTCGTCGACGAAAGCGCCAAACACTTCGGCGTCCATGACTGGCACGCCAAAACCGTCAAATACCGGAATCACCCCGGCAAATTCGCCCGCAAATTCCTCGGCTCCACCTGGTGGTCCGCCCAGGAAGACATCGGCCGTACCTTGGCCCAGCGCCGCAGAGTGGTCGTCCGAAGCGGCAACGGAGTCGGCAAGACCTATCTCGCCGCCGACCTCGCCCTCTGGTTCCTATTCACCCACCGCCCCAGTATCGTAGTAACCGCCGCCCCCACCGACCGCCAGGTCCGCCACGTCCTCTGGCACGAAATCCGCCGCCGCTGTCTGCAAGTCCAATCGTCCTCGATCTCGTCTTCGTCCTCGGCCATCCACCGTCAGTCGTCCAATCCGCAATCCGCAATCCGCAATCCGAAATCGTCCCTCCCGGGCCGCCTCTACCAAACCCGCCTCACCATCGACGCCGACTCTTTCGCCATCGGCCTATCCGCCGAAAAGGGCGTCAACTTCCAGGGCTTCCACTGCGAAAACCTCCTCGTCATCTTCGATGAGGCCAGCGGAATCCCCGAAGAGATCTGGGACGCCGCCGAAGGCGTCGCCGTCGGCGACAACAACAAGATCCTCGCCATCGGCAACCCCCTCCGTTCAAGTGGCCGCTTCTACCAGCTCTTCAAATCCTCCACCGCCTGGCGCAAATACACCATCAACGCCCTCGAACACCCCAACATCACCCAGAAAGGGCGCCCCATCCAGGGCTGCATCACCATCGGCCACCTCGAAGAAAAACTAACCGACTGGTGCGAACGCATAGAATCGTCCTCGTCCTCGATCTCGTCGTCGTCCTCGGCCCTTGACGTTAGCCCTGGAGGGCGGAATTCGGTAGCCATGGGTGCCAACCCTTGGATTCCTCCGCCCAACCCGATCCGTCCGATTCCGTTCACCCTATACCCGAGACCCGAGACCCGAGACCCGACCTCTTCACCTGGCAAGGAGCAACCTACCTCCCCAACGACCTCTTCCGCATCCGCATCCTCGGCGACTTCCCCACCAGCGAGGATCGATCCCTCATCCCCCTCCGCTGGGTAGAAGCCGCCCAATCCCGGAATCTCCCCGCCCAGGGCCCGAAAAAAGCCGCCGCCGACGTCGCAAGATTCGGAGACGACCACACCATCATCGGCCTCCGCACCGGCCCCGTCCTCCAGCAGCTCATCCCCCATCAAAGGCGCCGACACCATGGAAGTCGTCGGCCACATAACCGCCCTGGCCTTCCAGGACCACCCCGAATCCATCACCATCGACGCCATCGGCCTCGGTGCCGGAATCGTCGACCGCCTGCGCGAGAAAGGGATCGAAGGAGTCATCGAGATGAATGTCAGCAAACCCGCCTTCAACCCCGAGCGCTTCGCCAACCGTCGCGCCGAGCTCTACTGGGGCTTAAGAGAACGCTTCCGAATTGGCGACATCCAGCTAACCGAGGACCCCAGCCTCGCCGAAGAGCTATCCTCCCTCCAGTACCGCCTCAACTCCAGAGGCCAGATTCAAATGGAATCCAAAGAAGAAATGAAGCGCCGACTCCGCCGCTCGCCCGACCGCGCCGACATGCTGGCCCTCCTCTTCGACCCCAGCTCCGATTGGATGACCCCACGTCCCGGCGACCGCCGCATCTACATCCCCGAATCCCCCGCCGCCCGCCTCCGCCGAGAAATGGAGGTCTGGTAGCTTTGGACTGCGGTGGCTCGACACCGCTTTGTCTACCAACACGGAATCCGTCTAGAATGATTCAGGAACGTTAGAACTAAACCAGCCGGCTTCAGCCGGTTCGTGTCTTCGTAGCCATGGGTTTCACAACCCATGGGTATCGCAGGAGAACCAAGCCACGATGGAGCGCTACCCAAACATAATCGCCGGCCAACAGAAACCGGCCCAGTCCACCTTCGAAAGCCGGAATCCGGCGCGGTGGTCGGAGGTCATCGGCCACTTCCCCTGCTCCACGAAGGACGACGTAGACCAGGCCGTCGAGGCTGCCCGTGAAGCCTACAGGACCTGGAAACGCGTCCCCGCCCCCCGCCGCGCCGAAGTCCTCTACAAAGCCGCGGAATCGCTGGCGAGACAGAAGGAAGACTTCGCCCAGCTCATGACGCGCGAGATGGGCAAGGTCCTCACCGAATCTCGCGGCGACGTGCAGGAGGGCGTGGACATGCTCTACTACATCGCCGGGGAGGGCCGCAGGCTCTTCGGCGAGACCACCCCATCCGAGCTGCCCGACAAGTTCGCCATGTCCGTCCGCGCCCCCATCGGAGTCTGCGGCTGCATCACCCCCTGGAACTTCCCGCTCGCCATCCCGTCCTGGAAGCTCGCCCCTGCGCTAGTGGCCGGCAACACCGTCGTCTTCAAGCCCGCCGAAGACACCCCGCTCATCGGTCACCGCTTCGCCGAGCTGCTCATCGAATCCGGACTCCCGCCCGGTGTCCTCAACGTCGTCCACGGCGGCGGTGAGACCGGCGCGGCAATCGTCAATCACCCGGACGTCGATCTCATTTCCTTTACCGGTTCCTGCGAAGTAGGCCGTGAGGTCGCGATTCGCTGCGGAGAAACCTTCAAGCGCGTTTCGCTGGAGATGGGCGGAAAGAACGCAATCATCGTGATGGAAGATGCGGATCTGAATCTCGCCGTGGACGGCGCCGTGTGGGGCGCGTTCGGAACCACGGGTCAGCGCTGCACCGCCTCCAGCCGCCTCGTTGTGCACAAGTCGGTCTACCTGGAGTTCACAAATAAACTCGTCGAGCGAGCGCGGAATCTCCGCCTCGGAGACGGACTCTCGGATTCGACCGACGTCGGTCCCGTTATCAACGAGATCCAGCTCCGGCGGATTCACGAGTACACCGAGATCGGAATAGCAGAGGGAGCGCGGATTATGTGCGGAGGCGAAGTTGCGCGCGACGGAGACCGGGCAGGCGGATGGTTCTATAAACCCACAGTTTTCGCCGAAGTCGACCCGAAAGTGCGCGTCGCCCAGGAGGAGATCTTCGGTCCAACCACCTGCGTGATTCCGTGCGACGACCTGGACGACGCAATCTCAATAGTCAACGGAATCAAATTCGGTCTGAGCAGCGCCATCTACACCGTTAACGTGAACCGCGCATTCCGCGCCATGCGCGACATAGAGGCCGGAATCGTCTACGTCAACGCCTCCACCATCGGCGCCGAAGTCCACCTCCCCTTCGGCGGAATCCGCCAGACCGGCAACGGCCACCGAGAAGGCGGTCACGTCCTGGACGTCTTCACCGAATGGAAAAGCATCTACGTAGACTACAGCGGCCGCCTGCAGAGAGCCCAGATAGATGTTTAGATTCCAATGTAAAATGAAAAGTTAGCAATGCAAAATGCAAAATGGAGTCAGTACCAAAGTCGAGCTGATCTTCCTCATTGCTAATTTTACATTTTACATTTTACATTGGAATCCAGTTTGCGCTACTGTCCGTCCATTCCCGGCGCGAACACTCCGTGACCCGCGGCCGAGCAGTGGACGATCTGGCCGCCATTGGGCACCGTACCACCGTTGTTGGCGGTTCCTGTTCCGTCGGATATCGTCACCGTATACAGACCCGCGCGCGGGCAGATGGGAGTAGTGCCGAGATCCGGAAATAGATCTGCGAGATTCGTGGTGTACGTATGCGTCGAGATACGCGTCTTATACGCCTGTTCCGCCGAGGCGATCGAAAACATGTTCGAGCGGCAGGTCTTAGTTTCGGATTCCATTACGGCAGAGACATACAGCGGCAGCGCGACCGCCATCAAGATTGCGAGGATCAATACGACGATCAGAACCTCGATAAGTGTAAAAGCACGGCGTTGGCGGAGCCGTTCGCTGCGATAAGCCATCAAAGCCCCCTTAGCCAACCCGATCGAGGTTGACCAACACTTTATGTGGCACTTTTACCCGCCTTCTTCATACCGGACGCCTGCTTTTCGTCACACAAACGGCAAAAACACGTATTCTCCGTAGTAACCGGCGCCCCAAAACGACGAAGGCGCTTTCGGATAGTTCTTACGGAGGATGCGATGCAAGCCAACATAGTAAAGCGGGTACTTTCATTCGGCGCGGTCGTCGCGGCGGCCGCAATATTGGCCGGCTGCGGCGGTGGCGCCGGCTCTTCTAACATTGACGACGGTACGACCTGGGACCCCGTCAACGGCAAGACCATTTTCCGGACCTTAGAGAATGAGACTCCCATGGGAGTTGCCGTTGAGCTCTGGATTAACGATCGCGAGCGCCTGGATAGGGCCATATTCATTCAGCCGCGCAGCTACATCAACGTTGAGATATCCGGGCTGGAGATGCGCGATTATATAGCCTATTACGCCGAGTTCGAGAATGGCGAGCGGACGGAAGGCTCCTTCTCCGAGGATGGAGCGACTGTCTTCAAGGACAACCGCTCCCGCTCCGGCGGCGTAACCACCGAACAGGTCAACGGCAAGGCAGCCGTCAAAACTGGCGGAGAGACCGTGAAGATCAGCGCGAAGAAGGCAAAGTAACCGCAGGACTTCCGGAATCCACGCTTGAATTCAGATGGCGGTGGGTCTCAGACCCACCGCCATTGCTTTTGTCGCCGGATCGAAGGAAGGAATGTCCGCTCGGACGGGCTCATCGCCTGCAACTATCGAATCCATTACCCGCGGCCTGATTCTTCTCGGAAGCGCGCTCTCTGCCTTGTCTGCTGGTCTTGTGTGGTCGAAGGCCGATCCCGCGACCCTGGGGGTGGGCCTACCGGCGCTGTTCGTAAACGAATCCGCCTTGATGAGGCGCGGATTCGAGCTGCGAGTCGGCTGGATCAGCGTGGGCTGGATCGTAGCAGCCTGCGGGATAATCGCCGCGGCGCTGCTCCTGTGGGGCGGCGAGGCGGAATCCGCATGGATTGCGAAGGCTCAGGTCGGTCTCGGCGCAGTGATTCTCCTCGTGGCGCTTCTCCATATATCCAGTTACTTCGGACCCCTGACGGCTGCTGCAGGGGGCGCGCTCATCATATCAGGCGGGTACCTATCAGCCAGGCGCGGGGCCTCCTGAAGTGAAAGCGGTCGTCATGGCCGGCGGCGAAGGCACGCGGCTGCGGCCCCTCACCGCTCAGCGCCCAAAACCGCTCGCCCCCGTCCTAAACATCCCCATCATGGAGCACATCGTGCTCCTCCTCAAGCATCACGGAATCACCGAAATCGTCGTCACCCTTTACTACCTCGCCGACGAAATCGAGGCGTATTTCGGCGACGGATCGGATTGGGGCGTCCGAATGATCTACTCCGTGGAGGAGAGCCCGCTCGGTACCGCCGGCAGCGTAAAGCAGGCCGAGGAACACCTGAAGGACGACGCCTTCGTCATCATCAGCGGCGACGGACTCACGGACATCGATCTATCCCAGGCCATCGAGTATCACCGCCGCAAGGAGTCAACCGCAACTATCGTGCTCTCCAGCGTCGCCAACCCCCTCGAGTTCGGTGTCGTCATTACGGACGATGAGGGCCGAATCCGCCGATTCGTCGAAAAGCCGGGATGGGGAGAAGTCTTCTCAGACACCGTGAACACCGGAATGTATATCCTGGAGCCGTCTGTCTTCGACTATATGGAGCACGGCAAGAGCTACGACTGGAGCCAGGACATTTTCCCCCGAATCCTCGATGAAGAAAAGCCGCTGTTCGGCTACGTCATGTCCGACTACTGGACCGACATCGGCAACCTGAACCAGTACCGCGAAGCCCAATACGCCGTTCTGGGTGGGCGCACCGGGGTGTCGATTCCGGGCAATTACCAGGACGGAATCTGGATGGACGAGGGCTGCGACATCTCGCCCCACGCGCAGGTCATAGCCCCGAGCCAGCTTGGCCGGAACGTGAAGGTAAAAGCCGGCGCGGTCATCGGCCCCTACGCGGTCATCGGCGACAACGCGATCATCGAAGACTACGCCGTCGTCAACCGCTCCATCCTCTGGGACAACGTCTACGTCGGATCCCACAGCCGCCTGGAAGCCTGTACGGTTTGTGGCCACGTCACCATCCAGCGCGACTGCAACGTCCATGAGGGCGCGGTCATAGGTGAGCGCTGCCGTATCGAGCGCGACAGCACCATCCGCGCTCAGATAAAGCTCTGGCCCGACAAAATCATCGAAGCAGGCTCCATCGTGACTATGAGTCTCATCTGGGGCCAGAAGTGGCTCGGCGGGCTGTTTCGGGGCCAGGGAGTGATGGGCATTGCCAACATTGAGCTGACGCCGGAATTCGCAGCTAAGCTCGCAGCCTGCTTCGGCGCATACCTCAAGCGGGGAAATACAATTGTAACTGCCCGCGATTCCGGGCTCGCCTCGCGGATGATCAAGCGCGCCATGATCTCCGGAATCATGTCCGTCGGGTGCAATATCCTGGACCTGCGTTCGATGCCGCTCCCCATCATGCGCCACATGCTGCGCGGCACCGGCGCGGCCGGCGGAATGTACGTGCGGCCCGCCCCCAACAATCCGCGCCTGCTCCTCATCGAGTTCTTGGACGAAAACGGAATCTACCTCTCCAAAGCAGCCGAGCGGAAGCTGGAGACCATCTTCTTCCGCGAGGACTTCGGCCGAGCAGACATCGAGCAGATCGGAAATCTCGAATTCGCCTCCCGCAGCGTGGAGCAGTACGCCGAGAGCTATGGGCGCCACATCAACTCCGAAATCATCGAATCCGCGCGGCCCAAAGTGGTCGTCGACTTCAGCTTCGGCCGCCTATCCACCGTATTTCCCCAGATTCTGGGCCTCCTTGGCGGCGACGTGATCGCCCTAAACGCGTACGTCGACGCCACGAAATCACCCAAGACCGGCGAGGCGCGAGCATCCCACCTGCCAAACCTCTCGCAGATCGTCCAGACTCTCAAGGCGGACCTTGGCGTGATCTTCCAGAACAACGGCGAGCGACTCACACTGGTGGGCGAGGACGGCGCGGTAATAGAGGACGAAATGCTGCTGGCGCTCTACTGCGTCCTGGTTGCCCGAACTCACCCCCGCGCGCAGATCGGAGTCCCCGTAACCGCTCCCGGACACATCGAAGCCCTGGTGTCGCTTCACGAGGGCCACGTAACTCGCAGCAAGGCGGACGTACGTTCGTTAATGGCGCTCTGCGCTGGCAGTGATAAGGCCGCCCCAGCCGTTCACTTCGCCGGTGATTCCGCGGGGGGATTCATCTTCAGCGAGTTCCACCCAGGTTTCGATTCCATGTTTGGCTTCGGAAAGCTGCTGGAGATGCTCTCCTCCACCGGACTGCACCTCTCGGAGATCGTCAGGGAACTGCCGCCGGTAACGCTGGCCAAAGCCTCCGTCGCCTGCCCCTGGGACGCCAAAGGCAAGATCATGCGGGAGTTGGCGAGGGAAGCGGAATCCGACGGCGAAGTTGACCTGACCGATGGAATCAAGGTCCATAATAATGGCGCATGGGCCCTCATCCTGCCCGACGCTTCCGAGCCCTTCTTCCAACTCTACGCCGAAGCCCCCACCCGCGAAGAGTCGGAACGACTCCTGGGCAAGTATGTTCAGAAGATCGAAGCCTTGCGGTAACAGCCGCCACGGAGGATCGCGCTATGCCCGAGAAAGAGGAAGAAGTAGAGGTCGAGGTCTGCTGCGATACGCTGCTGGATGCCATCGAAAGCGGCGGCGTTCAGGTAGTCGAGGTTAGCCCGGGCCTCTACCGCGAAGTGATTCCGGACGAGGACGGCAAAACCGGAATCGCAATCAACTTCTGCCCCTTCTGCGGCCAACCCAAAGAAAGTGACCTCCCACCCGCCCCGGGAGATTGATAATTGATGACTTCCCCGCTTCCGCCGAACTCTCCTGTAGCCCATCCGCCGGAACCGTCGCCGCCACACTACCACTCACCATTCACCACTCCACCAGCCCTCCCTCGTCGTTAAGTTTTCGACGCCCTCCAGCCGATAATCGGAGTGCCGTTACATCTATGCCTTACGAAACGAGGAGCTTTCGCCCAATGAAACGTCTGCTTTTGCCCGTGGCCGTCCTGGCTGTCGCGGTTGCCATATCGCTGCTCTCGCCCGTCAACGCGCAGGATTCGTCCACGCCGGGCCAGCACGATGCCGCCTCGCTCAAGAAGAGCCTGGAGGAGCTGGGATACGAGATCAAGAACATCGTCACCGAGCCCGGCAAGGAAAAGTACGCAGTCACGCTGGAAAAGGGTGGATTGACCCTGCCCATCGGCGTGGAGATCAGCCCCAGCCGTGGTTATCTCTGGCTCACCCTAAATCTGGGCGCCGCCCCCGCCGATTCCGCCCCTGCCTCCCGGTTCGCCGAGCTGCTCAAGGCCAACGCCCAGATCCAGCCCAGCCTCTTCTACATCACCAAATCCGGCCGCCTCATGATCGGCCATCCCACCGAAAACCGCGCCGTCACCAACGCCCAGCTCCGCCGCAACATAGAAAAGATCGCGGACGACGTGGTGATCAAGAAGGCGATCTGGGAGCAGTCGGAGTAGTTCCCAAGGTTTCGGGATTGGAACCACGGGGGACACGGGGGACACGGGGCCGATTCCGGAATGAGTGAAATCATTAATCCGGGACTTGGATGTCAATCAAGCGTCGCGATCGCATCTTTCAGCCGGGCCCGAACCGCCGCCCAATCGGAAGCCGACAATCGTCCGATAGGCCTGGTCGCATCGGTCGCCGGAATTGTGGCAAGGAAGGCGCGGAAGGCGGAGGGAAGCCGCAGATTCGCCGCTGACCAGGCCGCGATCAGATGATCGGTCGGTCCGATAGCCGCCGCCGTCTGAGACGTGATCAAAGCGATAATCAGGTCGGGCCTGGCCGAGTGGTATAGGTCGGAAGAGATCACATCAGCCGGGCGCCGCTTTACGCCGATAACGCCTGGAAAATCGGCCACGACCACGTCGCCCGCGCTAAACAAGCTCTTCCTCTTCCGGATACTGCTCGGCCGCATATCGAAGCGAATGGGCGGTCAACTCCCGCAAGTCCTCCTCGCTCCACGCATCGTCATACTCTGCGGAATCCGTCCCTTGCGTCAACTGCTGGAGAATCAGTGACGCAAGCTTCAACTGCTCCTTTCGCGGCAGTCCCTTCACACTCACTTCATAAACCTGCTCAACCGTCATTCCCGCCTCCTTGCCGGATTCTTCCGCTCCATTATCTTCTAACGGAATCGGAATCCGCCTTTGAGACGATGAAGATCGACTTCGCCTTTCGCAGCCGCGAGTTCTACTCGCCCGGTCTCCCATAATCCGCGAAATCCGCGAATTCCCACAGATCCGAGTTCAGACGAGCTACTCCATCGCGTCCAGTTGAATCTCCGCCATCTCCGGCAACGGCCTCTGCGGAATCTCGCTCTGCAATTGATACAGGCGCTTCGACCGACTTACCGCCGCCTCGATAACCCCCCGGAACAGCGGATGCGCGTGATTCGGCCGCGATTTGAACTCCGGATGAAACTGCGTCGCGATGAAAAACGGGTGCTTCGGAATCTCCACCATCTCCACCAGTCGGTAGTCCGGAGACAGCCCGCTGCAAACCATCCCGTGCTTCGCCAGCGTCTCCCGGTAATCATTATTCAGCTCATACCGGTGCCGGTGCCGCTCCCAAACGTGCGACGCACCATACACCTGCTCCGCCCGCGAGCCTGCCACGAGCTGGCACCGGTACGTCCCCAGCCGCATCGACGCCCCCTTCTCCTTCACGTGCCGCTGCTCCGGAAGGATATGGATCACCGGGTGCGGCGTCTCCGCGTCACACTCCTCCGAATGCGCCCCCTTCAGCTTGCACGCATGCCGCGCAAACTCGATCACCGCCATCTGCATCCCATAGCAAAGCCCCAGGTACGGCACCTTATGCTCCCGCGCATACTGCACCGCCTTGATCTTCCCTTCCACCCCTCGCGCCCCAAACCCCCCCGCCACCACAATCGCATCCATCCCACTCAACCGAGCTTCCAGGTCCGACCTGTCCGACGAGTCCGAATTGTCCGACTCCAGCGTCTCCGAATCGATCCAATGCAAATTTACCCGCGAATTACAAGCGATCCCCCCGTGCTTCAGCGACTCCGCAATCGAAATATACGCATCCCCATTCGCCACATACTTCCCCACCACCGCCACGCTCACCTCATACGTCGGCCGCTTTATCCGCTCCACAATCTGCTCCCACTCCTCCAGATTCGGCGGATTCTGCGGCAAACCCAATCGACGCACAACCAGCTCCGCCAATCCCGACTCCTCGAACTTCAGCGGAACCTCATAAATCGTATCCACGTCCATCGCCTCGATCACTGCCTCCTGTTCCACGTCGCAGAACAGCGAAAGCTTCTCTCGTATCTCGTCGGACAGCGTCTGACGTGTCCGACAGATGAGAACGTCCGGCTGAATCCCCAGCTCCCGCATCTTCGCCACCGAATGCTGAGTCGGCTTCGTCTTAACCTCCTGCCACGGCCCCACCGCCGGAATCAAAGTCACATGAATAAACAAACAATTCTCCGCCCCCACGTCCTTCCGAAACTGCCTCAGCGCCTCCACAAAAATCTGCCCCTCGATATCCCCGATCGTCCCGCCGATCTCCCCAATCACCACATCCGCCCCCGACTCCGCCCCAACCCTCACAATCCGCTCCTTAATCTCATTAGTAACATGCGGAATCATTTGCACCGTCGCCCCCAAATAATCCCCCCGCCTCTCC
>JBKJZI010000305.1:0-7140 GCA_046715155.1 Chthonomonadales bacterium | reverse complement strand
ACCAGCCCGAGCCGCTGAATCACGAGGAACTGAGGAATCAGCAGGACGGTGTGCGGAATCATCATTGTCGCTAGGAGTAGTCCGAACAGAAGGTCTCGGCCGGGAAAGCGCATCCTCGCGAACGCGTAGGCCGCAAGGATATTGAAGAACAGGCTCACCGTCGTCAGTATCAGCGCGTACACCAGGCTATTGCCGACGAAGCGGTCGATTCCGCCGTAGACGATCGCCTCCACATAGTTGCGCCACACCGGCCACTGCTTCATCTCCGCATCGTAAGCGGGATTCTCGTGGCCCAGCACATACCGGTCGATCAGTTTCGTTGGGTGGAGCCGAGGCGGAATCAGCGAATCCCGAGCGGACGTGAACTCGGCGCGCGATTTGAGGGAACCGCCGAATGCGAACAGATAGGGGTAGGCCATAACCGCCGCGCCCATAATCATCACGATAAGCGCGAGGGCGGTTCCGAGGCGTCGTCGGTGAGTGGTGAGTGGTGAGTGGTGAGTGGAGGCACCCTGTACCCTAGCCTCATTCATCGTAGATCCTCCGGCTGCGGATGAGGCGCATCTGGAGGAATACGAAGGCGCCGATGACGAGGAACAGGAGCCAGGCCATCGCGCTGGCGTAGCCCATCTGGCCGGCAACGTTGAACGCGTTGATGAAGATTCCGAAGGCCAGGACTTCCGTGCTGCGTTCCGGACCTCCGCGAGTCATTACGTATACCGAGGTGAAGACCTGGTACGCGCCGATGATGGTCATCACCGTGACGAAGGCGGTGGTGTTTCGCAGCAGCGGGATCGTTACATGGCGGAACTCCGCGATGGGACCGGCCCCGTCTATGCGGGCCGCATCGTAGAAGTCCGACGGAATCTCCATGAGTCCGGCCAGGAAGAGGAGCATGTTGTATCCGGCGCCGCTCCAGATTCCCATCAAGGCCAGCGCGGGAAGCGCGGTCGACTCCTTGTCAAGCAGGCCGCCCCATACGCCGAAGATCTGGTAGAAGATCAGCGCCACCACGACTCCGGGCGTGATACTGGGCACGAAATAGAGGGTGCGAAACAACCCTTGAAAGTATCGCGCCTTTCGGCAGAGCAGCGCCAGGGGCAGAGCGGTGCAGAGCATTCCGCCGAGGACCATAGCTACATAGAAGGTGGTATTGCGGAGCGCGACCCAGAAGGTGGAATCCGATTCCAACAGCACGCGCCGGTAGTTATTCATCCCCACATAACGCCCGCCGCCTGCGAACGCATCCCACTCGTGCAGGCTCGTCCAGAAACTAACGCCCATACTCAGGAAGCTGAATAGGAAGACGAGAACCAGGGCGGGCGCCACATACAGGTAACCCGCCCAGTCCAGGCGGCTGCGTTTGAGAGAGTTCATCAACTACCGATTGTCTCGAAATTCACGGTACAGAACGAAAGGAAGTCTGAGCAGACCCCAGTTTGCAATGTCGAGCAGTGGAACGATTCCGAACCAGCGCATTGATTGGCAGGGATAGATGACGTAAGCCATACCGAATAGGATTAGAGAAACCAGTGGCACAGTGGAATGGTGTCGGTCTATCCCTCTCTTCTTATTGCTAATGCTCACGATGACACAGGCCCAATTCATCACTACAACATATGTTGCGAAGAGTAAGAGCAAGCTTGCAACAATGAGCAAGGCGATGGTCATATGTCGGTATCAGGTCTTATGGAATCCGCGGCTCGAGTTCTTGGGGCCGAGACACCACTATTTTGCTTGAATGGGTCCCAGGCGTTTTGTGCCGACGGCGAGCTCGTCGATCCAGAGTGTCTGTTCGTGCGGGAGCAGGCCCGGGCCAAAGTATGGCGTTAGCAGGAATTGGTTAAACTTCATATTTGGGAAATCGGTGGAGCGTAGGACTACGTCGGTCCGGTCGATGACCAGTTTATCGTCGAACCAGCCGCGGACGATTCCGTCGGCGTGCGGCTTGTCCGCCTTCAGGTCGAGGGTGTTGAGCTTGAACATGGCTTCGACGCAGTGCCAGTTCTCGTCGTTGAACAAGACATCCTTGCTGTCGTAGAGCTGGCCGTTATAACCGCCGCGCAGAGGGCCCTGGGTAAGACCATGCGGCGCGTCCTTGTTCTGAATGTCCGTGGCCGCTAAACGGAGCTTTCCGTTCACCGGCTCGATGTAGGTCGTGAGATGGCTGGCCGCCGGGCCATGGAACTTCGGGTTCTCGGTGGTCATGAAATGGGTAAGGTGCGGATGGTAGTTACGGCCGGTCCACCCCCAGCCCTTAGATAGCCTCAGGTAGTACCGCACGAATACGGTGTCGGTCGGCTCGAAGAGTCGGCGGATTCCGGAAGAGCTCGACGGCTGCGTTCCTCCGGTCTTCCACGTATACTCGATGCTGCCTTTGCCGGCGAAAGGCTGTGTTTCAGAGATGGAGAATTTCGTGCCGTCGTACCACCCACGATCAAGGAGGCGGGGATCGTCGAAGCTTTCGCTAAAGAGGACGGCCGCCGGCTTATCGACCAAGTCTGATCTAGAGGCCGATTGAGACATCGGAGGCACGGCAGAAAGGCAGCCATACAACCCCAAGGCCAAGGTCATCGCCGGCAGCGAACGTTTCATCACTTTCTCCAATTCGACATGTAACCGAATGGATTCCGGGATTCAAATCCCTCTCTGGCACTACCAAGTCCTCCTTCGAGGACTCTTTGTATTGTCAGCGGGGGATTCGGAATCCCCCGGTCTTTATGGCAATTGCGCGGAGCGCCAGGCGGCGACCTGGGCGTTATATCTACTGTAAATGCGGTTGACACGGGCGGCGGCCTGTTCGAGAGCGTGCTTCACGCTGGGGAAGGGGCCGCTGCCCTTCTGGATTTCGGGATAGCGTAGGAGGAGAGTCTCGAAGTAGTGGCGTGTGGCGTATTCCACGGCGTTGGTCTGAGTATGCCGGCGCTTCTTTCCGCTTGCGCAGATTGCAAGCAGATTCCGTAAGTAGGGACGCTCCCGGCACATCCGCTGCCACTCCGGCGTACTATAGAAATCCAGCCGGGGGGAGTTCTGCTCGGTGTGCTTCAACAGTCTCAGGGCGCCGCGCAGGGATGTAACGAACCGGACATACTCCCAGGCGAGCGACGGATTCCGGCTTCCGCGTGTGATTACCAGCATGTTTCCCCATGTTTCCGTTGTGTGGGCCTTGCCGCGGGGACCGGGAGGGAACGCAGTCATGTCGAAGCGTAACCGGCCTTCAGTATTGCGCGCAACGTATTTGCCGGACCACGTCCCGGCTATAGCGCAGGCGACGTTGCCCGCGTTGAAGGCTTCCTCGTCCATCATCTGGCGGCGAAACGGAGCGCTGACCCCATCCTTCCAGTAGAGGTCCCCCAGAAGTTGGATCGCCTCGACCCCGGCATCTCCCGCGAAAAGCGCTTTGGTGCCTTCCGGATTCTGAAAGTTCGAACCGTTTGCAGCGAGCCAGGGCTGGAACGGAGTCGCTTCGCTGCCGTGAGCATGGATGGTGAATCCGGCCTGGCGGACCTCGCCGTTCGGAGCGCGCTTCGTTAGCCGACGCGCAATCTGGCGGAGCTCCTCCCAGTTTCGAACGGCGTCCCATCGCAGGTGTCCGAGATCCATACTTCCATCCGGATTCCTGGCGAACATTCGCTGAACTGCGTCGTCCTCATCCACCGCCTTTCGCAAGATGTCCAGATTCCAGATGAGACATTGGGCGTCTAGAATCTGCGGAATCCCGAAGACCGTACCGTCCGGCTTCGTGTTGTGGCGCCATCCGGATTCAACGAATAGTCGTTTCTCAACCAGCGCGCCAGTGTCAACCACTTGCCCGGTCTTTTGCAGTCGATCGTGCTCCGCGCGGTCCTTCTCCATGAACGCGTTCAAGGGGAGCAGCATTCCACGGTCGTAAAAGCCCTCGGCCCACGATACCGAAGCCTGCATCACATCCGGAGGGGTGTGCCCGTTGAGGCCCGTCGCCAGTTTCTGTTCATATTGGTCGAAGGGCACGTACTGGAAGATGACGTCCACATCCGGGTGGAGGGCCTCGAACTCGCGTTCCACGGCCCCGAAGTAAGCAGCGTACTTCTCGCTCGTGGAGGGTGCCCACCAGTCCCACACGATTAGGTGCGTGCGAGCCGCGCGGCCCTGGAGGCGATCGGACCAGGATGGAATCAACTTCTGGGTAACACCGGCACGGGCCACGACGATGATTACTCCCACCGCGAGTAAGATCCCGATGGCCGCGCGCACTATCTTCACCGTCCCGGTCCTGACGACTGGTGCGTGAATTCATCCATCCTGACCTGTCGGCCACCATTCTCCGCGGACTGGTTTGCCGCGAGGGTTACGGCGAGGCTCTGAACGGCATCATCGTATGGGCTTTTCAGCAACGATCGGTCGCCAGTGGCAACTGCGCGAACGAACGATTCATCGATTCCGAGATACTCCGAGGGCGCGTCGGGTAGGGGGTAAGCATCGTGGGGATCGACAATGAGCTGGTCACCCTGGATGCTTACGCGGGCATCCTTGATAGTGAAGTCCATTCCGCCGTGCGAGGCGCCGCCGATGGCGCAGGATATGCTGAGAGCTGCCGAGGCCCCCGACCGGAATCGAAGCAATACGGCCTGGCTGTCCGGGATGCTGACCGTGGGGTTGTCGCGAAGGAGGCGGTCCTGCGAATAGCTTGCGGATACCGACTCAACTTCTCCCATAATCCACCGCAGCATGTCCACCTGGTGCGTGGCCATTTCAACCAGTTGTCCACCGCTTTCCTCGTATCGCCGCCACCAGGGCGCGCCGACGAGTCCATTCCACCGAGTCACCTGGGCCGTGCCGATATCATTGTTTTCCAGGAAGTCTCGCGCCCGCATGAAGACCGGCAGGTAGCGAAGGACGTAGCCGGTCTGTGACATTACTCCGGAATCCCGGATCGCGTGCGATACATCTTGCGCCGCCACAAGGGAGAGGTTTACCGGCTTCTCAACAAAGAGGTGGATGCCCTTTTGCGCTGCGAGAATCTCCAGGTTGCCGTGGGCGGTAGGGGGGACGCAGATATATAGGGCGTTCAACTGCTCGGCGCCGATCAGCTTTTCTCCATCGGTATACACCCGTGATGACAGAGGTTCGGCAGCAGATCGGGCGCGTGACTCGTCGATATCGCAGACGGCAACGATCTCCGCCTCCGGAATCTCGCGCAGTTGTCGAATGTGCGACTGGGCGATCCCGCCTGTTCCGATGATTCCGATTCGTACTGAATTCATGGGTGAGTGTTGAGTGTTAACACTCAATACCTCCTTTCACGGCAGCGCGATGATGGTATCCATGATCCGGCAGGTCTCTTCGTAGACGGACCTATCGCCGCAGACCTCGGTGATAACGTAGTCGTCGTAGCCGATGGCGCGAATCTCGCGCATTACTGCCGGCCAGTCCACCTGGCCCTGCATGAGCTGCGACCATTCGTAGCGGCGCTCGTTATGGTCCATGCGGAAGTCCTTGAAGTGTATCTTCTTGATCCGTTTGCCCAGAATCCGGATCCACTGCTCGGGATATCCGTAGAGCAGCACATTGCCGGTATCGAAGTAGCAGCCCACGTAGTCGCTGCCGATCTTATCCAGAAAGTCCCGAAACTCGAGAGGACTAATGAGCAGCTTATTCCAGATGTTCTCCAGCCCGATGTTCACCTTGCGACGCTCGGCCTCCGGCGCTAGCTCCTGCAGCGCGGCAAGCTGACGCTCATAGGCGACGTCATAGGGGACCTTCTCGTTGGTCCTCCCTCCGGTAACAAGGACCGTGTCGAGTCCCAACTCTTCGGCCGCTTCGAGCATCTTCCGAATTTGAGCTTTGTAAGCGTCCCTCACGGCCGGGTCGTTGTCGGTAAGGTCGCCCGCGCCGCAGATGCTGGTGACCTCCACGCCGGCGGTCGTGCTCATCCGCTGGATTGCCGCGTAGTCGGATGACCACGATGACATTGTCAGTTCACCTGATTCCGTCAGCAGGATCTCCAACCCGTCGTATCCGATTTCGCGGCAGAGTTGGAGAGCGTCTCGAATCATTGAGTTTCGTCCGAGGCAGATATGTGAAAGACCCTTCTTCATATATCCCTCGCTTCAATTCGCATGGAAAAGCGGATCCTTCGGTAATAAGACTCGCTCAGGATGACGGGTACTGCGACGTTTCTCAATCAACGTTGTTGATTTCTCAGCGTTATAGCCCTGGATACAAGGTTTGAGCGTTGGTGCGGAGTATTCGCTCTACTACGTCCGGTGGGAGTGCCAGACCATGAGTACAGTGTCCGCATACAGAAAGCTTTTCGGCGGAGGCGAAGAACTGGAAGTGTTCGTGGAGTCGGTCGGCAAGCTCCCGCAGGTCTCGGCCGCTCTCCTCCGCCGGCATGCGCGAGAATCGATCTCGCGTCCCATGGTCGGTCCCAAAGAGAATGCGGTCTTGATAGCGGATGCAGAATTGGCGAACCTCGGAGGTGTCGTGCCGCGCGAGGTCGGGAAGACGCGCCGAGATGTCTACGGCGAAGTTGGGGAAGCGATCAAGCCGGAAAGCGAGTTCTTTCAAATCATGTTCGAGGCTTCCCAAATGGGCGCCAACGATCCTTAGATTTGGATGACGGGCGATGACCGCATCCCTGGAATCCATTAGCTCTGCGTGTGACGGAACGTTCTCGCGCCCATACATATACCACTCCGGGTGCGAACGGTAATAGCCGGAATGTGGGCAGGATTCTCGCAGCGGCTCCCAGCAGCTTCGTGGGTCGGCGATGTGCATCAAGAGTGTTTTGTCACTGTCTGCCACGAACGAGTAGATCGGATCAAGGAGCGGATCGTCTACCATGAAACTTGCGCCGGAGGGTGTGCGGACTCCCATCCCCAGGTTCTTCCAGACCTTGCATGCGACCGCACCGGCGGCAAAGTCGCTCTCGATGCCCGCAATCACGCTCTTTACATAGCCCGGATCATCGAAGCGGGGAAGATCGAAGGTCGTGCACCATGCGTAGCGATGCGGATAGGACTCCGCCAGCGAGCGATAGATTTCGGCCTGATCTCTCCACTCGCCATGCGCGTCCTGGGAGTAACAGATGTTAAGCATTTTCAGGTCGAATTGATCCAACAAGGCGAGCGATTCCGGAGTGTCGCCTGGAAAGTGGAT
>JBKJZI010000304.1:0-4665 GCA_046715155.1 Chthonomonadales bacterium | reverse complement strand
CGGTCGGACATTCCCGCCCCGCCCCCGTTTACCATTAAGAACGCGCTGAAGCTGATCGGGCCGGCGGCTATCGCGCTGGGGATGTCGATCGGGAGCGGGGAGTGGGTTTTGGGGCCGGCGGTCACCGCGAAGTACGGCGCGGCGCTGCTGTGGGTCGCCACGGTCTCTATCATCCTCCAGACCATCCTGAATCAGGAGATGATCCGGTATACGCTCGCCACCGGAGAGCCCATCTTCACCGGATTCATGCGCACGAAGCCAGGGCCGCGATTGTGGGGGCCGGTCTACGGAATTCTATACTTCCTTCAGATCGGGTGGCCGGGATGGGCGCTGGCGGGCGCGACCGCTATCGTCACCATGCAGAAGGGCAGCCTCACCACCGACGCAGACAAGCCGGCCATCATCTTCTGGGGAACCATGACGTTCGTCGCCTGCCTCGTGATCATTGCGCTCGGCAAGAAGGTCGAGAAGACGCTGGAGCGCGCCGAGTGGTTCATGGTCGCCTGGATACTGGGTTTCCTGCTGATCGTCGGCCTGTTCTGCGTGAACCTCTCCACCTGGGGCAAGGTCTTCGTCGGCTTTCTCGGCCAGGGCGGGAATCCGATTCCGGCGGGCGGAGACTGGATGCTGCTGGCCTCGTTCGCAGCTTACGCCGGCATGGGCGGGCTCGGCAACGGCACGCTAACCAACTGGGTCCGCGACAAGGGGTGGGGCATGGCCGCGCACAGCGGCTATATCTCGGGTTTGGCGGGCGGCGACCGGGTCCACGTCTCTCGGGTGGGCTCTATGTTCCCGCGGACCGCCGAGAACATCGGCCGATTCCGGGAGTGGCTGCGGTTCACCCACTTCGAACAAGTTCTGGTGTTTTGCATCGGCTGCTTCCTGGGCATGGGCCTCCCGGCGCTCATGACCGTGCAGTTCGTACCCCCCGGCACCGACATCAGCAAGGGTTGGGCCGCCGCCAGCTACCAGGCCGAGGGAATCCGCGTCCTCTTCGGCAACCTGGCCTGGACGCTAACCCTGTTGACCGGATTCTGGATTCTCTTCTCCACTCAACTGGGGAACACCGACGCCTTCTCCCGCACCGCCACCGACATCGCCTGGAGCGCATCGCCGAAGATCCGGACGTGGGCGGGTGACGACATCCGAAAGGTCTACTACCCGATTCTGCTCGCCTTCGCGCTCTTCGGGATGTGGGCCATCCGCGCCGCGCAGCCCTTCACATTGATCATCATCGGCGCTTTCATCGCCGCGATGAATTTCGTCATCCTCGGCACGCACGTGCTCTACGTCCAAATGCGGTTTCTGCCGAAGGAGCTGCGCATGCCGACCTGGCGATTCGTAGCCATAGGCCTATTTATCGGCATGTTCACCATCTTTTGCGGCATGGGCATCTATTCGAAGCTTCCGGAGATAAGATCGGCTCTGGGAATGGGGTAAGGCTGTGATGAACGTGGCCCCGGTCCTGACGATTTCGCTACTCGCTGCGCTGGCCGCGTTCGTCCCGCTGTCGCCGCTTATCAAGGAGCCTCAGCGCGGGGTCGCTAAGGTGCGGGAGAAGCGGCCGGCCCGATTTCCGAATAGGATCTGGGCGGCCTGCGATTTCGAGGGCCGGACGCCGGATTACGCCTGGTTCGGCCCGGCGGAGACGCGCAACATCCCAAAGTATCCGGGCAACACTACCGCTCTTGGAGTGAGCGACTCTCCGAATAAGGACTCCGACGTGTTGTTTACCGGGATCAACCCGGTTCCAGGTCCGCGGATGGGGAAGGTCAACAAGCTCTATCTTAAGTATTTTCTGAAAGGCACGGATACGGCGACTTTCCAGTTCTTTAGCCTAACCCGCGAGGACAACAATCACATTCAGGCTTCGGGCCTCGCTCAGGGGAGGTGGTCCGAGGCGACGCTTAACTTCACACGAGACGCGCGCCGCAACGACGGCAGCCCGGATCCGTTTGCCGAGGGTGAGCGGATGGATGATCTGAAGGTCTTCCTCGGTACGCAACGAGTAGTGAATCCTTATCACCTATTTGTGGATGATATCATCCTATTTTCCGACGACCCCTCATCCCGGCCGGAGCCGGAGCCGTTTCCAAACCGCGTGATATACCTCGCCGCCTTCGACACCGGGCCGAAGGAGAAGTACTGGCCGGGTGACTTCGAGATCGTGGAAAAGGACCTGCCTCCCAGCTCGAACTGGAAGGTGGCGAGGGCGATTCCGCGAAAGGAAGGAAAGGGCAAGTGGATTTCCCTGCAAATCGAGCCGCCGCGGCCGGTCGGAAAGCGCACAAAGCTCCGATTCCGTTACTTCTTGACCGGGACCTCTAAGATGACGGTCCAGATATTCGACCTGACCGACATGGACAACCGCCACATCCATCTCCAGGGACTCAAGCAGGGCGCCTGGACGACCATCTATCTCGATTTCACCGCCAACGCGAAACGCAACGACGGGTCAAACACTCCATTCGCGGCAGGCAATAAGGTAGACGACATCTTCTTTTTCCTGGAAGGCGATGAAGGCCAGGAGGCGCAACTGCTCGTAGATGAGGTTGTCCTCTATGACGCCGGCCCTTCATCGCGATGAGAGATCAGCCGTAGATAGCCATCCTCAACCCGCTAGGAGCGAACGAATGATCGATCTTCCGCCTCCTGAGGTACCGCAATCGAGACTTAAAGCCCAACTCTCCACGTTCATGTTCCTCCAGTACTTCATCTGGGGGTCGTGGTACGTGAGCATGGGGGCTTATCTCGCCAATACGCTAAAGTTCGAGGGGCAGCAGATTGGGGCGGCCTATGGAGCCTTTGCGATTGGTTCCATGATCTCGCCGTTCTTCGTCGGATTGATCGCGGATCGTTACTTCGCGTCTGAGAAGATGCTGGGCGTGCTGGGCATCCTGGGCGGCGCGGCGTTGTGCGTCCTCCCCACGATGAAGGAGTTCATGCCGTTTTATCTCATGCTTATCGTCTACTGCGCGCTGTTTGCTCCCACGCTTGCACTTGGGAACTCGCTTTCGCTGCATCACCTTCAGGACGCGATGTGAGACTTCCCGCGGGTGAAGATTCTCTCTGCCATCGGTTGGATCGCCGGGGGCTGTGCCGTGAGCGCGCTCAAGGCCGAACAGTTAGCAACCCAGTTCTATTTGGCTGGCGGCGTATCCATCGCTTTTGGGGCCTTTGCCCTGACACTGCCTCATACGCCACCGAAGAAAGTGGGCCAGGACGTTTCCGTGGTCGAGATCCTTGGGCTGGACGCCCTGGCGCTCATGAAGAAGCCGTCCTTCGCAATCTTCGTGATCTGCGTGTTCCTCATCTGCATCCCGCTCTACTTCTACTTCGTCAACATGGCGATCTACCTGACGGAGCTTCAGTGGACCAATGTGGCATTCAAGATGACGTTCGCGCAGTGGTCGGACGTCGTGTTCCTCTTCCTGCTGCCTATCATGCTGAAGTCGCTGGGATACAAGAAGACCATTTTCATCGGAATCCTCGCCTGGGCGCTGCGGTATTTCTTCCTGTCCGGGAGCGTCGATGCGTCGGGGGCGGCGCAAACCGGATTCATCTTTGCGGCGATCCTGCTGCACGGGGTCTGCTACGACTTCCTCTTCATCGCCGGACAGCTCTACGTGGATGAAGAATCCACCGAGCGGAATCGCGGCGCAGCACAGGGTTTCATCGCCTTCATTCTGTGGGGGATCGGCTCGTTCGTCGGCACCATGCTCGCCGGCATCCTGATGGAAGCGCACAAGATTCAGGGCGTCGCCGGCCCCATCCTGCACGACTGGAAGACCATCTGGATGCAGCCCGCCCTCGGCGCCACCGCCGTTATGATCATCTTCCTGATCTTCTTCCGCGAGCCGAAAAAGGAACGGCAGGTAAAAGCGGATTCCGCGGCGCCGGCTTGACGTGAATCGTGCGTATAAAACGCCCGGCAGAAAACTCAGCGATGTCCTTCGGACAGGTTATGTGTAGCGACGGATTCCGATTCTATCGTGCGGGATTCCGGAACCACGAATGTCACTAATGGACACGAATGATTCCGGATTCCGTTTCACGCCACGAACGCAAAGGACGCGACGGACGGCGGAGAGCCTCGCGCAAAGACGCAAAGACGCAGAGAAAGACGCGGATTCCACCTTGGCCCGGACCTGGTTGTCAAGGAACCGACGGGTTTACACCGCGGTTGAAGTCACGGTCGCGCGGTCTCTTGGGACCTGTTGCGCGACCGGCCGATTTATCGTGATTACGGCGAACGTCCGACCACGGCGTGTCCCGCCCCCGTTTGTGAACAGGTGAAGGGGTGAACAGTCGAACGAGTGAGGCGTCCTGGCTTATCACCTATTCCGCTGCTTACCTTGTTCTTCATCTGCAGACCCACCGAGCAATTATCAATTATCAGTTATCAATTATCAATTATCAATGACAACCGATTTGGTGGGACGGGCGGGGCCGTATCAATGCTTAGTCTTGTACGCCAATGGCCATTTGGCCTGGTCAGGTTCTTGTACGACAACGCCTCTATGGGCTCCAATGCATGTTCTTGTACGCCAATATCTCCTCCTTAGGAGAAACGAATTGCTCCGCGGACAGATTCCGGGAGGTTTACCGGTCCCTTTCATCCGACCATGGAATGAATTCCGTGGCTATTCTTGAATGTCCCTAGGG
>JBKJZI010000303.1:0-10057 GCA_046715155.1 Chthonomonadales bacterium | reverse complement strand
ACTTCGTGCCAGGGCCCAGCGCCTCGCGAGTCAGCCGAAGGAGGCGAAGCCTCTCGGAATCGGTGAGGTAGTTCGCATAGCCGGTGTCCATATTAACGGCGTTGAGGAGTCCCGCCGACTGGGTGGCGCGAAGGTGATTCGCAAACGCCTCCTCTGCTATCCGGCCATCGGATTCGAACGGCAGCAGCGCGGCGGCGATCCCGGCGATCTTCCGGCGGGGGCGAATCCGGGTGAGATAGGTTTCGAGGTCGGTCATCAGTAATCAGTGATCAGTAATCAGTAATCAGTAGTCAGTGAAACGAGTAGTGATCAGTCTCGGTTCTTACTGATAACTGATAAGTGATAACTGATTACTTGCTTTCCACGAACTTGCGCTCGTACTTGTCCAGTTCGCGACGGAGGTTGCCGGCCATCTCTTCGTCGCCGGTGGATTCGGCTTCCGCGATGGCGGTTTGCAGAATCTCGTAGCCTTCGATCAGACAGTCTTCATTGGCCATCTTGCGCGCGCGGGCGCCAATCTTGAAGGCTACGATCTCCTTGTCGGTTGCCAATCTATGGGCCTTCGGCCGGGGAGGCCGCCGGTTCTTCACCAGGACCGCGGCCGCGCCGTCCGCGCCCTCGCCCGCCCCTCCGTCGCCTGCGCTTGAGTTTATCCCCGTTGGTGTCGTCCGAGGATTCCGCGTCTTCGGCGGAAGATGTCGGCTCAACCGATTCGACCGGTCTTATCTCCGTATCCGTCGCAACGAGTGTTGGCGCCTGCGTTTCGGCAGATTCCTCCGGCGAGGCCCGGCGGGGGCGGCCCCGAGGCTTTACAGCGCCAGGCAGGCCGAGTTTGCGCATATCGTCCAGCGTTCCGACAAAGAATGTCCTCGTCGCCCGAGCTTTGGCAAACAACTTGTACTCGGTCACACCTTCGGCGATGACTTTCGAATCGGTAAGGTCATATAGCGCGGCGCCGGGGGGAATAAGCAGTGTGCGGTTGCCCTCGCGAGCGGCGTGAAGGGTCATCCAACCGTGTCCGACCGTGACGTAATCGTCTCCGTAGGCCGTGTAGAGGTGCGCCCCGGCGTATCGGCAGAATCCGCGGAAGAGGTCCGTAGTCATGGCCGGCTCCCCACAGAAGACTGAGCGCCAGCCGTTGAACTCGCGAACTGCAATGGAAGGCAGCCCCGACTGAGCGTACTCCGCCAGTACCGTCAGGCCGGGCTCATCATCATCCACATAGAAAGAGGGATTGATTCGTTCTTTGACGCCAAACTCGCGCTCGGCGATCCGGTTGGTGATGATGTGGCGGGAATCCGTGATCCGGGAGCCTATCTCCGCATTCCAGGACTGCTGGCGAACCGCGATTCCGACGAGGTCGTGAGCGGTTTCGTCCGGATTCCCCCGCTCGTCGCAAACGCCGACCGCGTACATCCAGACCAGGGTCTTGCCGCCGCCCTGCAGCTTCTCCTTTATCGCGGCGCGCTGGTCGGAGGGCAGCCGGTACGGATTCAAGAAGATGTAGAGCTTAGCTTCCGTCGGGAAGCCGCGCATTATGACATCGCTCTGAAGATAGAATCCAACGGACGCGCCCGACCGCTGGATGATCTCTCGTTGAGCCGGGAGAACACGCTTAAGGAATCCGGAACCCTTCTGGAGATGGAATAGACTTCGCTCATCCACCAGAACCACGACATCGGGCGATTCCGCTTTCCGAACGCTCAAGTAGTCGCGATACTTACCGGCAAACCAGCTTACTCTATTCCAGATGTCGTCACCGTCCAGCCAACCCTCGCCCCAGAGGTCCATCCAGGCGATGCCTGTTTGGTGGGCCATCGCCTTGCCTATGGCGCGTAGATGCACTTGCTCGGTATCCCACCGGTTAGTAAGATGTGGATTGAAGTCATCACCGGTCGAATCCGCGGGCGCGAGATGGGTCTTGGTGTCATCCTCAGAGATCCAGAGCTTTCCGTGAAGGGCCATCGAATCCACCGGTGACGGGAAAGAGCCTGCCTGTCCCGGCTCCCGGTCCTTGTAGGATGGAGGCCCGCAGACAAGGTCGATGGTCGGCGTCTTCAGGATGCGGTCCAGCGCCAGGTGCCCGGAGAACGTGTGCTCGAACTCAAATGTGTATCCATAACAGACCGACACCAACGCCCGATCCTCGGTCGCGCGTTTGATCACGCGCGAGAGAGATACGAGCCGATCCGCGGTAATGTCTGACATGTATTCGAGGAAATCGATCCAGCGGCGCTGCTTCCGCGGATCAAAGAACGCCACTTCCGAGCGCGGATCGGGCATCGGCGGAATCTCAACCGTGTGGAACTGGACTTCTCCGTCGAACCAGGCCGCTCTAAGCGCGATAGAGCTGTTCCGGTACTTTGCGCGGAGCCAATCGCGAAAAGACTCACGGTTGGCGAACGAGCGGTCGTAGCCGTTATCGGCCGGGTTGAACCATTCGCCTCGCTCCAGATGGTAGCCGATGACGCGTTCGCCGAATCCGGTGCGTTGGAGGTGCTCCACGATAGACTCGAGCGCAAACTCGACATCCGTCCAGAATCGGTTGGATGCAATGGAAGGATCGGCAGACTTTCCGTCGCCATAGTGAGACACTTCATTGGGATACCCGCGCATCCACCCGGGCGCCGGTACAAAAACCAGCCTCGGAATGATAAACGCTCTCGGGTCCGCGTCTACGATCGCCTGGAGCCTCGCGTCGAGATCGTCGTAGATCGTATCGTCCGGCGGAAGTGGACTGGGAAGCTCAACGAGCGTCGAATGAATATGAACGCCCGCGCCCGCAGCGCGGCGGACCTCGCTCGCGACATGCTCAATTGCCCGCTGACCCTCCATATTGCCGAAGAAGAGCGCCGGGGGATAGACCTCCCCATGAATGTGAAGCTCGGGCAGTCCGCGCCGAACTACGATCTTCGCACCTCGAACCGGTTCTAGGGCGGGTTCCACCTTGCGAGGCGGCCTGCCCCGGCGAGCGGGTGTCCTGAACGGAACTTCAGACGTACGCGCGACGTCGGGAGGTCCGGCCACTTCCCGAGCAGGGTGAGGCGGAATCTCCCCCGTCCTCCGGGGCGGGCGGCCGCGCCTCGGTCTTTGAGATGGCGGTGGTTCACTGGGATGCGGCTCCGGAGTTGGAACCGCGTCCTCTCTTAATACTAACTCCGGCATGAATGGCGTTGAGTCGACTGACGTGTGTGGCTGGGACGGCCTCCGGCCTCCGCGACCGCGACGGGGCACACTCGTTGGCGCGGGCGATTCTACCGGCACTGTGGGCGTAGTCTCCGCGGGAGCGTTCGCGGGTGGCGAAGGGCGCTGGGTGGCATTCTTGCGAACATAAGGGCGACGCGCAGGCTTTACATCGGGGGCTGTGGGAAGAATGCCGGTGTCCGAGATCTCAGCGACAGGAGGCGAAACGTTGGTGGGAGCCCCTGTCTCAGGTTTGCCGGCAGCGGTCGCGCGGCCGCGAACTCCGCGACGCGGCTTCGACATTTCCGTTGGTGGTGGTACTGAGGGTACAGCCTTGACCTCTGGCACGGCCGCCTTGGATTTGGGCCGTGTAGCCTGGGCTCGGGTGGGTCGTCTACGTGGGGATGCGGCAGAAGGCTCCGCCGGCGCGTCCGCGCGGGGAGTCTCGTCCGCCGGGGACGCGTGGATCGCGGCGTCCGCCGGGGACTCGTCGTTGGCCATTATGGATTCTCCTGGATTGCGGTGAACGGGAGCCGCGAGCACGCTCAGCAGGCCCGCCGATCAATTTCGGTAACGTCATTCCGCACCTGGGCCGCCGAAGATACAACTTGGACTGCATTTGGACGGCATCCCAGGCGCGGCAAAACTAATCCCCATGAACGTTCCGCCGGCCCTGTTGTGTGCGGGCCCGAAATCACTCATTCACGGCGATCTAAAACCTATCGTCCGCCTATTATACTTTCCGGCATTCCCCACCGTCAACGCTACACGGCGGTGCGGGCGACGAACCGCCCAGAGATTCGACTCCACGACTGTCTTCATTTGCTCATAGATTAAGGATTCATCCATGCTGACGAACCACGACTCCGCGGCCCGCACATGCTGTGATATGATATGCACGTAATAGTGGGCGGTGACGACCTCCGTCATTCTACAAAATCCCTCCACTGATACATCGCGTCACTTTCCGACTAAAGGAGCAGAACACTTTGACCAGCCGTAACGCGCGCGTGGGTTTTACACTTATCGAGCTGCTTGTCGTGATCGCTATTATCGCGATCCTGGCGGCCATCCTCTTCCCGGTCTTCGCGCAAGCGCGAGAAAAGGCCCGGGCTATCTCCTGTCTCAGCAATACCAAGCAGATCGGTACCGCGACGATGATGTACAGCCAGGACTACGACGAAATGCTGTATGGATACCGATTCCAGGGGACGGCCGGTACATTCTCGAATCCGTATGCCGCGGACCCTCTCGTCGCCAACAACGCCAAGCGGCCCATCTTCTTCAACCAGCTTCTGTACCCGTACACCAAAAATGACCAGATCTGGAAGTGCGCCTCCAAGCCGAGCTCCTGGGTGAATGTGGATACGGCCGGGTCTGATACCGAACCGGCGTTCCGCAGCTACGGCGGGCAGAACTCTTACGCGGCCAGCAACTACGTATTCCGCTCTAACGCCGGAATCGCGCAGGCGGCGCTCGTAGCCCCGGCGGATACCGTAGGTATGGTGGACGGCAGCTACTACAACACCCTGCCGCGTGGTCCGTTTGGAGCGCCCTGCCGCCTGGCCGGCGAGACCTACGGCACCGCCACCTCCCCGGTAGACCCAACCACAAGCAGTTATCCGCGCTACTGGAAGAACATCGGCAATTCGTATCTATTCCGATGGGCGGGCGGCAGGCTGAGCGAGCCCAGCACCCTCGAAGCGGAGCAGCTCGGCAAGCGCCGTCACAACGAGCAGATCAACGTGATCTTCCTGGACGGCCACGCTAAGTCGATCAACTACTTAAAGCTCATCACCGACGACGGCCTGCGAGTCGGCAGCACGACGAGCATCTGGGACCCTTACAAAGCCGGCTGCCGGTAAATCTGTGGGTGTTTGGACGTTTCAACTCCCAATTAGAGAGCGGCGCGATCCAATGATGGGTCGCGCCGCTTCTGATTCGATTACGATTACGAGTACGATTACGAGGAGATCTCGGGTTACCTTACGCAGCAGAGGCTGGAACGAGGAAAGTTATGCGCAGTATCGGATTCGTGGGTTCGCTCATTGTGCTCGGCGCGGCGGCGTGGGCACAGCAGATTCCAGGGCAGCCGCCAGGGGAAATACAGATTCCGCCGCCGGCTGAAGTTGCGCCGTGGATTCCGTTTCCGCACATGCCGGCGCCGAAGCTGGACGAGGCCAATAACGGAATCGGCGTCGCGCAGAACCTTACGCGGAATCGTAAGGCGCAGGCGCGGATCATCTGGATTGACGCAACCGCAAACCTGACCAGAATGAATTCGGCCGAGAAGGTCGCCGCCATAATCGAACGCGTGAAGCGGTCCGGTTTCAACATCATCGTACTTGACGTGAAGCCGATTGTGGGCTTTACGATCTATCCGAGCAAATTTGCGCCGAAGTTGACTGAGTGGCTCGACCGCTCGATGCCTGCGGATTTCGATGCACTGGCCGAGTTCGTCAAGCAGGCGAAGGCAGCGGGGCTGCAGCTTTACACGAGTATGAACGCGTTTAGCGAGGGCCATCGGAACCTCAAAAAGGGTCTGGGGTACGACAATCCTGCGTGGCAAACGACGCTGTATGAGCCGCAGGTACTGCTCCGAGCCGGGGCCGCCGGCTTCAACGTGATGGATCGTCCCAATCTCGCGCCCCGGACGGAAACCGAGCTCGCCGTCTTCTCCGACCTGGCCGCTCTGCGTCCGACAGCCGGGTCCGTGGTGGCAGTCTTGACGCCGGATGCGCGGGTGGCGGCGATACTGCAGGGCGAGCAGTTCTTGCCCCTGGATCCCACGCTGCCGAAGGATGGGGGCGCGGTGCTCGGCATGGGGCAGGGCGCCGACTTTCTGCGAAATAATGTGCGCGTAGGCGAGTTGTTGTCATTCGAGACAACTCCGACATTCGTTCCGATCGGCCAGCGGCCGGAACAGCAGGTCCCATTAATGGTGAACCCGCACAACCCGGAACTCCAACGGCGGATTCTGAACATGGTGGAAGAGGTGGTCCGCAACTACGCGGTGGACGGCGTGATCTTCGACGACCGTCTGCGTTATGCCGGAATCAACGCGGACTTCAGCTACGAGACGCGCAAACTCTTCGAGCAGTATATCGGGAAAGAGCTGCGCTGGCCGGAGGACGTATTCAAGTTCGAAGTGAGTTTCCCACTATTGACGCGGCGGGTAGTACCGGGCCCGTACTTCGACGCGTGGCTGCTGTGGCGCTCGATGACGCTGCGGAACTGGCTGGCAAAGTCCGTAGCGCTCGTGAAGGGAATCCGTCCATCGGCCCAGGTTTCGGTCTACGCGGGGTCCTGGTACGGGGAATACCCGACGTTTGGTTCCAACTGGGCTGCGGATGACTTCAGCGCCGGATTCCACTTCCTGACGCCCTCCTACCAAAAGACGGGATTCGCCGGACTCCTGGACTGGCTTACGACGGGAGCATATTATCCCTCTCCGACGATTGCCGACGCGATTGCCTCGGGGCGGATTCCGGGAGCGTCTATCGAGGCCGCCGGCCAACTCTCCAACCGCGCTGTCAACGATCAGACATGGATCTACTGCGGAATCATGATCTCGGACTATTCGGGCCGGCCGGAGGCGCTGAAGGCAGCGCTGCAAGCCGCGGCCGCCACTACGCAGGGAATTATGGTCTTCGACTACTCCCACTTCGAGCTCCCCCGCACGGGAAACGAACAGTTTTGGGAAGTGTTCGCCCAGGCATTCAAAGACCCCGCCACCCCACCCCACTCCATCCCCGGCCTACTTGCCCAGGTTCGCAAAGAAAAAACTCGCCGCCGCGCCGCCGGCCTCAAGGACCCCCCGGTAATAATCCATCCGGGAATCCCCGGAACCGGATTCTAAGCCGTCGAGATCATGGGTGAGTGGCTGCTTATCCGTCCTCGTCCCGGTCCTCATCGGTTAACGGACGCCGTGCCGCATGCCGTACGTGGAGAATGCGGACGGTATCGTCGTTTCCGTCGCCATCAACGTCCATGAGGCGGAAGAGGATCCTATACGCGCCGAACAGGTGTTGACGGATTTCAGCGTGGAAGACATCGGACTCAGGGGCGATGCGACAGCGTTCTGGAAACTCTGAGAGTGAATTTACTGATCGTTCAAGTCCCCGAAGCCAGCGTGCAGCAGTGTCAGGTGAACGGCCAAGGATCCAGAGAAATATATCTTGGACCTGCAAGTCCGCAACATCGGTGTATTCGACCGCGAAGGTCATTCCGCCGTAGACGGCAACTTGGCTCGGAGATCGGCGGTCACATCTGCGGCCGGGCGAACGCGACCAGCGTCGCTCGAGGCCAAACCACGCCCGATTCCGGCTATAGCTTCCTCCCGATCGCGAGCTTCCCATTCAAGGGCGGATTCCAGAAGTGATTCGGCAACCGAGTCCAGGTCTTGACCGTCTCGCGATGCTTTGGCTCTCAGCTTCTTCTCTAATTCGGGACGGATCGTTATCGTCATGTGGATTTCCTCAATCCCGATTTTATCACGAGGGACCAATTACGTCCATGCCCTCAAGCTAAAGATGCGTTAGTCTAGCCGGAATCCGCTCCGGGGCGGAGTTCGGGGCGGGTGGTTGGGGAGCCGCCGCGCTTGAGGGATTGCAGCTCCTGGCGGAGGCGGCGGTTTTCTTCTTCCAGGGCGCGGATTCGCTCTTCGCGGGGGTCGGGTTGGTCATCGGCTACGCCGTAGGTGGTGCTGGCGTGGGCGGCGATGGCCCATTGGAGGCCGCCGCCTTCTTGCCGCAGCCGAACCGCGTCGATCTCGTTCCAGCCGGGCACGCGACCGGAATCCAGGTACAGCTTGATCCGGTTGGTGACGATTCGGCGCGAGAAGACCGGGCGGAAGATGGCTCCCGTCGTCCGCGGAACCACGGCGCGAGGGCGGCGCCATAGCTCGACTTCGGTGCCATCGAGAGAGAAGCCGGTGACGCGGACGATCGAGCCGGGATTGTAGGTCTCATAGATGTGGACGGAATAGGCGCGGACCGGCGTGGCGTACTCCAGCATCAGCCACTCTTCGTCCGCGTCCTGAGTCGCCGATGCCCACGCGGTCTGCCGGTCTCCAGGTTCCGGCGTATCGGCCGGGCCTGTGGCCTGCTCCGGTCCCCAGGCACGCTTCTGCGGCTCGTCCGCTACCCGATCACGCCAGATGTACCAGTAGGGGTAGACGTAGACCCAGTATCCATGTGGAATTTTGGTGAATTCCGCGCACGTGGCCTGCCGGTTGAATCCGAAGTCGTGGAAGATGCCGAAGTCCTTGGCGTCCGATTCCACCCGGATCTGCCGAAGCAGCATCCGGTACTTGCCGTCCTCGGTCGCCCGCTTCAGCGCCCGGTCCAGCGGCATCGGCGTAAGCTCCTGCGCTCCCTGCCCGAGCGCGCCGGCCGCTACAACCGCAAATATGACGAGCAATCCACGCTTGACCACCATAGCCGTCTTCCTCCCGACGGATTCGTTGCGCAACGATCGCATTCCGTTCAATGGGATTCTGCCACAAATACCGGATTCCGCCTGCCTGGAAACTGTTGAACGCGAAGACTAACGATGCCGTGGAGGAACTACCTGAATCGTATAATGCATGTTCGGATTAGGTCTTACAACCTGGATAGTGTAGTTGACGCCTTCTTTCGGCTTCACGAACTGGATGCAGTACGTGGTTTTGGTGGTGACAACGCGCGGCTTGTAAACGCGACGTTCTCGGTCCCTCATTTGCCCGCTCGTTTGAGCTCCGGAAGGGAGTTGCGATCCGGCCAGCGCCGCGAGCACGAGTGCTGCTAAGAGAAGCCAACGGATTCGGCAAGCCAACTCAGTCACTCCCAGCGTCATTGTGCCTCCGCAGAATCGTTCCCGCTCCAAACCCTTCATTGGCCGGCGAAGGACCCCCGGCGTCGTTGTTGCGGCCGGATGCCATGGCGCGCTCCAGGATCCGGTGCAAATTCGGCTTCGCTGCACGGAGCTCGCTCAGCGTCATGTCCTTCGCCACGACCTTCCCGTCCTTGGTACGAATCGTGTATCGGCCGCCTGTCTTCAACTCGATGCGATGGTCGCGCGTCTCGAGGAATCCGACGTTGGGCCGCGCGGAATCCGTCTGGAACGGAGGTGCGGACGATGTAACAGGCGGCGCGACCTCCCCGGCCGGCCGCGTCAGGAGAAATCCGGCAGCCGCGCAGCCGCCGATCACGCTCAGTGCCACAACACGTTTCATCTCGACCTCCTTCGTTGTGATGAGTCCCTTCCAATACGGCTCGATTCCGCGAATTGATAGCGAAGTTAGCTATGAAGAAATGGCGGTCACGGGCCCTTTTCTTGAATCTGCAATTGAATGTTGCTTGTGGTTTTGCACGCGCAACCTCTTGCTGCAGACGTTCCCGTAACTCCGCTGGAATCTGGCCTAATGGCGTCGGCCCGGGATGCTGACGGCTCGTCGCGATCATTGTATTCTCTCCCTATTGAGAATCAGCTTCGCGTATCGCAACCAGATCTGGATAGTTCCCACCACGTAGTTCGGTCCTTCGCGCGCAACCCCTAAGATTCTTGAAATATTTTTGCGTGGACACTTGACAACTCCTCGCCCAGCCTCTATAATGCCCGATATCTGTCTACAAGGAGGACCAGCAACCGTTCACCGAGCGAGACCCTTGCCGTCTCCCTCAATCACCGTCCTGACGAGTTGCGTTACGCAATACGCAATACCCTCCAGGACTCCGGCTTCATCCCTAGAGACATTCAAGAACAGGATGAAAGGGACCGGTTAACCTCCCGGAATCTGTCCGCGGAGCCCATCGTTCTCCTACGGAGGAGATATTGGCGTACAAGAACATGCATTGGAGCCCATAGAGGCGTTGTCGTACAAGAACCTGACCGG